>CAYZPH010000010.1:0-61161 GCA_964480495.1 uncultured Sangeribacter sp.
AGGCACCAGTGGAGAAATACGTACCGGTTCGACCACAGTTCTGAGTACGACAAGTCGCAGAATCCAATTCGGATTGTGCGACTATTTTTTTTGACGCGCCGGCTGTGTATATCAAAAGGCACCAGTGGTGAAATACGTACCGGTTCGACCACAGTTCTGAGTACGACAAGTTGCAGAATCCAATTCGGATTGTGCGACTATTTTATCAGAAAAGGCGAGGCTGACAGGGTGCGTAGGATTTACGATGTATGTCGGTGATGCCGAGACTAAGTATCGCCTCTAGATGCTCGCGAGTTGGATAGCCCATATTTCGTTCCCAACCATAGCCCGGATAAGATTGGGCAAGGTCTCGCATCAGTTCATCGCGATAAGTCTTGGCAAGCACAGAAGCTGCAGCAATACTCATATAAGTAGCATCTCCTTTCACCACTGTGTCGTAAGGGATATCGCGCCATTGACGAAACCTGTTGCCATCCACAATGACATGTCCAGGCACTATGCCAAGAGCATCGAGAGCGCGTTGCATTCCGATAATAGAGGCATTGAGAATGTTGATGCGGTCTATTTCTTCCGGTTCCACCATCACAACCGCCCATGCGAGAGCCTCTCGCTCAATGACAGGGCGCAACAAATCGCGCTGCTTCTCCGTGAGTTGTTTCGAGTCGTTAAGAAGTTCGTTGCTAAAGTTTGGCGGAAGAATTACGGCAGCGCAACTTACAGGCCCCGCAAGGCATCCTCGTCCCGCCTCATCGCATCCTGCCTCTACTACCCCATCTATCATATATTGCTTAAGCATAGACTTTCATTCTGTGTCAGGATTAATCGGTTGCGAAATTGACACCACACCCTTCCCCTTTCGTCCGTTGATAGCAATATGAAGCGGAGCCTCAAACTCAACCACCCTCAACTGACCTTTCTCATAGACAGCGGGGAGGGAATTGAGAAATTGCTCATTGAAAAATCCATTCCCAGCCGCAGGATCAACTGTGAAATATCCCACACCAAACGATGTAAGGTTCTGAAAGAAATGAGTGCCTTGGGAGGGTTCGATGCGATAACCCGGCATTGCATATTCCACAATCACACGAGCCCCTGCAATCTGAGGCCACCTCACAGGGATGCCGAGTGCGCTATCGCTCGAGCCCCAACGTCCTGGTCCAATCAGAATATAAGGTTTATCCTCAGCTATAAACTTTTTATTCAGTTCATCCACATCCATCGCAAGATTCACATTGCCAGCAGAATTGAAACCCTCACTGCGCACATATGCCACAGTCTTCACATTCTCCATAAGGCCATGTCCAAGTGCGCTATCGCTACTAACAATTACACTCTCTACTGCCACATCGAGCAGAGAATCGTCGAGCATTTCTTTGCGGTCAACTATCGGGCGCATCTGAAGCCAGTAGAGAGTACCTTTATGGTCTGATTTTGCAGCATCAGGGGCAATTATTCCGGCAAACTCAATTTCCACCGGACGCCCCATCTCATACTGACCAGTTTCAAGCATAAGATTTGCAGCATCAGCAAGAGGATACACGCCCTGCTTTAGTACATTTGCGAAAGTCAGTAACTTACGTCCGGTTCCAAATTCACTATCGCGAATCATATAATCATCAAGATCGAAAGTCGACACCAGATACTTCAATGCACCTGTCTTGAAAGCATCGGCCACACTGATCTTCTTCAAGTTAAATGAATCATCGGCCTTAAAATCAGAAGCTTCAGAAAGTTCGAGCCCATACACCTGTTTCTGGGTGTCGCGCAGCGCAAGTTGCACAGTCGATGTCTGTAATGCTTTTCCCGGATGCTTAGGTGAAAAGCGAAGTGCAAGACCACCATCAACAATATATTTGCCGAGGCCGGCTGCTACTTCCACCACACCCTCTTCGGCCTGCTCATCGCCAACAGGATAATAGTTGAGAGATCTGCCAACTCCGGAAAAACTTGGATAATAAAGTCCCTCATGATCTTCCCCAACCACTTCCTGCAATATTACCGCCATCTTCTCCTGGTCTATGACATTGCTTGTGGCATTCATATACGCCTTTGAGTCGGCAAAGAACACAGATGCATACACACCTTTCACGGCATCGCAAAGCTGCTTCATCATCTTCTCACGATCATCGAGATGCGGTATCATGTAGGTGGAATAAATTCCGGCAAATGGTTGATAATGCGAATCCTCGAGCAGCGATGAACTTCTCACAGCCAACGGACCATCTACCACATCGAAAAGATATTCAAAATCCTCTCTAAGACTCTTTGGAAGACGCGCCTGCAAAAATGCATGTAAAATCTCGTCGTCAGATGCATCACTGAGAGCAATAGGATAGAGATTATTGCCCTCCATGAACTCATCGAAGATGTCTGTGCATATCACCACAGTGCGAGGGATAGCTATACTTATGCCATCGAGGGAATCAAATCGTGGATTTTTCTTGATTATCTGATCTATGAAAGCGAGGCCTCTTCCCTTTCCACCGAGAGACCCCTGCCCGATACGAGCGAAATTACTATATCGGTCGAAACGCCCCTTTCTAAAGATTGCCACAACTCCACGGTTTTTCATCCTGCGGTATTCCAGAATGCAGTCAAGAATCATCTTGCGCACATAAGGAGCCTGATCCATACTCTCGAAACGAAAACTATTGAGAGCCTCAGCAATAGGGAAAAGCGCACGACTATAGAGCCAACGAGAAAAGTCATTGTTGGCACAGTGGCGAAAAAGAGCCTCCGATGGTATATTGTTGACTGCCATCTGAAGATCTTTCAGCTCATGGAAACGCATCAGGTCATTGCCTGTGATAGGATCCTTCACTATAAAATCGCCAAAACCGAAAAGAGAATCTACGGCCTTGCGCAAATCTTGAGGGAGCGTCTTACTGCTCTTGTCGAGAAAAGCGAGACGCATGGCATCGGCAAGACTTCGGTTGGAAAGTTCCTGACTTTCGAGTATCAGAGGCACGAAAGGGTTTCGCTCATGCACATAAGCGGCAAACCGGAAACCTGCATGAGGATCCTTCTCTCCATCGCGAGGGAATCTCACATCGCTAATGATTCCGAGCATATGCCTGCCGTAGCGGTCGAAAAGCATCTGCGCCTCCTCATAGTCGCGCGCCAGAAGCACCTTTGGGCGTCCGCGCATTCGCAGCATACGTTCATGCTCATTGAGAGCCTCTGTCGAGAACTCTTTCGACTGCTTGAGCAGGTGCTTGAAAAGATAGGGCAGAATCGAACTATAGAAACGAATTGAGTCCTCCACCAGCAGAATACACTGCACCCCGACATCGAGAATGTCAATGTCGGCATTCATCCTGTCTTCCATCAGTTTTATGATGGCAAGAATAAGATCAACATTGCCAAGCCATGAAAACACGTAGTCCACACCCGTCAAATCCTCATTGGCAATGCGTCGACGGACCTCTTTCGAAAATGGAGTCAGCACCACGAGCGGGATACCCGGATACTTCATCTTAATTTCCTTTGCAGCAGCGAAAGTCTCAGACACGTCAACTCCTGGCATCGCCATAATAAGGTCGAAATGCTTTGAATCGAGCATTTCGTAAGCTTCCTGATAGTTAGCCACCATTGTAAATCTCGGCGGAGAACTAAGGTTAAGCGATACGTATTCGAAATATACCTGTTCCTCCACCCTACCGTCTTCCTCCATCATGAAGGCGTCGTAGGGAGTAGCTATCAGCAAAACCGAAAAGACACGCTTCTGCATCAAATCAGCAAAAGCAGTGTCTCGTAAATGAATCTGACGTTCAGGGTCAGTAGTGGTATGATTCACGGTAGTCAACTTTCTTTCATCTGCGACTCAAGGAATTTCTCGAGAGCAGAAGTCATCGACGGGGTTTCCGGAGTAGGCGCACTGAAATCGAGTCTCAATCCTGCGTCTTCCACAGCCTTTGCGGTAGTGGGTCCGAAAGTGCCGATAAATTTTCCATTCACATTTTGGTCGAAATCGGGGAAGTTTTTCTTCAGTGACTTGATTCCCGAAGGAGAGAAGAACAACAGAATGTCATAATCAAACGGCTCGTCGGGCGTAAAGTCGTTGGTAAGAGTTCTGAACATCACTGCCTTTGTCAGATCAATTCCAATCGATTCCAGCTGAGAAGAATCATCTTTGTTGACATCACTCACCGGCATTAGGAACTTCTCTTTCTTAATTTTTGTGACTGCAGCAATAAACTGCGGATCTGAGAGTTTACCAGTAGTGCCGAAAGCAATCTTACGTTTGCGATAAACGATATATTTCTGCAAGTAATGTGCAATCTGCTCTGAGGTGCATACATACCGCATTGTGTCAGGGACTGCGACCCTTGACTCTTCGCAAAGGCGAAAATAATGATCTACAGCTGTTCTGGATGTAAAAATAATGGCGGTATAATCAGCGAGATTGATGCGTTCCTGGCGGAATTCCTTGATTGTCAGTCCTTCTACCTTAATCATAGAGCGAAACACCACTTCGACTCCAAACTTTTCTGCTATCTCATAGTAGGGATTTTTACCCGATGAAGGCTGCGGTTGCGAAACCAGTATCTTCTTAATCATCTTCCTAAGTTTCTCTTTAGATGTTATTTAGCCAAGCATAGTTTTTGCGAGGCCGAATGTCATAGCCAAAGGGACCATTTCCAGACTGCAAAGATAATACAAAAAAACGACCCATGAAGAACTTTCGGCAAAAAAAATGCGAAGTCCTTTAACAATAAATACAATTTTGACTAAAATTAACATCAAAAAAGCCCAAAAGGCTATTTCCTTAGCAATCTCAGGATATGCAAGCGACAGAAGTGCAAGAGGAAAAAACACCACTCCGCCAAGGCCAATGCCAGCGGTAAAACCGCGAACCCATACCCATGTGCAATGGGAATCGAAAAAAACTCTTCCCACCACATTGTAGCATATCCACATTAGCAGTATGTAGCCACATGCCACCGCCATGCATGTCAGCACAGACAGCATATCGCCGTTTACCACACCTTTCAATTGCTGACATACAGCCACAGCAGGAGTCACATCACTCCAAAAACGAACCCCTGCGAAAAGCAGCACGCCCATGCTGCATCCGGAAAGCAAAAGCATGAAAAAGATTACAGAAGTTTCGCGCATAGTGTCGTCAAACATACTCTCTCGATCACGTATTCCCACCAGATCCTTCATCAGAGAGTGCACAAACTTCATGTTTCCCCTCAAGCGCATGCATACCATAAAAAACAGGGCGAATAGTATCAGGGGGACCCAGCTTGAAGCCACTTCGTCTAACAACCTGACCTGAGTCATTTCATCCATCCCTCCTTCCGATACCAGTCAATGCTCTGCGAAACCCCGACACTAAGAGACGTCGGAGCCTCAAAGCCAAATGCGTCATGCGCCTTTCTCGTATCAACGCTCCAGTTACGCTGTTTCATTATGTTGTATTTATCTGAATTCAGCGTAGATGGTTTACCTCTTACCACCCCAATTTTCTCACATATCCAGCTCACTGCTTTTGTAGCCCAAAGAGGAACCCTAACCGGGACAATCAATTTTTTTCGCAACTTTTCTGCCACAATTTTCCTAAACTCCGCCTGAGAATAGGCACGCTGTTCAGCAATGTTGTATAATTCTTTCACAGGAGCCCTGTGAAGTGCCAAAAACACAGCCTGTGCCAAATCAGGAGCATAGACAAACGAAAGTATTTGTTTTCTAAAGCCCACAGAAAAGTCAAAACCCTTGCGCATGGCATCAAACATCAGGAAATAATCGCGATCGCGCGGACCGTAGATACCAGTACAGCGGAACACAATGTAAGGCACATCGTGCATCTGAAGCACCATTTCCGCTTTCAGTTTGGAAGCTCCGTAGCGAGTGTTAGGCTGAGGCAACATCTTCTCTGTAAAAGGGGTATACTCACGTTCTTTGCCAGGGCCGACAGCAGAGAGGGAACTGATATACAAGAACTTCTCCGGCATCATTCCGGTGCGAGCGAGAGCCTCCACAAAAGTGCGAAGCAGGTCATGATTGATATGGTCGAAATCTTTGTAGCGCAAGCATTTCGTAGCACCGAGATTATAGACAATCCAGTCCCACTTTTCTCCTTCCGGCAGGCACTCAGTCAATTTTCTTTCCACATCAACTGCATCCTCGAAATCAAAATGAACAAGATTCACACCGCTTTTCGGGAACCAACGAGTAGAAGTACTCTCACGGATTCCAGCCCACACCTCAAGGTCTGGCTGCTCTATGGCAGCTTCAAGAAGATGGGAACCAAGGAAACCACCGGCTCCCACTATAAGAATTCTTTTCATTCGCAGATGGTTTTATAAGTTTTGACTCATAACTTTTAAGAAGATTCATATGAATCAGTCATCCTCATCCGGCACATATGTAGCCTCCCTCATGTCACGATATTCCTCCCAATCAGGATCATCCGCAGCTTCAAACTCCAGTGGCATCTGAGGCACATCGGCAAGAGCACGGTTAAAAACCTTTCCGAACACACCGAGACTATGGGTATAGAACACCCAATCACGGCAACCGCACCCTGTATAAATACCTGTAAGCACAGCACATTTATCTTTCTTGAACTCAGCTATAAGTGCATCTGTAGCCGTCTCCATCAGAGCCGCATCCTCATCAGAAGGCATTCCATTGGCAAGTGGCTTATAGTTCCATTTCACAGTGACACGCACAGGGAATTTGCCTGGCTTCTGCCATTTTTCCACGTCATCACGCCCTGTCACAATAATAGTATTTCCATCCTCGCCTTCAGCGGGATAACTCCACCATTTCTCCATCAGTCTGTTTGCAATTCTCAGTTACCAATTCCGTCTCATCATCTTCCGTCTCCCTCTTTTCGTATGCATCCACTATACGCTGCACAAGAGGATGCCTTACTATATCTTTTTTCTCATACTCAATGATACCGATACCCTTGACCCCCCTCAGCACTCGGAGCGCCTGCACAAGTCCACTCTGCACACTGCGAGGAAGGTCGATCTGAGTGATATCGCCGGTCACAATCATCTTGGCATTGTGTCCGAGACGCGTAAGAAACATCTTCATCTGGTGTCTCGTAGTGTTCTGAGCCTCGTCAAGAATAATAATGGCATCGTTGAGCGTGCGACCGCGCATAAAAGCGAGTGGAGCTATCTGTATGGTGTCGGTCTCCATATATTCCTTAAGCTTCACTTGCGGAATCATATCTTCGAGCGCATCGTAAAGCGGACGCAGGTATGGGTCTATCTTGTCTTTCATATCGCCGGGCAGGAAGCCGAGTTTCTCACCAGCCTCCACAGCCGGGCGCGACAGCAATATCCTTCGACATCTGCGATTTTTGAGAGCTGCCACCGCAAGAGCGATTGCTATATATGTCTTGCCAGTGCCCGCCGGTCCAAGAGCGAAAGTCAGGTCATTGTCGGCAAACGACTTCACCATCTTTGCTTGGTTGGCATTGCGCGGTGAAATAGGGCGACCATTCTGTCCGAAAATGATTACACCCTCGGCGTCAATAGCTTTAGGAGCATCTCCTTTCACGATATCGATTATCACATCTTCGGTCAGTTTATTGTATTTCACTGCATAATCCTCGATTTCCCCTATTTTTCGCTCAAAATCGAGGGTTTCGTTCTCCTCACCGATCACTTTGATTACATTGCCACGCGCAGCAATGCGCAATTTGGGGAAGAGATTTCTTATTAAACTTATATTGTTATTGTTGACACCGTAGAATGTCTGCGGATCAATCTGGTCTATAATTACAGTTCTCTCGTTCATCTAACGAATATTTAAATCAACCCACGCTTCCTTCCAAGGTGATCTGCAAAAGTTTCTGTGCTTCAACAGCGAACTCCATTGGAAGTTTGTTCATCACGTCTTTAGCATAACCATTTACGATGAGAGCCACCGCCTCCTCCATTGGGATGCCTCGCTGCTCACAATAGAATAGCTGTGCCTCATTGATTTTCGATGTAGTTGCCTCATGCTCAACAGTAGAGGCATTATTGGCCACATCTATATAGGGGAATGTGTGTGCACCGCATTTATCACCGAGCAATAGAGAGTCGCACTGAGTAAAGTTGCGACAACCTGTAGCAGCGGGAAGCACCTTTACTTCTCCTCGATAACTATTTTGCGAACAACCAGCCGAAACGCCTTTGCTGACGATAGTAGATCGCGAATTTCTGCCAACATGTATCATCCTGGTTCCGGTGTCGGCCTGCTGATGATTATTAGTAACAGCTACTGAATAGAATTCACCCACACTGTCGTCTCCCTTCAGCACACAAGAGGGATATTTCCATGTTATAGCCGAGCCTGTTTCCACCTGAGTCCAACTCACTTTCGAGCGGTGTCCCCGGCAGAGTGCGCGTTTAGTAACAAAGTTATAAATACCTCCTCGACCATCTTTGTCTCCGGCATACCAGTTCTGGACGGTAGAATACTTCACCTCAGCCCTATCTTCCGCCACTATTTCCACAATAGCGGCATGAAGCTGATTTTCATCGCGCATAGGAGCTGTACACCCTTCAAGATACGACACATATGCGTCATCATCAGCTACGATAAGCGTGCGTTCAAACTGGCCTGTGCCTGATGCATTTATACGGAAGTAGGTAGAAAGTTCCATCGGACATCTCACACCTTTCGGGATATAAACAAACGATCCGTCGGAAAACACTGCAGAATTGAGGGCGGCAAAGAAATTGTCGCGGTAACTCACCACACTGCCAAGATACTTTTTCACAAGATCAGGATAGTCTTTCACAGCTTCCGAAAAGCTACAGAATATAACTCCAAGTTCTGCAAGTTTCTCGCGGTGGGTTGTCTTAACACTTACAGAGTCCATCACTGCATCTACCGCCACCCCGGCAAGATGTTTCTGCTCTTCAAGTGATATACCAAGCTTATTAAAAGTCTTCACCAGCTCCGGATCCACCTCGTCCATACTTTTCTTAAGATCAGACTTCTTCGGAGCTGCATAATAGCTGATTGCCTGATAGTCAATCTCAGGTATGTCAAGATGCGCCCAGTTAGGCATTTTAAGAGTAAGCCAGTGGCGATATGCCTTTAGCCTGAACTCGAGTAGCCACTCCGGCTCCTTCTTACGCTCAGAAATCAGACGTATCACACTTTCCGACAGACCTGGTGACACGATATCCGTGTCGATGTCTGACGTAAAACCATATTTGTACTCTCCACTGGTAGCTTGTTCCAGCACCTCAGCGTTATTGTTATCCATTTAAGTAATTGCTCAAATTTATTAGTATTCCCCAAAATATTGTCAAAAGAATTGCAAAAGTACAATTCTTTGCAAAGTTACAACAAATAACCTGCCAAAACAATTTCCAATGCCATAAAATGTTGTTTCTCCTCCCAAAGTGCTAAAAATTCGGCTCTCAAAAAAAAACATTTATGTACTTATTTTAAAGAATTTTTGGATTTTTCTTGGAAGTTTTGTTAAGTTTGTTTAACTTTGCGCAGTAGTCCCCAGTTTGAAAAAAAAATCACTATGAACTTTTGAATATTATTAGGGGAATGTTAACTTTTTTGTATATACGTAATAACAACATAAAAATGGATTATGACCAAAATTATTAACCAAACATCGAAACGACATGAATCAGGATTCTTGACCTTTACAGGCAGGATATTTCTGACTCTGATTGCCTTGTTTATGGCAATCCCAGTGTTCGCACAAAACGTTGACGTTTCCGGTACGGTAGTCGACACAAATGGCGAACCACTAATCGGCGTTACCGTAATGGTATCCGGTAGTTCCAACGGAGTAGCTACCGACCTTGACGGTAACTACTCATTAAAAGCAGTGCCAACTAAGGGAAAACTTGTATTTTCTTATATAGGTTATACGCAACAGACCGTTGATGTAAAAGGTCGCACCAAAATAGATGTAACCATGTCTGAAGACTCCAAGGCTCTTGACGAACTTGTGGTTGTAGGTTACGGTCAGATTAAGCGTTCAGACCTCACCGGTTCAGTATCGACAGTAGATGCCGGTCAGATTACTGCCAAGGGTTCAGCTTCAGTGCTTGAGGCTATGCAGGGTGCAGTTCCCGGCGTTAGTATTACAAAATCGACCGGTCGCACCAATGGTAGCATTGATATCGAAATACGTGGCAAGTCTTCAATTAACTCTAAGTTAACCCCTCTATACGTAGTAGATGGTGTTCAAACAGATGACATCTCCTTCCTCAACCCACAGGATATCGACCGTGTAGACATTCTCAAGGATGCTTCTTCTACAGCCATTTATGGTTCACGCGCCACAGCCGGTGTCGTAATGATTACCACAAAGAGCGGAGCCAATGTAACCAAGGGGACAAAAGCGACAATATCATATGATGGTTACTACGGCATAAGCCATGCAACTCGCATGCCACAATTCATGAATGGCACCGAATGGTATCGCTGGCGTTTCCAAAAGTTTACACAACCGGCTGGAGGTGTTACCGCATGGGAACCTCAAACCACATTCGGCATACTTCCATCAGCGATGGGTCTCGGTCAAGCATTGCTTCAGCAGTCTCAGGGCGATATAGAGTCTCCCTACATAATGAAGCAGATGCTCGCAGAAGATGCCACGTATTATTGGCCAGGTCTTGTAACTCAAGACGGACACCAACAGAATCATTACGTTTCAGTTTCTGGAGCAAGCGAAAAAGTAAACTATCACTTCGGCCTTGGCTATGAAAATGTAGAAGGTCTCTACAAAGGCGACGGGAAAAGCACCTATTCTTTCAAGGGAAGTCTCGATGCAAAAATTAGCAAGGTGATTAGCGCCGGATTTAACTTTAACCTCGCACAGATCAACAATACGTATGCCGACAGTGACGCTATTGCACAGGCATATCGCGTCAATCCTTTTATGATTCCTTTCGATGAGGACGGGAATACCATTCACTACCCAGGAAACAAGACTACACTTGGCACAGATGCCAATCAGTTTTCTGACTTCATCAATCCTCTCGACAGAATGAAGAACTCGGAAGAGAGACGTAAAACTTATCGTATGCTCGGTAATATCTACGCTCAATTCAACATAATAGAAGGACTTAGCTTCAAGACAACAATTTCTCCTACATATACTTCATACCGCAACGGCAAGTATATTGGATTTACCAATCCGCAGACTGGCCAAACATGGTTAGACAATGATACTCGTTCTGCAACTGTAAATAATAAGACCAGCTATGGCTGGACATGGGACAATATTTTGAGCTATGTCCGTACATTCGGTGACCACAGCATTAATGCCATGGCATTATATTCTGCACAGAAGAACAATTCTGAGTCTTACGATGCAACAGCACTGAATCCAATAGAAACAACCAAATGGTGGAATCTCGGAACAGGAACAAGCGGCGATGCCAGTGTAAATTCGTCATTCTCTGAAAACTCAATGGAGTCTATTGCTGTACGCGCTAACTATTCTTGGAAAAATCGTTACATGGTAACAGCGACTGTACGTTGGGACGGATCATCTCGCTTCGCATCTGATTATCGTTGGGGTTGCTTCCCCTCATTTGCACTTGGTTGGAACATTGCTGAAGAATCATTCATGCAGAAGTGGTGGCTCAACAATCTTAAACTTCGTGCAAGCTATGGTGTGACCGGAAACAATTCCGGCATATCCAACTACGCAACAGTAGTAGGCGTTAGCTCTTCAAGCATCTATCCTTTTGGCAATAAATATTCAGATGGCTTCTATCCTTCAGGTCTTGTAGACAAAGAAATTCAGTGGGAATCCTCTCATGAATACAATGTTGGCTTGGATTATGGTTTCCTTAACAACCGTATCGTGGGTAGCATTGAGTGGTATCATAAGACATCTAATAAGCTTCTTTATGACATGCCACTGCCTATGGAAACCGGTTATGATAACATCTATACTAATGTAGGATCTGTAAGAAATACCGGTATTGAATTCAGCATAACGACAACGAATATCGACACAAAAGATTGGACATGGACAACTTCGCTCAATCTTTCACACAACAGCAACAAAGTGCTTATTATCAATGGAATTTCCGATCAAATCATTAATGGACCTGCCGGAAGTTTGTTTGTTGGTCAGCCTGTCAATAATGCCTACGCATTCGCTTGGGACGGAATTATTTCCGACCGCAATATGACAGTACCGAATCATCAGATTGCAATAGACAAAGGCTTTACTCCCGGTCAGACAGTTCGTGAATGTGATTACTATTACACATGCTATGGACAGGCTGAAGGTCAGCCTATCATTCGCGACGTGAACGGAGATGGCCAGTGGACAGATAAGGACCGTGTTATTTTCAATAGCAACCCGAAGATTACAGGAGCCATTACTTCAAACCTCTCTTATCGTCTTCCGAAGAAAGGCGGATCACTTGACTTAGGAATATCTGTCTATACTAAGATGGGATTCAAGGTTGTTTCTCCCTTCATGGCAGGCGACTGGTTTGACTGGCACGACCGTGGACGTGGCAAAATCATGATGGACAACTACATACCTGCAGGTATGTTGCTTGATGCAGATGGCGTTCGTGCCGATGGCACACTGATCAACCCTGTTTATCAAACAGAAACCTATTATGGTACTTGGCCTCTCGCCAATGCAGGCGGTAACGACGGCCTCGGCCCTGGAGCTTCTTATTTCGGTTATAACAACAATGACAACAAGTATAATGCAAAGCAAGTAGTTGACGGATCATTCTGGAAAGTTCAGCATATATCTCTCGGTTATAACTTTGCACGTGAAATCACTGAGAAGTTTGGTTGTAGCAAGCTGAGACTTTATGTCAACGTAACAAACCCATTCGTATGGTCAAAATATAAAGGATTCGATCCTGAATGGGCAACTGCTGCCAATAAGAATGATGGTCCGAGCACTATCACCTACGAGTTTGGTGCCAACATTACATTCTAATTTTAAGAGTAATACTATTATGAAAAAAATTCAATATTATATTTTAGGATTAGGTTGCGCATTCTTAGCGACAGGATGTTCAGACTTCCTCGATGCGAGAAATCTTTCCAATGCCGATGATGCGGACGTTTATTTCGCAGAGCATCCTGATCAGATTCGCCCAGTAGTATACGAGAAAGTAAGGTTTCTCGCTACGCATATCGACATGCTTGATCAGGCTGGCGACCTCTTCATAAACCCACGTAGTGCAGATGACGGCATCTTCTCAATGTTTACGGTAACGGCAGAGAATGGTACTGTTAAAAGTTACTATGAAAATGTGATGTATATGATCAACAGAGCTAACTGTATGATCCACTATGCAGGAGAGAATGAGGAATTGGCTTCCGAAGGTCGATTCATTCGAGTTCTTGGATACTATTATCTAACTCAGCAGTTTGGAGCTGTTCCATATGTTACAAAATATGTTCAGACTGCAAGTAATGATTTCCCAAGGACACCTCTTGCTGAATGCTATGCCAACATGCTCGCTGAATGTGAAGACCTTTACAACAACTCATCACTTCCAGAACAAAGCCATATTGGAGAAGCAAGCAAACAGGCAGTAGCAGCAATTGCTGCAAAAATAGCCCTTGCAGCCGGATGGGACTTGGACACGTCACTTGGCAATGCTATCGCAGGCACATATACAGTCAACGACAAAAAATATTTCGAGCAAGCTGCAAAATGGGCTGAAAAAGCTATCATGGGCATTCAGCTTACTATGCCATTCTCTGAAAAATGGGCATGGAACAATGAAGGCAATGCCGAAGAAATTTTCTCTGCGCAGTATGACAAAGATAATTTCCCTGGCGACAAGACCAACAATGGCCACTCCCTCATGAACAACTACATGGGTTACTATGGCAACTGTATTCAGACAGGTCAGAAAGGCACAGGCGGTGGTGGAACAAACGTATGTTCCGAAAAGTCAGCGTCATTGTTTGAAAAGGGAGATAAACGTTTTGAAGGCACCTTCATGACTGTATTCTATAACTCACCCATAAACACTACTACAAAGAATGCAGAGTGGGGCAAACAGGGATATCTGGCATGGTATAATTGTACACAAGAAGAGCAGATGGCTCTGCCTATCGCCATGAAGATTTATCATCCCGCAACAACTGTTGCTGAAGCAGAGTCAGATATACGCCAGATGATTGCAGATGGTCGCATCCTTAAGAAATTCGCTACAAACACATATGGTGTCAATGAACCATTTGCAGCGATCATTACGGGTGAGACTGTCACTAAATGGGAATTCAACGCAAACGGCACAATGCCATCAAAGAAAACAGTCGCCTACACTGATTTCATTCGTGAATCTGCCAACAACGGAACATGTGTGACAAAATACGATGATCCGACAGCGGCTAACGTAACCGGGAAACAGGATTATCGCGATGTTCCTTTACTTCACGTAAGCGAAATGTATCTGACAGCAGCAGAAGCATACCTCCTTGCCGGCGATCAGACGAACTCTCTGAAATACATCAACGCTGTTCGTAAGCGTGCCGGTGCTCCTGAGCTCGCATCTTTCGGTGCATATGAGGCTCCATACGTGACAAGTGCCAACTTCACATTCATTCCCCTAGACCTTATCCTTGACGAACGCGCACGTGAATGTTATGCTGAGCGTAATCGCTATTTTGACTTGCGCCGTACAAAACAGCTTGTTCGCTATAACATAGAGTTCAGCAGATTCATAAAGTCAGTAGAAGATATGAGTAATGCTTCAGGCGAAATCAAATGGTATCGTCCAATTCCTCAGGCTGAGATTGACAGCAACAAGGGTATCACATCTGATGATCAGAATCCAGGATATTAATATACCAAAATAAGATGAAAATGAAAGCTTTATATAAATCAATTTTCTGTTGTTTACTCCTGATGCTCGGACTATCCTCCTGCACAGGAAAAAACGAAGAGATGCCTCCCACAGGTGGTCTTGACAATGCTGAGAAGCTCATTGCCGGCACTTATTTGGGAACATGGACGAGCACAAACACCGTTACAGGTGATGTAGCTTCAGCAACCGGTTCATTGACTTTCGCCAACAGCGAAGAACTTGGCAATAACGTAGCAACGGTGACGATCATTTCGGATGATCCCAAAACAGTAAAATTAGGAGCAAAGTCTGACACATCTGCTTGCAATGTATCAAAACTAAGTTCTGGCGTTCTCTCATTTTGGAATGTTTATACACTGAACCCATTTGGATTTCCCTTTACAGGTAAGGTCACTCCTGAGGGAAATGCAACATTCAATTATAGTGTAGCAATTGTTGTAAAACACAAGGAGACTATGTATAATTTCGCATTTGAAGGTCAAAAACAAGAAAATCAAAATCAGTAAATATCTGCAGTGGCGGATATGAATATCCGCCACTGCTAATTATTAATTAACATCAATTAAAATTTTTTACAATGAAAAAATCATTACTTCTATTTTCAGCTGTTGCTTTTGCAGGCATCGCAAACGCATCGGACGTAGTTGTTGGTCTCGCAACCAGCGAACAACTTGAAGCTGTCGGTCTAAGCAGCGAAAAGGTAACACTTTCTGAGACAACAATTCTTGAGAATGAGGCTGGTTCATTCGGTCTCGCTTACGAAGACAACTGGGGAACTACAACAACTTACAAGAACTATCGCAACGTTACCGTGAATGGTGAGGCTATCGAACTTGGCAGCGGTGCTGTAGGTAATTCAAACCCCACATTCGTTAGTTTTGAGGCTGGCGTTATGAGCGCAGGTGCTGTATTCAAAATCCACTCAAATCTGGATGGATATATGACAGTATTCACCAAAGTGAACCCCAACAAACAGTATCTCGTGTTCGAAGGCACAACCGGTGCTATTATCTACAGTGTAGGTTGGACAAACGGAACTGATAAGATTTATTACGCTATGCCTGACGACGGAGAAGGTTATATCGATTTCAATGCTCCGGATGCATCCAAATACATGATTCCTGCCACTAAACAGTCTAAAAATGAAGCAGGTAAGAATCTTTGGCTTGACAAAGACGGGAACGTTGTTGCAGGTGAAAGACCTGTATGGACAGATGAAAATGGCAAAGAGCAGAAAGGATCTGCTGTAATGGAAGCAATTCCAGGACAAACCAAGCCGGCTATGCCATGGAATGTTGCAGGTTTCGAAAAAGCACCAGGTGAATCTCTAGGCTTCCTTTCATTCCCGGTATATGCTGATTGCGACTATTATTTCTCAGCTCTCGGTTCCAAAGCTGCCTGCGGTGGTTTCGTTTACACTGCAGAAGCGCCTTCAATCGCGTTTGAGGAAGTGACTGACGAAAACGGCAATGTTACTTATCCTAAGGTTGAATTCCCCGAAATTCTCGCATCAGGTGTAGAAAACATCGCAGCAGAAGTTGAAGATGCAAACGCTCCTGTATACAACCTTATGGGTGTTCGCGTGAACGCTGACGCAAAGGGTATCCTTATCCAGAACGGCAAGAAGTTCATCCGCAAGTAATCTCAACTAATCAAAGAGATACATCAGGGCGGCTCCTACTCAGGGAGTCGCCCTTTCTTATCTGCATCAAAATCGTATCGAATGGTTAGAATGAGATGCAGACCTGGAGGGAGAGTCGGTTGTTGGCAATTCTTTCTTTACCGAATGTATTCTTCTGTCCGTAAAGATACTCAACTCCAAACTGCATAAGCCTATTGTATCTCCATATCACATTGGCAAGCGCATATTGACCATATTTCAACTGGTCGGTATAAGCAATTCCAGTTGACGCATTGGTGTAGGGATCGACATAATTACGCATAAAACTATACACGATTGTGGAATAGAGATTACTCCGCCAGTTGCGTTGCAATCCGAACATATAACCCCAAGAAAATGGACTATTAAGATATCCAGGCCGAGACATGTCGGGAACGAGATCAAGACCAAGACCACGATTCTCTTGAATAAAGCTTGAGATGCTTCTACCACCCTGCACCATGCCATAAAAAATAGACTGTCCCCAAGTCGCAGATCCGGTGAGTTTTAGGCCCCATCCAAATCTATCGTGATTGCGATTCTCAACGTAATTCCGATAAGTAAGCACACGACCGATTGCCGAGAGACGAATATGATCTGAAGAATTGAACGCGTATGTCACATACAACGGAATATCCGGCACCCTCTGACGCAGATTAGGCTCAACGTCGTCATCATCTCTACTATCCGGAAGATAATATGAATAATCATTAGATGGACCTTCTATACCGATCCCAAGACGTATGTGTTTCGATACGAATTTCTGATAATTAACAAGGATACTGCTGTGGAATCCCGAAGCTATCGGTCCGTGAGCATCGATAGTATACGGATCTGCCGACTGATCATTATAGAGGCTTGAAGTGTAGCCTGCTGTAAAACCATGAAACCTGAAATATACATTATCGGCATGTACCTTATAGGAATTACCCGGTTCTCCGTCAAGAGCAAGAGACACAAAAAGTCCCGCATTGTTTGCCGTGTGCGGAAAACCTATGACATTGAAATAAATATTACTACTCTGTGCCGTCATCTGAAATGCCTGAGAATCTCCGGGATACGCCTTTTGAAGTTCTGCTACCGACATTCCTTGCGGGTTGTCGGATGGATTACCCCAATCGTAATTAAGGCCAACCTTCATATTTGCGCCCACACTGAAATAAAAAAGACGATGGCGCCCAACGATGGCAAAAACAGGGTCATTAAGGAAATCCTTGTCTTGAGGTATATTCTCATATAGAAGCCGATAGGCATTGACACTATCGGAGATATTCACTTCCGTGCCAACCACATATTTCAATTTATTCCCATTGGCTCGGTTAGGATGCTGTTGCGCGGAAAGAGGCATGACAAAGACAGTCATACAGAGGAATGATACAATAGCAAGAGTTCTTTTCATAAATGGATGTATTTAAGGCAATGTAGCAATGCTGATTTCATGATACAATATGTGCAAATTTAATATTTTTGCAGGAATATACAAAATGGGATTAAAATTGTGAAATAGTGGATGATGATTGCTTTTTGAAATTCAAGATATTTTAATTAAATTTGCATATTGGCAGTTTTAGTTTGCCCATACAATTCGCTATTGGTATATATTTTACGATTATGAAAAAACTTCTCTTATCTCTGACACTCTTTCTCCTCACATTATCCATATCAGCAGAATGCATAGTGCATCCCTGGCAAGGGAAAAAAGTGGCATATTTCGGAGATTCAATCACTGACCCACGCAACAATGCAAGCGATAGCAAATATTGGAGTCTTCTTCAGGAATGGCTCGGCATTACCCCATATGTTTATGCAGTAAGCGGACGTGAATGGACCGATATTCCTCGCCAGACTGCAATGCTTAAAGAGCAACACAACGATGACGTGGACGCCATACTTATCTTTATGGGGACTAACGATTATAACAATGCAGTGCCAATAGGCAGATGGTATGAGGAATCACTTGAATCTGTCACCTACGGACACCGCTACGAAAAACGCTCCGAAAACCGCATGAGACGAGTTCCGTCGATGGATCCTGCCACCTACCGAGGAAGGATCAATTTTGCTTTAGACTCTCTGAAACGCACTTATCCCGACAAGCAGATTGTACTTCTGACTCCAATACACCGTAGTGGCTTCTACGCCAACGAAAAGAATTGGCAGGTGCCCGAAGACTATACTAACAGATGTGGTGAATATCTTGACGCATACGTAGAATCTGTGATCGAAGCCGGTAGGATGTGGTCTATCCCAGTGATTGACCTCAATTCTTTGTGCGGACTCTACCCCCTACACGACGAACACGCAAAATACTTCCACAAAGCAGACACCGACCGTCTACACCCCAACAATCTCGGACACAAGCGCATAGCCAGCACTCTATACTATCAACTACTTACCCTCCCCTGCAACTTCTGAATATTTCAGGCTAAAAAGACACATCCAGCCACCAATTAATAGCAATGCTCCTATACTTCCTTCAAGACAGAAAGGGATATATCGTGAAGCCGAGCAGGAATCTATAATAATGTCTTACAGACCTGATTAGCAATAGTGATATTGTTAATGGATGTAAAAAGCACTGAAAAATTGGGATTTTTCGGTAATTTTTGCTTATTTTGCAACTTCTAATGTACTGCCATAATCTTTTGCGCGGTACGTACCTATATTAAGTATCATGGGTAAGATAATAGCCATAGCCAATCAGAAAGGCGGTGTAGGCAAGACCACAACCGCATTCAATCTCGGAGCTTGTCTCGCAATGGAACGCAAGAAGGTTTTGCTTGTAGACGCAGACCCTCAGGCAAACGCGACCTCCGGTCTGGGACTTGACGGCAATAGTGCTCCCGCATCAATCTATGAATGCATAGTAGACGACTATCCAGTGGCAGACAGTATTGTCAAGTCAGACATCGAGGGGCTTGACGTGATTTGCTCGCGCATTGATCTGGTAGGTGCTGAAGTTGAACTGATGAACCGCCGGGAGCGCGAGAAATCTCTGCTGAGAGTCCTGGCTCCCCTTAAAGACAAATACGACTACATTTTGATAGACTGTTCTCCCTCACTCGGAATCATCACGGTCAATGCTCTAACGGCTGCCGACTCTGTGATAATTCCCGTGCAGTCTGAATATTTCGCACTCGAGGGAATATCGCAGCTACTCAACACTATACGCATCATCAAGAGCCGACTAAAGCCGAGTCTTGAGATAGAAGGGTTCCTTCTGACAATGTATGACGCACGCTTGCGTCTCGCCAACCAGATTTATGAGGAACTGAAGGGACATTTCGGCGATATGGTGTTCAGCACCGTGATACCGCGCAACATCAAGCTATCGGAATCACCGAGTCATGGTCTTCCCGTGATCCTCTATGATCCCGACTCTCGCGGTGCCATCGCCTATACGCAGCTTGCCAAGGAACTGACAGCACGCAACAGAAAGAAGAATCAGTAAACTCATCGTCTTGAACATGACACCCAAAAGAAACGCGCTCGGCAGAGGGCTTGACTCTCTTATAAGCATATCGGAAGTTAGAACCGATGGAGGAAGCGCTATATCTGAAATCGACATAAACAGCATATCTCCCAATCCAGACCAGCCGAGACGCACATTCTCGGATGAAGGACTTGACGAATTGGCGGCATCTATTCGCGAATTGGGCATCATACAACCTCTTTCGCTACGTGCAGCTACCGATGGCGGCTATCAAATTATAGCCGGAGAGCGCAGATGGCGCGCTGCCCGACGTGCCGGACTGACCACTGTGCCTGCATACGTGCGCACAGCATCAGACTCCGAGGTGACAGAGATGGCTCTGATCGAAAACATTCAGCGTGAAGACCTGAATGCCATAGAAGTGGCTCTTGCCTTCAAACGCCTCATTGATACCTACAACCTTACGCAGGAACGTCTCAGTGAGCGTGTGGGCAAATCTCGCACTGTGATTACCAACCACATGCGTCTTCTAAAGCTACCAGCTGAGATACAGCTCGCCCTCCGCGACCGCAAACTCGACATGGGACACGCACGCGCACTCCTATCGATTGACGATGCCAAACTTCAGCTAAAAATTTTCAAACAGATTCTGAAAGACGGACTTAGTGTGAGAACCGTGGAGCGTCTGGCACGCGAGGCAGCTGAAGCCACTCCACAAGTCAGCCATCCAGAGGAGAATAAGGTATCCCCGAAGAACTCTGAGGACTACGACTTTTTCGTACGCGACCTACAACACTACTTCCCCACTCCCGTAAAATTCTCCCGCAATGCAAGCGGCAAAGGGAGTATTACACTTAAATTCGACAACGATGAGCAGCTCATGAAGCTCGTAGAAGCCTTTGAGAATATAAAGAAATAATGATAACGGTCAGAAGTCTTCTCATATCCATTGCCACATCAGTCAGCATTTTTTGTGCTGTTTTGTCGGCACATGCTCAGGAGTCAAACCCGGAGGCTCTACCATTGCCTACCGACTCCGTAGCCGACATTGAGCTCCTCATGCGGGCCCCTATAGAAACCGAGGTGACTGAGGGAGACGAAAAGACCGTAGTGGTAGCCGACGACTACCCATATGGGTTTGATGGAAAAAAAATCTTCAATCCGGATCCAACACGGGCTGTATGGATGTCGGCATTGTTTCCGGGGCTCGGACAGATCTACAACCGACGCTATTGGAAACTACCCATTATAGTAGCAGGATTCATGGGGCTTGGCTATGGCACAAGTTGGAACAATACACAATATAAAGACTATTCCAACGCCTACATGGATTTGATGAGCGGAGACCCCAATAAAAAATCATACCTGGATTTCTTCCCTCCCAACACTGACGAATCATCGCTCGACAAGGAATGGCTGAAATCTGTGATGCAAAGCCGAAAGAACTTCTACCGAAGAAACAGAGACCTATGCATCATATGCATGGTTGCGGTGTATATGCTCTCGATAATTGATGCGTATGTAGACGCACAGCTCGCACATTTTGACATAAGTCCGGACCTCTCGATGGATGTCAGTCCCGGGTTTTCCGCAGACCCTGTGAGTCGAAGATATTCAATTGGGCTTAATTGGGCGTTCACATTCTAAACATAACTAACCGATAATATAATGCGCAAAAATATACTACTCACGCTGGCGCTGATTGCCGGCATTTCGACTCCTAGCATGGCGGCAAATCCCAACGTGCTCGACATTAAAAATTCTATCACTGACGATGCCATAGTGTTTCCGGAAACATTCGAGCAAGACACTCAGAAGCTACTCGAGGGCTGGTATATGAGCAACTATACCGCCACCGACGACAGCTATGCGTCTAAGAATGATGCCAATGTTTCTGATGAAGAGATTATTCGTCGACTTGCAGCCATCCCCACTACTATTGACCTACCTTTCAACTCGATAGTGAGACAATACATCGATCGCTACACCAAAAATAGCCGACCGCAGATAGCCGCAATCCTCGGACTAAGTCTATACTACATGCCCATTTTCGAGCAGGCACTTGAAGAACGTGGGCTTCCGCAGGAACTGAAATACCTACCGATAATTGAATCCGGGCTCGACCCGAATGCAGTCAGCAGTCACGGAGCCACCGGACTTTGGCAATTGATGCTTGCTACCGGCAAAGGTTTGGGACTTGAATGCAACAGCCTTGTTGACGAACGTAGAGATCCCTACACATCTTCAAAGGCTGCCGCAGACCTGCTAAAGCAGTTTTATGACATCTATGGCGATTGGAGCCTTGTCATTGCAGCATATAATTCCGGACCGGGAGCTGTCAATAAAGCAATCCGCCGCGCCGGGATTGACACTTCGAAGGCCGATTTTTGGAGCATATATCCCTACTTATCAGAACAAACCCAAGGATATGTGCCAATGTTTATCGCTGCCACATATGTCATGACATACTATTCGAAGCATAACATTAACCCGGTGCTTCCAACAAAACCACTTGTCACTGACACCATTGGAATCTCAGAGAGAGTTCACTTCAACCAGATTTCCGCAGTGCTCGGCATTCCGGCAGATGAACTGAAGATACTCAACCCACAATATCGAGAAGGCATAATTCCGGGCACACCGGAACGCACATATATGCTTACTCTTCCATCGCAGCAAGTGCAGGCATACCTAATGAGTCACGACCAAATTTTAGGATACGAGGCTGAGAAATATGCACAGCGCATGACAGCAGAGCCCGGACTACCCTCCACAGCAGCACTTGAACCTGAGTCTGCAGCCGATATTATGAGTGTAGACAAGACAGAAACTCTACCCACAAATCCTGATGGCACAGTGACAGTGTCACATAAGGTTGAGAATGGCGAAACACTCTCATCCATAGCTGAAAAATATGGTGTTGCTGCCGCCGATATTCGCACTGCCAACAGCCTGCGACGCAATGCAGTGCGCGTTGGGCAGGTGCTGACCATCAATAATGTAGCGGCAGACAAGGCAGAAATCGCCAAAGCATCTGCAGACACACAACTTCTTGCCGAAAACGACAAACAGACAGTTGAGCCTAAGAAAACTCCTGCAAAAAAGAAAGAGACTCCCAAAAAGAAAAAAAGCACTCAAAAGAAAGCCACAACACACAAAATCAAAAATGGTGAGAATTTGGGTAGCATAGCTCGAAAATATGGAGTTACTGTGAGCGCAATCAAGAAAGCTAACGGTTTGAAAAGCGACGCCATCAGAGCCGGTGCCACACTCAAGATACCGGCAAAGAAATAAATCACTAGCATCACGATAATGAAAGACTTTATCCGATTTCTTCGTCGGTTTGCACACCCCTACATTGGGACACTTTCGCTGAGTATTTTATTCAATCTGCTCAACGGAGTGATGACCGTGTTTTCATTCGCCTTTATAATCCCTATTCTTCAGGTGATTTTCGGGCTTGAACGAGGGCATTATGAGTTCCAATCATGGAATTCGCCTAATATTATAGACACCATTACCAACAACTTCTACTACTTCACCGGATATATCATCGAGACAAAAGGTGAAGTTCTCGCACTCGCACTTCTCGGTCTTATTTTCATAGCAATGACGCTAACGAAGGTAATGACCGGATATTTTAGTGAATACTTCACCATTCCAATGCGCAACGGAGTGGTGCGAGATATTCGCAACACAATGTATGCCAAAATCCTGTCACTTCCAATCGGCTACTTTAGCGGAGAAAGGAAAGGAGACATAATGGCAAGGATGAGCGGAGACGTAACTGAAGTTGAAGCATCAGTAATGTCATCACTTCATGCACTTTTCAGATACCCGATACTTATACTTATATACTTGGTCACGATGATAGCCGTAAGTTGGAAACTGACCATATTTGTATTTGTACTTCTTCCTGTTATGGGTTGGGTAATGGGTGCTGTAGGCAAGAAATTGAAAGCTCAGAGTCTTCGCACCATGCAGATAGGAGGCATGATACTCTCAACAATTGAGGAGAGTCTCGGAGGACTTCGGATTATCAAGGCGTTTAACGCCGAGAAGCAAATGGACACCCGTTTCCGCGGAGAGACAGGAAGCTATGTAAAGTCGGCCAACGCCATGCTTAGGCGTCAGGCTCTCGCCCACCCCATGAGCGAATTTCTCGGCACGATTGCCGTGATAGTGGTGTTATGGTTTGGAGGTTCACTCATACTTTCCGGTTCGTCGAGCATAGATGCGCCATCGTTCATATTCTACATGACGATATTCTACAGCATCATAAATCCAGCAAAAGACCTTTCCAAGACCGGATACGCGGTATCGAAAGGCATGGCTGCTCTTGCCAGAATAGATAAGATTCTCGATGCAGAAAATCCTATCCAAGATCCGGGAAAGCCCCAGACAATACCTGAAGACTTCGATGGTCCTGCTATAGAATTCGAAAACGTATCGTTCCGCTACGATGATGACGACCGCACAGTGCTGTCGCACATTAACCTACGAGTGCCCAAAGGCCACACTGTAGCAATTGTAGGACAGTCAGGATCAGGAAAATCCACATTGGTAGACCTCATTCCACGCTTCTATGATGTGACCGAAGGACGAGTGCTCGTGAAGGGGGTTAACGTGCGCGATGTTAAAGTTGCAGATCTCCGCGGACTGATGGGCAATGTGAACCAGGAGGCGATTCTCTTCAACGACACATTCCGCAACAATATCGCATTTGGATGCGCAGATGCAACACAAGAAGAAATTGAAAGAGCAGCAAAGATAGCCAATGCCCACGACTTCATAATGGCTACGCCCGACGGCTACGACACAATGCTCGGCGACCGAGGTTGTCGACTCTCTGGCGGAGAACGCCAACGCATCAGCATCGCACGCTCAATACTAAAGAATCCCGATATACTGATACTCGATGAGGCGACATCAGCACTCGACAACGAAAGCGAAAGGCTTGTGCAGGAAGCACTCGACAGGCTGATGCGCAACCGAACCACAATCGTTATCGCACACCGACTATCAACCATAGTCAATGCCGACATAATTTGTGTGGTCAAAGACGGACGCATTGTTGAGTCTGGGACTCATTCAGAACTCATTGCCATGAATGGTCATTATGCCCGCCTCCACGCTATCTCAAATTGAAAACAATCTCCTTTAACCCAGAAAACAAATCTGACATGACAAACATAGCTGTATTCGCCTCCGGCAATGGCTCCAACGCCGTGAATATCGTGAAATCATTCAATTCCGGTAGCCGCATCCATGTGGCACTATGTCTGACCGACAAGGAGGAAGCCCCTGTCATCGAAAAGATGAAGGACCTGGGAATCGAAACAATATATTTTCCACGTAGTGTGTGGCGCGAGAATCCAAACGAAATTCTCAACACCCTGCAAGAACACAACGTAAAACTTATTGCACTTGCCGGTTTTCTGTGTTTTATAAGTGACAAAATTGTAGAGGCATACGAAGGAAGAATTCTCAACATTCATCCATCGCTTCTTCCGAACTACGGCGGAAAGGGAATGCATGGCAAGAAAGTGCATCAGGCTGTGATAGAGGCTGGAGATACAAAAAGCGGAGCCACAGTGCATGTGGTCACTGACAAAATTGATATGGGTCCGATTATCCAGCAAAAAGAAGTGCCTGTGCTTCCAGATGACACACCGGAGACTCTTGAAGCAAGAGTGCATGAAGCTGAATACGAGCTTTATCCCAACGCCATCGTAAAGGTTGTCATGTCGATCAACAAAGAAAAGGCACCAAAGGCAGAAGAAATAGAAACTCCTGCAACAGAAATATCAAAACCGGAACCTCCTGCCATACCTCAGAGTATTGACGATGCGTGGGCAGAAACTCTTGGCATCGCAAACAACGTGCCCCCGACTTCAAAATCATCCATACAGACTCAAACTCAGCCACAACCACAGCTACAACAGACAACCTTCAAATCGGCAACAACAATCAGCCATCAGGCATGCCAAGTAAGCACTGAACCGATGCCCTCCACATGGCTTGTGTGGTCTGTAGTCTCCACTATCTTGTGTAGCTTCATTCCCGGCATAATCGCAATCATCTATTCCTCGAAAGTCAGTGGCAAGTATTTTGCTGGTGACATTGAGGGAGCAAAACGAGCTTCAAGAAATGCCGAGATTTGGATTATCGTATCATTTGTATTAGGAGTAATTTCCAACACACTTTACATACCACTAAGCATCGCAGGACTCTTATGAAAGTCTTAATTGTGGCGGGAAATCGTGTAGTCCATAATATAGGCAAACGCATCGCGCCATTCATTAGCAGGAAGAGTCTCGAGTATGGCAAAACTCTTGTCGCGAAGTGATTTCATAACATCGTAGGAATATTCAATGCCACCATTTGACTTTGCAAATTCTATAAGAGTTGCAATTTCCTCGTCGTCAAGATTTCCTTTGGCAAGCAACGACCTCATTCTGTCTGAATCTGACTTTTCAGCCGTTGATATGGCATATATCAGCGGAAGGCTAACTTTGTTTTCACGAAGGTCATTTCCAGTCGGCTTCCCTATCTCCTTATCCTCAAAATAATCAAAGACATCATCTCTAATCTGAAAACAAAGTCCAAGAAGATTTGCAAAGTGCTCTATACTATCCACATCTCGCGAAGAGGCTCCTGCAGAAAATGCGCCCATTCTTACACATTTCATAAACAGCGAAGCTGTCTTCTTGCCGATCATATCCATATATCGGGACTCATCCAAAGAATGCTCCCGAGCATTGTTGATCTGATCAATTTCTCCGATAGATAGTTCTTTCCCAAGTTCTGCTATCGACATTACAATCCGATTATCAGATGTCTTCAACGCCTCAGAAAGAGCATTACTCACAAAGAAATCACCAACAAGCACGGCTATTCTATTGTCGAAAACCTTATTGAGAGTATCTTTGCCTCGACGCATAAGAGTTGCATCGACCACATCATCGTGAATCAAAGACGCATTGTGTAGCATCTCGATCGATGCCGCAGCATGCAGCGTGATTTCATTTACACGACCAAACATTGATGCACTCATCAGCACCAACAAGGGCCTTATCTGTTTCCCTTTAGTTTTCAGATACTGACTCACAGCCATGCCCATCAACGGGTTGGCAGTAGCAAGGGCGGACTCAATGAATGAATTCACTGATTCCAGTTCGGCACCTAACTTGTGCCGCAATTTATCTATTGCAGTGTTCTCCATTATTCGGATTGCGAGGTTTCAATTTTCAAGAACCTATTTTCCTACAAAATTACAAATTTTTTTGCATTTTTGGCATTACTCCCCCTGTTATTTGTTATTTTCATAGGGAAGATTCACATTTTTCTCTTCTCCTTCCCCTTTTTTAATAAAAAATAATAATGTTCACATCGACAAACATGCCAGAAAAGAGACTTTTTCTCCTTGACGCGTACGCACTCATATTTCGCGCCTACTATGCACTGATAAAAATGCCGCGAACTACATCCGACGGCTTCAACACATCCGCCATCTTCGGATTTGTCAACACACTCGAAGAAGTGCTCCGCAAAGAACGCCCGACCCATCTGGCTGTATGTTTCGATCCTGCAGGTCCCACCTTCCGAAGTGAAATGTTTGAATCTTATAAGGGAGAACGACCAGCCACTCCTGAAGACATCAAGCTCTCCATACCAATAATAAAGTCGATCATCGAATGCTATAGAATCCCTATATTGGAATGCGCCGGATTCGAGGCAGATGATGTAATCGGCACCATGGCACACAAAGCATCGAAAGAAGGGTTCACCACCTATATGATGACACCCGATAAGGATTTCGGACAATTAGTATCGGGAAATGTGTTTCAATACAAACCATCTTATCGCGGACAAGACGTAGAGATACGCGGAGAGAAGGAAGTTTGCGAACGATACGGCATAGAGCGCACATCGCAAATCATCGACCTACTTGCACTCATGGGAGATAAGATTGACAACATTCCCGGGTGCCCCGGAGTAGGCGAAAAAACCGCACAAAAACTCATAGCCGATTTCGATTCAGTAGAAAATCTACTCGCACACACCGACCAGCTCAAAGGAGCTATTAAGAAAAAGGTGGAGGAAAACGACAACCTTATCCGCCTATCTAAAGACCTCGCCACAATACGCACAGACGTGCCAATAGACGCCACTCCCGATAGTCTTGTAATGAAGGAGCCGGACAAACAACAACTCTTTGCCATCTTCAAGAAATATGAATTCAAATCTCTTGCCGACCGAATAGAGAAACGTCTCAGGCAAGAGTCTGCAACATCGGGAGATGAGGTTGCAAAAAATAAAAATACTTACACCCAACCGACACTGTTTGACTTCGACTCAGAGGCTACAAATAACGAACAGCCAACAGAGAAAATCGAAGCGGGCACACTCGGCAAAGGTTTTGCTAACGCAGTGTGCGAGGCAGACCTGAACGAGATGGAAGAGGCTGCAAAAAGTGCAAAGACTATAGGCATCTTCATGGTGACTGCCGGAGAAAACGACATGGACGCAATGTGGAAAAGCACTGCAATAGCTCTCCCTGACGGACGTAGTTGGATTGCCGATGCATCCATACCGGGAGCCAATGAATGCATACTACGCATTCTTGAAGACAAATCCGTCAGGAAAATAACGTTTTCAGCAAAACGAGATATTGTAGTGGCTCGGCGGCACCGCGACGATGGAGACACAAATCCAGAACCACTCAAGAACTACAGCGATGTCACGATATCGCATTATCTACTTGAACCGGAAATGCGTCACACTCCGGAATTGTTGGCTGAGAAATATTTAGGATACGACTTGATATCCTCATCGAATTCTGCAGCTATCGCTGCTCTCTCATTGCAGCTTGACAATTTATTCAACCCGATACTCAAGTCAGAAAGCCTTGATCATCTCCTTCACGACATGGAACTTCCACTCGTGCCTGTTCTCGCTGATATGGAATATACTGGCGTGCGCATTGACACTGCAGCTCTTTCGGCTGCAGCAGAGGGAATGGAAGACAGAGCCACAAAACTATGTGAAGAAATATACGAGATAGCCGGACAGCGATTCAATGTGGGGAGCCCATCACAAGTAGGCGAGATTCTGTTTGGAAAACTGCAACTCGACCCCAAGGCAAAGAAAACAAAAACCGGACAGTATTCTACCTCGGAAGAAATACTGGAGAAAGTTGCATACAAAAGCCCAATTGTAGGTAAAATTCTGGAATACCGACAGATTAGAAAACTTCTATCTACATATCTCACCGCACTCCCAGAGGTGGTCAACAAGAAGACCGGACGTGTTCACACCAACTACAACCAGACAGTGACCGCAACAGGACGTCTATCATCATCTGCACCGAATCTCCAGAACATCCCGGTGCGAGAAGCATTGGGTCGCGACATACGCAAAGCGTTTATCCCCGCAGACGGACATCTGTTTCTTTCTGCCGACTACAGCCAAATCGAACTTCGACTTGTGGCAGACTTTGCAAATGACACTACCATGATAGAGGCATTCCGCAACGGTGATGACATCCATGCCATAACCGCAGCGAAAATCTATCATCTACCTACAGATGAAGTGACAGCAGACCAGCGAAGAAAAGCCAAGACTGCGAATTTCGGCATCTTATATGGCATCACAGCATTCGGACTCGCATCTCGCCTGCAAATACCGAGACAAGAAGCAAAAGAACTAATTGATAATTATTTCGCTACATTCCCTACGGTACACAAATATATGACCGACAGTGTAGAACAGGCTCGCAAAACAGGCTATGCCATAACCAAGATGGGCAGAAAACGTAGGCTTCCCGACATCAATAGCAAAAACCCTGTGGTGAGGAGCTATGCAGAGAGAAACGCGATCAACGCACCGGTACAAGGATCTGCCGCTGACATCATGAAGTTGGCGATGGTACACATCTGGAGAGAAATGCAGAAGCGTGGCATGCAGTCTAAGATGATAATGCAAGTACACGACGAACTAAACTTCGATGCTGCTCCGGGAGAAGAAGGCGAACTTCAAGAACTTGTAGTGACACTTATGGCTGAAGTTTGGAAGGGATCAGTCTCGCTTACAGTTTCGAGCGGAATCGGCCAAAACTGGTTGGAGGCGCACTAAACAATAAAAAACAAATATGCTATAAACCGGAATAATTAAACTTTTAAATTCATATAAAAACATTTAACCCTTATATATACTGTTATGAGTAATATCAAAAGTATCGGCATTCTGACATCCGGTGGTGATGCTCCGGGCATGAACGCCGCAATTCGCGCAGTGACGCGCGCCGGCATTTATTCAGGATTCAAAGTATTCGGCATATATCGTGGCTACAAAGGTCTGATAGCCGATGAAATAGAAGAGTTCTCGACTCAAAATGTATCAAACATCATACAACGAGGAGGCACAATTCTTAAGACAGCCCGCTGCAAGGAGTTTCAGACTCCGGAAGGACGTCAATGCGCCTACGATGTGCTGAAACGCCACGGCATTGATAGCCTCTGCGTAATTGGTGGCGACGGGTCACTTACGGGAGCAAGGGTCTTCGCCAACGAGTTTCAGTTCCCAATAGTGGGACTTCCTGGCACAATCGACAATGACCTTTATGGCACAGACTGCACAATCGGATATGATACCGCCCTCAATACAATTATGGAATGCGTCGATAAAATACGCGATACCGCCACAAGCCACGAACGATTGTTTTTCATCGAGGTAATGGGACGCAATGCAGGATTTCTTGCTCTCAATGGTGCCATCGCATCCGGAGCAGAGGCTGCAATCATACCGGAAATATCCACCGAAGTGGACCAGCTTGCAGAATTGATACAAAATGGGTTCCGCAAATCTAAAAACTCGTCAATAGTACTTGTGGCCGAATCACCGGTTACGGGTGGAGCTATGGGATTAGCACAACGAGTGAAAGATGAGTATCCTAACTATGACGTGCGCGTCTCAATTCTTGGACATCTACAGCGAGGAGGCAGTCCAACCGCTCACGACCGTATAATCGCATCACGGATGGGAGCAGCCGCGGTAGACGCGCTTCTCGATGACCAGCGCAACGTAATGATCGGCATACGCAACGACGAGATTGTATATGTTCCTTTTATCAAGGCTATACAGAACGATAAAACAATCAACCGCGAGAAACTCTTCACTCTCAAACGCCTTTCAATATAATTGACAACAGGTTAATTCTCAACGTCAGCACCACCTTAAAAGGCTGAAAAATCCGTATTGCGCTTGGAATACGGATTTTTTTTATTAATTTTGCAGACGAGTGACCTTACAAATACTAAATTTATATTTTCACATAATGCAAAAAATTTCGAACTAATGGAACAGGTATTCTCTTACATTATCGGACTTGGAGCCGCAGTGATGATGCCTGTCATCTTCACCGTGTTGGGAGTATGCATCGGCATCAAGCTCGGAGACGCTCTCAAAAGCGGTCTTAAAGTAGGCGTCGGATTCATCGGACTTTCAATCGTAACAGCATTGTTGACCTCTGCTTTGGGGCCAGCACTCCAAAAAGTGGTGGAAATCTATGGCCTTCAATTGAAAGTATTCGACATGGGATGGCCCGCAGCAGCATCTGTGGCATACAACACAGCAGTAGGCGCATTCATAATCCCGGTCTGCCTCGGGGTCAACTTGCTTATGTTGCTCACCAAAACCACCCGTACAGTCAATATCGACCTCTGGAATTATTGGCACTTTGCCTTCATCGGAGCTGTAATATATTTCGCAAGCGAATCTTTGGCTTGGGGCTTCTTTGGAGCAATCGTATGCTACATAATCACGTTGGTGCTTGCCGACATGACAGCTTCAAAATTCCAATCTTTCTATAAAGATATGGAAGGCATTTCGATTCCGCAACCATTCTGCGCAGGATTTGCACCTTTCGCATGGATCATCAATAAAGGACTTGACAAAATTCCCGGTCTTAATAAAGTCGAGATTGATGCAGAAGGTATGAAGAAAAAGTTCGGAGTGCTTGGAGAGCCTCTCTTCCTTGGAGTGATTGTAGGCATCGGCATCGGTTGCCTCACTTGCACATCTTGGAACGAGATTGTTGACAACATACCCATGATTCTTGGTCTGGGCATCAAGATGGGAGCCGTGATGGAACTCATTCCTCGTGTAACAGTCCTTTTCATCGAAGGATTGAAGCCGATTTCCGATGCGACTCGCAGTCTCATCGCTCGCAAGTTCAAGGGAGCCGATGGTCTGAGCATCGGCATGTCTCCTGCTCTCGTGATCGGACACCCCACCACTCTTGTGGTATCGCTACTCCTGATACCTGTAACACTGCTTCTCGCTGTTGTGTTGCCAGGCAACCAGTTCCTACCACTAGCATCATTGGCTGGCATGTTCTACGTATTCCCCCTTGTACTTCCCTTCACAAAAGGAAACGTGCTCAAGACTTTCATTGTCGGTCTTGTTGTGATAACCTGCGGTCTTTATATGGTCACCAACATTGCACCGGCATTCACCCTTGCCGCTCATGACGTGTATGCAGCCACACAAGATGCAGCGGTGGCAATTCCAAACGGTTTTGAAGGCGGAGCACTTGACTTCGCATCATCACCATTGGCATGGATACTCTATCAGTGCACGATTAACCTCAAGTTTATCGGCGCCGGTATTCTCGTAATTCTCACATGCAGCATGATGTGGTGGAACCGAGTACAGATCATCCGCAACCAAAAACATTCAGACAAACTTCAATCAAATATCTGATAAAAATGAAAAAAATATTATTTTCAATCATCGCTGCTGCTGCAGCTTTTTCGGCAACTGCCCAGATAGACTATACAATCCAGCGCGCATGTCATCCTGAAGACGTAAAGAAATATGACACCACCCAGCTCCGCGAGAGATTCTGCATGGAGAACGTGATGGAAGTCAACAAAATCAACCTTACTTACTCGATGTATGACCGTCTGATTTTTGGTGGTGTTGTACCGGTAGGCAAAGTAATGACTCTTGAGACCATCGATCCGCTTAAAGCCGAGTACTTCCTTGAACGCCGCGAACTCGGAGTCATTAACGTTGGAGGAGACGGTATCGTAAGCGTAGACGGCAAGGATTATGAACTTCATTTCAAGGATGCTCTCTATGTGGGTTGCGGCAATAAGAACGTAACATTCCGCAGCAAAGACGATGCAAATCCTGCACATTTCTATCTCAATTCCACTCCAGCACACAAGCAATACAAGACCCAGCTTATCACTATCGATGGGCGCAAAGGCTCCATCCCTGCCAACAGACTTCATTTTGGCAAACTTGAAGAGAGCAACGACCGCATCATCAACCAGCTCATCACTAACAATGTGCTTCAGGAGGGTCCTTGTCAGCTTCAGATGGGTCTCACAGAACTCATGCCCGGTAGCGTTTGGAACACCATGCCAGCACACACTCACGATCGCCGAGTAGAAGCATACTTCTATTTTAATGTACCGGAGGGCAACGCTATCTGCCACCTTATGGGCGAGCCCCAAGAGAACCGTATTGTTTGGCTCCATAACGAGCAGGCTGTCATGAATCCAGAATGGAGCATCCACTCTGCTGCCGGCACATCCAACTATATGTTTATTTGGGGCATGGGCGGTGAAAACCTAAATTATAACGACAAAGACGAAATCAAGTATCTTGACATGAAGTAATCGTCTTATTGCTGTAGACAATACATATTCCGGAGCTGTAGGATATTCCTGCAGCTCCGGTGCTATATTAAGATTGCTAAACGATTCAACAACGCTATTTTACTCTTTTACGTAATATCTTAACATATAATAGATAATTCCGAATGGAAGTCTACTGAAAAATAGCAAGAGTGTAAAAACTTTTTATTAACTTTGCAAGTTGAAACAGATATGATTTCACACCGATAACCACGGTGCTCATTTAACATCGAAATATAATAGAAAAACCAGAAATGGACAAAAGACAGAAAGTTATCATATATGTAGGAGGGGCTGTGGCTCTTTGCCTTATTGCACTCGTAATCACACTGATTATTAGTAATAATAACCGAACAACAAGCCTTAATGAGGCGGAGGCTCGCGCCGACTCGCTCGCTCTGGCGAACGAACGGCTTGTACTGACAAATGAGTTTAACGAACTCAATGCCAACTTCAGCATGTATGAGGATCAGCAGATGTATCTCACCAACGATTCGCTTGTGAAGCAATATAATCAGGCAAAAATGAAGGTGGAAGGGCTTCTTCAAGAGCTTGATAAAGAAAAGCGAAGCAATGCCGCAAACCGCGCACGCATCAAAGCTCTTGAAAGCGAAATAGCTACTCTGAAAGGGATTCTTAAGCATTATTTGGAAGAAATCGACCGACTATCGAAAGAAAATGAAGGCCTACGCAACGAGATTCAGGAAGTGCGTTCACGCAATGAACAATTGACCTCTGCAGTTTCCGTTGCCACTAAGAGCAACGAGGAACTCACACAGACAGTGAAACAAGCAAAGAAACTCAACATAACGAGTCTTTCTTTCACCCCGCTCAACAAGAAAGGGAAACGTGAAAAGAAGATTAGCAAAGCGCGTCAGCTCAACATTAACTTCACAGTAAGTCCCAACAGCACTGCTGCTGCAGGCATGAAAGACTTCTATGTAAGGATAGTTACACCTGAAGGCTCACTTCTCGGTGGCAACATCACCTTCCCTATGGATGGAGCAAACGTTGCTGCGACAGCTCACCGGCAGATTGAATACTCTAACGATGAGACATCAGTGACCATCTACTGGGATGTCAACGCCACCCTGACTCCGGGCGACTATACCGTAGAAGTATTCTGCGATGGTTATCGCCTCGCTTCCCGCCACTTCCAAATAGAAAAATAGCAATATTTTAAGCATTTTAACAGCACTACTTAACCATACAACCCCAAGCTTAATAAAACGATTGTGGTGCAGCATATTAAATTGACAATTGTCATCGTAACGTTGCTCTTAGCGACGTTTACAGTTGAAGTGTTTGCAAATCGATATGTAGACTTCGTAGATCCCCGTATCGGTTCCGAGGGATTGGGGCGAGTGTGCATCTCTCCATGCTCCCCTTTTGCCATGGTCAGACCTTCGCCAGACTGCACTCCATCGCCAAACAGCGGTTGGCTTCCAATGCCAGAAAGAGTGGATGGTTTCGCACAGGTACACGTTAGCGGCACCGGAGGAGGACCTAAATACGGCAATATTCTTATCCAGCCATATATGGGTGGTCTTAACCAGATTCGGCAATACAGCTACCGTGAAAAAGAGACCATTCGTCTGGCATATTACTCCACAACCTATAAAAATAGCGGAATCACTACCGAAATAACTGCCACCGACCGGACTACCGCATACCGAATCACATATCCTACAAAAGGAGAGAAAGCACTCAAAGTAGATCCTGGATTCTTTCTCGGAGAATCACCAATACCAGATGCCCGCGAAGCTCAGCAGTTTATAGGGTCGCAAATTCAGATACTCTCTGACCATGAAGTCTCCGGCTATTCACGCATACGCGGAGGATGGAACAACGGCAGAGACTATACTGTATATTTCTATCTCACCACAGACATACCGATATCAGAGTATGCCACTTGGAAAGGAGACTCTATCAGCAACGCCAAATCACAATACGATTCCGGGGAAAAAACCGGAGCACTCCTTAAGTTTCCCAAATCTATCGGCACACTCAACGTGAGAATTGGAATATCTTTCATCAGTGAATTGAAGGCACGCCACAATTATGAGTTAGAATCTCAAGGAAAGACATTCACTGAAATAAGGCAAGAGACTGAAAACAAATGGGAAAGGCTCCTAAGCAAAGTTGATGTAGATCCCTTCACTCCTGATGCATACAAAAGGATGCTCTACACAGCACTCTATCACACAATGCTTATGCCGAGCGACCGCACCGGTGAGAATCCACGCTGGACAGACTCAGCACCATATTTTGATGACTACTATGCTCTGTGGGACACCTACCGAACCTCAATGCCCCTTCTCGCAATCATTGAGCCCCAGCAACTTGCCAACTTAATCAATTCTCTAATAAACATATGGAAACGAGATGGATTCATGCCGGATGCAAGAAGTGGAAACTGCAATGGTCGGACTCAAGGAGGTTCAAATGCTGATGTAGTGATTGCAGATGCATGTGTAAAAGGAATAACAGGCATTGACTATGAAGAGGGGTTGAAAGCGATGCTTACTGATGCCACTGTGCCGCCTGCCGGCAACGGAGAGGCAGAAGGACGAGGAGGGCTACGCGAATATCTTGAACTCGGATATGTGCCACACGGAATAGACCGCGCCGGCAACCGCACGGTGGAGTATTCACTGTGCGATTTCGCCATCGCGCAAGTAGCAAATCGCCTCGGCAAAAAAAACCTGGCAAAAAAATACCTAAAGCAATCGGAATCATGGAAAAACCTCTGGCGTGATGATTATGAACACGATGGAGCAAGAGGTTTTATAATGCCACGCGATGCCAAAGGCAATTGGCTTGATTCGCTGACATTCGGACACTCAAAAATACAACACCCCACCTATCGATATACCCCTCTGACTTTTGAAGGACCATGGTACACTCCCTGGTGGAGCATGTTCTTCTACGAAGCATCCTCTTGGGAATACTCACTGAGCATTCCCCACGACATAGAAGGTCTAATCACAAAATGCGGAGGTTCGAAAGCATTCGACAGTCGTCTTGACACATTTTTCGACAAGGGTTATTTCAATGTAAACAATGAGCCATCGTTCATGACTCCACTCCTCTATCACTGGATCGGACGTCCCGACAAGTCAAGCGATAGGATTCGTGAAATAATCGGCAACAACTACAACGACACTCCCCAAGGTCTTCCTGGCAACGACGATGCCGGGGCTATGTCTTCCTGGCTCGTATTTAATATGGCAGGTATCTATCCTAATGCCGGGCACGATTACTATCTCATACACTCTCCTCTGCTAAAGTCAGTGACCTTCAATCTCGCTAACAACAAGAAATTCAGTATTACTACCGAGGGGCTTTCTGACAAAAACAAATACATCTCAGCCGCATATCTGAATGGGAAACCACATCCAGGATCTGCGCTTCGCCATGCAGACCTCGTAGCTGGTGGAGAATTGCGGCTTGTGATGGCCGACAAGCCCACAGACTGGGGAAAGACTCTCGGGCTATCTGCAACTCCAGACACCTCAGCCTTATACACATGCACTCCTCCGGAAGGAGTCTTTGACTTTTCCACACTGTCTATACCCAGCAATATCACTCTGGGAGATACACTCAGAATGGAGTATAAACTTCATGGTCAGACCAGACGTTTCAAGTTCGTGTATAACCCAGCTCCTGATGGTGGCATGACTCTTGAATGGGACATCGTGAGAAACCTCAAACTCTGGACCGGTTGCTACAAAATGACGGCAAAAGCGATCGAAGAAGGGAACACTCTGTCTACCCTCATGCCCGAAGACGGCAACCGAGTAAAACTCCCAGACAACGAGACCTTTGGCATCATATCACGCAAAGCATATCGCTCACTAAAAAATCGCGGTGAATTTTCATACAATGGTGTTATCTACAAGCAAACCGATACGGCATCAACAACTGTTTTTGGCACAATAGAAGTGTATGACCCAATAGAAGGTTCACGAATGCTAATCCTTGACAACTCCGAGTTTCCACTAATAGTGGCAATGGATGCGAATCCTCTCGAAATAAATTGGAAACTCAACTAAAATGCGACAAGAAAGAGACCAAGAGCAATATATCATAGGAATATCCGGAGGAATTGGAAGTGGCAAATCTGTCGTGAGCCGCCTGCTTCGCCTTCGAGGCGAGGCTGTTTATGACTGCGACATGGAGGCACGCAGACTAATGGACTCGTCAGCAGAAGTGCTTCGCGAATTAAACATTCGTTATGGAGAAAAGGTATGTTCTCCCCAAGGTCCGATAAACCGCACTGAACTTGCGCAACGCATTTTCAGCAATGACACCGAAAGACAATGGCTCAATAGGTTAGTTCATCGCATGGTGCGTGAAGACGTAAGCACATGGGCAAAATCGCTATTCGCTGCAGGACACAAGCGTTGCTTTGTAGAGTCTGCAATTCCCGCCACATCCGGGCTCACAGCCATGTGTAGCAGAATCATAATTGTAGAATCCCCTGAATCTTTACGAATTGCCCGTGTCAGAGACCGTGACGGCCTTGATGAGTCGAGCATACACCAACGCATCCTGAGCCAACAGGAAGAAGATCGTTTGACAAGAGAATCTGGATGCCAGGTCATCACCATATGTAACGACAATATTACATCTGTGCTTGCAAGCATTGACCATATCTGAGCAAACTTTATAAAAAATATAGAGTCTTGTAGTTTTCCAATCATCGGTTGCGTCTTACATGTGCATAATTCAAACAACGAACTCAAATAACTGAGAACCAGCCATACAAATGACTTCGAATGTCTCGTGATGGAGCACAAAAGCACCATCTATTCTGTATGCTATATGTTTACCGACACACGAACTGATGCCGATGATCTTTTTCAAGAAGTACTGATAAACCTTTGGAAAGGATTTGAAACATTTCGCGGAGACTCGAATCTCCGTTCGTGGATTTATCGGGTGAGCATGAATACCTGTATCTCTTACAAACGCAAGAAGCAGATTAAAACCACTCCGTTGGATTTTTCACCTGACATACTCGACAACGACACTCCACAGAATAAACAAGCGACTATGCTACGGACTCGTATTTCTCGTCTCGAACCATTCGACCGCGCCATAGTGCTTCTGTGGCTTGAAAACCTTTCCTACGATGAAATATCTGCCATTACAGGTATATCTGCTAAAAATGTCGGCGTAAGATTGGTAAGAATAAAAGAAAAACTGAAATCATTATAATTCACGCAACAATATGGACGAACTCGAAAGCCTGCGACAGGAAATGTCTGTCTTGAAGCAGAATCTCGATCAGCAACAAATAATAAACAAAAAGATTCTGCGCAATATAATGAAACAGCGAGCATCTTGGCTAAACGTATTAGTCAATGTGGAGATAATCACTATTCCTCTCGTGTCTTTTATGCTTTTAGGCTTATGTCAATTATTTAATATTTCCATATGGTATGCCATAAGCATGCTTGTACTTTCTATTATTGATATAGCATTTGATTGGCACACAATGAGAATATCTCCTAAACTTCTCGGCACGGCATCAATACTTGAACTGCGTAAGAAGCTTGTAAGACAAAAAAAAGAACGAATGTGGCAGACATGCATATCTGCACCGATATCCATCTTATGGATAATTCTTTTTATCCATGCAATATTCTCCGACAGCAATTCCATGAATCTCGCAGGAGCAGCAGGGGGTATCATAGGAGGTATTGCAGGAGCTGTCACAATGATTGTCATCTACCGCAAGGCGCAAGGCACCAACGACTCTATGCTGAACGACATCGAAGAGATAGACTCAGAATAACGACCAGAAATCAGACGTAGTTTTGTACATCAGATAGAGTTTCAGATTCCTTTACGGAGCCATGCACCGGAGATTAGGCGCCAAAGGAATATCACTCCCCTAAAGGTCAGCTCAATGCACATAGCAAGCCAAACGCCACTCAGTCCCATAGTAGGGGCAAGGATAGCAGCAAGAGGCACTCTCACAAGCCATATGCTACCGAAATTCATCACAGCGGGAAGAATGGTGTCGCCAACTCCGATCATGACTCCATATGCCACTATAGATGCTGCAAACATGGGTTCGGCAAAAGCTTCTATGCGTAGCGACTCCGCACCGAGACACACAATGTCACTCACAGGCGACATCACCGCCATCACTTCTTCAGCAAAAACATACATCACCACTCCCATCACGCTCATTAGCAATATTCCGAGTCCTACGGTGATATATCCAAACCTCTTTGCAAGCTCCATACGTCCGGCACCGTAACTCTGTCCTGTCAACGTTGTCGCAGCCTCCGAGATGCCATAGCCGGGCATATAACATATGCTCTCGGCAGTAACGGCAAAGGCATTTGCAGCAATCGCCATAACACCAAGAGGAGCCACAATCACTGTCACTGCAATCTGAGCGCCACATATCACCACATGCTCCAGCGTCATTGGGGCAGACACTCGTAAAGCCTTGCGCAACACTTCGCGCGTAGGTCGGAAACTACCTTTCTCCCTCCAAATTGCAAGTCCATCTTGCTTACGACAAACCCACCACATCATGATGGTTGCCGTCACAGACTCGGCTCCCACTGTGCCCAAAGCTGCTCCAAGCACTCCCAGCCCTGCGCCAGGCATTATTATTGAGAGACTACCTAAAGACAATTCTCTTGTAGGGAAAATTAAGAAGAAGTTGAAAATCACGTCGAGAATACACATCATCACATTGAGAATACCCGGCACCTTCATATTGCCACTGCATCTCAACATTCCACCGGCGAGATAGTTCATTGTGAATAGAGGGAGTCCCAGCACGAACACCATAAAATAAACCGATGCTCCGGAACACACATCCGGACTTCCACCGCCCAGCCACACCGGAAGTGGGATGGCGATTGCAGCTCCAATCGCTGTCACTACAAGACTAAACAAGATGCAAGACGTGATACCCTGCCTAAGAATACGACGAGCTCGAGAATGATCCGAGGCTCCTATACTATGAGCAACCTGGACTGAAAAACCCATAGTGACAGCCGAGCATATACCCCAAAATAGCCATAGCGAAGTAGACACAAGTCCCACCGAAGCAGACTCGTCTGCTCCGAGATGTCCCACCATGGCTGCATCAATATACTGCATCATGATGCTCGACAACTGTGCCAACATGGCAGGCCACGACAACTGTGCCGTAAGCCTAAGTTGCTGTCCGAAATTCAGGGATTCGCCCAGTCTAATCCTATCTATCAGCAATTTTCTTTAATTTTTTTACAAAATTAGTAAAAAGAATCGAAAATATAGAATTGGCAACAAGAATTGGCACCTCTCAGATCAGACTGGGCTGAGGTTTTAGAATGAAAAGGCTACACCTACATTTAGGCTACGAGGTTTGGAAGGGCCATAAATATAGCCGGAATCGCGTAGATACCCTGTGTCGAAATCCTTCTGATAAGAATTGAAGATATTGGTGATTCCAGCACTAAGGTCTAAGTTCACGCGATTAAAAAGCCGGAATGTGTAGACAAGTTCCACAGATGCATCGAAAAATGACTGAGTTGTCACCGCGAGATCCACATCAGTTCCCGAGCCCTCCATATGCTGCACGAGCATAGGACCGGTGCCAGTTCCAGTAAAAATCATTTTGAATGCAGGTGTCACTGTCCAGTTTGCCGTGAAATACCCATAAACATCTGGAGACCGGAACATTTTAGTGACCGGAGATACATCAGGATTTTCGCTCCACCGCTCAGCTTTCTTGTAGAGGCTTCTCTGAAAAGTCACACCACCCTGCACATCGAAGTGATTGGAGAAAAAAGCCTTTGCTTCTATATTAATTCCAGCCACACGAGCTCCGGAACCATTATATCGCTCAAGCACCGCATTGCCCGCGGCATCAAGTTCCTCAAGCCGCCTGAGTGCAAAAACATCGCGCAAATCTGTAAAAAATCCCTCAACAAGAAGATTGGTCTGCACATCTCCAAATCTGTGGTACAAGTCTGCCGAAAGGCTTACGCTCTGTGAACTTTCCTGCTTCAGACCCGGTGCAAGAATAGTCACCACACGCTCTCCACCCACAATCGCCACATGGAAATCCTCATCGTAGGCTTGCGGTGATCGGAATCCAGTGGAATAGGATGCTCGAAAATTGAAGTTTTCCGAAGGATTAAACCGAATGTTGACACGTGGGGATATGATAGCATTGTGTATAAGAGAATGCTTGTCTGCCCTCGCTCCTATAAGGAAGCCCCAACGATCGTTTTTCCACTCATTTTGCAGATAAGCACTATATATATTGACTTTCTGCAATATGTCATGGTCATATCCCAAAGTCACATCATGCAATCGGTTGTAGGAATATTCCAGACCGGCTACGAATTCCGATGGCATGAAAAGGAATCTGTCAATTGGATGAGTCCACTGACTTCCGGCTGTCACCACTATGTCGGAGGTCCGACCATAAGCATTGGGATCCATCTCCGAGCCATAATAACTTTGCCTGCGAGTACTCTGGGTGGCGGCAAAAATCGAGAGATGGTCGCGTCTGTCGCATAACCACCAGTCCCATGTAGCTTCGCCTGAATTAATATTGTGATCTGCCTGTTCAGCCACCATAGCCATATGAGGCTGTTGGTCAAGCAGGTCACCTCCACGACGAAATTCCTGAGTATTGTGATACTCCACGGTCAGCTTAGAATCGACACTTGTGCGCATAAAAGCCCTTGCTCCAAGCGTATGGCTCTTTATCTTTGCAATTTCTGTGAATCCGTCATTATTGTCGTCATAACCATCACGTTGCCTCACCTGACCATAAATGAATAATCCTGCCTTATTGTTATCGGTTGCAACAGAAGCATTCATTGTGGTATTATTTTCAAATGCACCGGAGATTCCAATGGAAGTGAGTTTATGAGACACATTTGCAGAATTACTTAGTGGATCGCGTGTAATAATATTGATAGTGCCACCCACAGCAGAAGAACCGAAAAGGGCTGAGCCACCTCCACGCATCACCTCTACGCGATCTATCATATTGGCGGGGATATGCTCAAGTCCATATACACCGGCAAGCGCCGAAAAGACGGGACGAGAATTCATCAGTATCTGAGAATAGTGCCCGTCGAGTCCGTTGATTCTCACCTGCGTAAAGCCACAGTTCTGGCAATCATTTTCCACTCTGACTCCAGGCTGAAAATCAAGGCCATCGGCAAGAGATGCCGCACCCACATTTATAAAAGTCTTACCCGACAAAACATTGACGAGAGAGGGACTGTTGCGGCGTGCAGTCTCTGTCTTTGACGACGTCACTACAACTTGATCAAGCATGAATGCATCTGGAAGCACCTCAAAATTCAACTCGATACTTCTATTGGCAGATATGTACACTTTTTTCGATAGTGTACGATAACCGGTCATTGAGACAGTTAATTCATATTCTCCCGGGACTAAATCTCGAAAAAGATAGTGTCCCGAAGCATCGGTCATTACCACCAAATCGGTATTATTAACCCTTACCAGACACCCAGGCAGGTGTTCTCCACTCTCATTATCTATTACATGCCCAGTGATATTCGCGTCAGACACATGGGTAGCTTGTGCCATCATCGGAGGAGCAACACTCCACACAATCAGGCACATACAAATCAAAATTGTACGTATCATCTTATAATTGGTTTGTGTTGCACAAAATTAGGCATATCCCCCGATGTGCACAATACCGCAAATCGGGTAAATTAATCCTCAACTATCTCTCCACGAAGAGTAGCCGAAGAAGCATCCGTTACACGCACGCGGAGAAAATCGCCTGGTTTATAATTGCTGCGGGTGAATACCACTACCTTGTTTTGCGAGGTGCGCCCGAAGAGTTCATCAGAACTTCGCTTTGAGACGCCCTCAACAAGCACCTCAAATTCCTTACCCACATCTCGGCGATTTGACTCGAGGCTTAGCTCATTTTGCAGTGCAATCATGCGATTAAGTCGCTCTACCTTCTCATCTTCCGGGACATTGTCTGGCAAATGTTTTGAGGCAAAAGTACCGGGGCGTTCCGAATACTTGAACATGAAGGCACTGTCAAATGCAGCCTCACGCATCAGCGAGAGTGTCTGCTGGAAATCCTCCTCTGTCTCTCCATGGAAACCTGTAAACATGTCGGTAGAAAGACCGGCTTCAGGCAGAATTCTGCGAATGGCAGCCACACGATCGAGATACCATTCGCGGGTGTATTTTCTATTCATCGACTTCAGCACCTCATTGCTTCCGCTCTGAACGGGCAAATGAATATGGCGCGCGATATTGGGATACTGAGCCATCACCATAAGCGTCTCATCGCTCATGTCTTTAGGATGTGAGGTTGTGAAGCGGATTCTCATATCGGGAGCTGCCTGCGCCACCATAGCAAGAAGAGCAGGGAAATCTACTTTATCCTCTCCATCAGACTCATAACAGTAAGAATTCACATTCTGACCAAGCAGAGTTACCTCCTTAAATCCTCTTGAACGAAGGTCGGCAAGTTCGCGAAGAATACTCTGCGGCTCACGCGACCGTTCACGGCCTCTGGTATAAGGCACAATGCAGTATGAACAAAAATTATTGCAACCGCGCATGATTGAGATAAACCCACCCACTCCGAGACTTCCTATGCGCTGTGGCATCACATCTCGATAGGTTTCAGTGAGACTCAGCTCAATATTGATAGCCTTTTCTCCTGCCTCAGCCGCGGCAAAAAGTTCTGGAAGTTGCAGATAGGCATCGGGGCCTGCCACCACATCCACTCCATAATCATCTATGAGAGTCTTCTTCAGCCTCTCTGCCATGCAGCCTATCACAGCAATTATGACACGGCTACCCGACTTTCGACGGAAAGCCTTCCAATGATTTATGCGCTGATAAATTTTCTGCTCAGCATTTTCGCGGATAGAACAAGTGTTGAAAATCACGGCAGACGCCTCATTATCATTCTCCGTAACCTCGTATCCCGCCATTCCCATCACTGACGCGACAACCTCTGAATCTGCCACGTTCATTTGGCAACCATAGGTCTCTATGCGCACTTTTTTGATAAAAGTGCAATTTTTAACATCTGCAGGTTGAAAAACAGTGTCCATGCTATTTTATATTTCAAAGATATTTTCTAAATTTGTGCAAAATTACCAAATAAATCTAATCGTTACAAATGAGCATACCATTTATTTCAGCCGAAGAGGCTGCATCGTATATCAAAAACGGTGATAATGTGGGATTATCTGGCTTTACCGCTTCCGGCACACCCAAAGTTGTAACAGTCGCCCTGGCTCAAAGAGCTAAGGAACTCCATGAAAAAGGGCTACCCTTTAAAATCAATCTCTACACCGGAGCTTCGACTAATGATCATGTCGATGGAGAGCTTGCTCGTGCAAATGCCATTGCAAAGCGTACCCCCTACCAGTCTCATTCAGATAGTCGCAAGGCAATAAACGGACAGGAGATAAACTATTTTGACTCACACCTCAGTCATGTGTCGCAGGATTTGCGCTATGGATTCTACGGAGACATTGACGTTGCCATCATCGAGGTTACTGAAATGAGTCCTAATGGCGATGTAATACTTGGAGCCGGACTTGGCATGGCCCCTACTCTCGCAAAAATGGCAAAAAAGATAATTCTTGAGTATTCAAGCTATTACAAGACATCATTCCGGGGATTCCACGATAACTATGTGCCATTGGATCCTCCTCACCGCCGCGAGATTCCTATTTATAAACCGTCAGACCGCATCGGCTCGACAGTACTCCACATCGACCCGAAAAAAATTATCGGCGTAGTTCCTTCTAATGCATCTGAAGGTGTGAAGCCTTTCACGGCAGCCGACGATGTGACTCGCATGATTGGTCAAAATGTATGCGACTTCCTCGTGCAACAACTACGCACCGGACAAATTCCAAAAGAATTCCTCCCGATCCAATCGGGTGTAGGCAATGTTGCCAACGCTGTGCTTTATGGTCTCGGTGAAAATCCTGAGGTACCACCTTTTGAGATGTATACCGAAGTAATTCAAGATGCAGTTATGGCTCTCATGGAGCAAGGACAATGCAAGTTTGCATCCACATGCGCCATGACTTTCTCCGACGATGCAATGCTTCACTTCATGGAAAACATTGACTTCTTCCGCGATAAGATTCTTCTGCGCCCCGGAGAAATTTCAAACAGTCCGGAAGTAGTGCGCCGCCTCGGTGTCATCGCTATGAACACCGCGCTTGAGGCTGACATCTATGGCAATGTGAACTCTACCCACGTGCTGGGCACTAAGATGATGAACGGCATAGGCGGTTCTGCAGACTTCACCCGCAATGGCTATCTTTCAATCTTCTCTTGTCCCTCTATCCAAAAGGGTGGTAAGATTTCAGCTATTGTCCCAATGTGTTCTCATATCGACCACTCGGAGCATTCTGTGAAGGTGCTCATCACCGAACAAGGTGTAGCAGACCTCCGCGGCAAGGACCCACGTCAGCGAGCTGAGACCATCATTGAAAACTGTGTGCATCCTATGTATAAGGAATTAATGTGGGACTACCTGAAACTTGCAAACAAAGGACAGATGGCTCACACTCCTCACTCACTACATGCTGCATTCGCCTTGCATGAGGCTTTCCTCGACAGTGGCGACATGTCGAAGGCGGACTTCGCAAAATATTGCTAAAACAATACTATATCATACGAAAAGACCCGGCTCCATTTGAGTCAGGGTCTTTTTAGTAATATCCCCTTGAGTTCTTTAAGTTCAGGAATCTTCATTGCAGCCAAAGCTAATACCGCCACTACCGCTCCGGCAAAAAGCTGCATAACAAGCGACGCGAGTGATGTGAGACTTAGAGGATTTGAAATGTCACCTTCCGGCAAAGGCAATATAAGAATTGCTGTTACTGCAAGAACCGAAGCAAAAACAAATGGAAGCAAATCAGAGAAGAGACAGCGAAGGTTATAGCCAGACACACGTGAAGTAATAACACCTGCCACAATCCATGTAGCCACAGTGGCAACAAGCTGCCCCAACACAAGAGCCTCAAGGCTCATGGTAAAGACTGTTGCGAGAAGCACAGTTGCTGTCGTTACATCCTTTACAACTTCCACCACTACGAGTTGCCGTCCGTGTCCGAGCGACATCATGAAGTTTGAATAGAGTGAGATAAAGACTGTGCCTGCTCCACGTATACAAAGAATTTGAAAAAGTGGAATTGCAACATCCCATTTTGTTCCAAAAAGAAAATGGAACAGGGAATTGCCACATGCAGCAAGGCATAGAAGAGACGGAAAAGTCAGAAGCGCCGTAAAGCGATCCATACGTTGCATATATCTGCGGAAAGTATCAGGATTGTCTTGCACTCCGGATAGCACCGGAACAAACGATGACATAAGAATTTGTGACAATGACGCACTTCCCATCTTGCTCCATTTATCAGCCTGAGTGTAGCAACCAAGTTGCGAAAGGGAATACCACTTACCTATTACAAACTGATATACATTCAGGAAAAGAGTATTGAAAAACTGCGACACGAACACACTCACTCCAATATTCCTGACATCTCGCATGGATACACGTGAGAACACCAATTTCGGAATCCAGTGTCCTGTAAGCCAAAGCCAACCACTCTTAATGGCGGCAAGGCTTACCGATTGCCACACGATAGCCCATGCTCCAAACCCCGCGATTGCCAATGCAACTCCGAGGCATCCCGATACACTGAGAGCCACAAGGTCCGCAATCGCTATCTGCCTAACATCCATGCGCTTCATTAGTCTGTTGGTCTGCACTATGCCAAGACCGGTAAGCACGAACGTGAGAAACATCACGCGACTCATAGCAACAAGTCGCGCGTCGTCAAAAAAGTCAGCAATTGCGGGTGCTAAAAAAAACAATAATATGTAGACTCCTATACTAACAGCAAGATTAAACCAAAAAACTGTGCTATAGTCATCATTATTGGGAGATTTCTTCTGAAGAAGAGCTGACCCAAAACCGGAGTCTACAAACAAGATGGCAAAAGCTTGAAACACTGCGAGAACGCCTACCAACCCAAAATCTTCTTTACTCAAGAGATTGGCAAGCACAACACCGCTTAGAGCGTATAGCACCTGAGTAGCGACACGATCTAACGCATTCCATTTCAGCGTTTTGGCAGTTTTGCTTTTCAGTTCCCCTTCTCCCATTCAAGTTGGAACAATTTGCCACCCCCTTTTTTATCTATCTCTGGGCTGCCCTTATAGTACACCTTTGTACTTCCTATACCCCTAACTTTCAATTTATCAACAGGCCAGCATCCTATAGAACCGGTGCCAAGTATCTTGCAACTGACGGTAGTAGCTTCCAGATGATCGGCCTGTATTGTACCATTGCCAAGCATTCCGAAACTTGCAGTTTCGCAATTGCCGGAAACTGCTATCGTGCCGTTGCCCGACTTTATGTTTGCCGATACTTTGGTGGCACGTATACCGTCTGCCACGATAGTGCCGTTGCCCATTACTGAGAAACTGATCTCACTGGTCGGGGCAACAGACTCAATCCGAAGAGTAGCTTCCGATGAATTTGATGCGGATTTAAGGAAGTCTGAATAAATATAGAGTGTAGGGAGCTCAGGATCATTGACAAATTCTGTATCTACCTGAATACGGAGTTTGTCTCCATTTTGAGAGATAATAAACGCCTTGGCATACTTCTGATCTCCCTCGTATCTCACTCGACTTGGACTCCCATCAGCACCAATATAATGCACATTCACGTTGTCATCTACCGACACCTTGCTGAACTGCCCTACCGGAAGCGAAAACTCCTTTGCAGACATTTGCATAGCGGCAGTAATAAAAACTGCCATCAATAATATTATCTTCTTCATATAATCATTACTAATTACTCATTCCTCAAATTTCCTTCTATCTCTAATAACAACTGCAGAAGTTCTTTTTCCGTTTCCAACCTTAAAAGTCTTATCCGCGTCTCTCTGAAATTCGGTATTCCCTTGAAGAGTGGTGTGGAAGCGAGATGTCGCCTCACATGCAGTATGCCACGATATTCATCAATTCTTCCTATTGACTCAAGAATCTGCCTGCGCAAAAGAGAAAACTTCTCTGCCAACCCGATTTCCGGAATTTGTCCTGTTTTGATAAACTCCGTCACTTCGCGAAAGATCCATGGAGCTCCAAAACTTGCCCTTCCTATCATAACTCCATCTACTCCATAGTTGTCAAATGCATCCTTAGCTTGCTGTGGAGTTTTAATGTCTCCATTACCGATAATCGGAATCTCCATGCATGGATTCGCTTTCACTTCTCCTATCAGTGTCCAATCAGCATCGCCTGTATACATCTGAGACCGTGTCCTGCCATGAATTGTAAGAGCCTTTATACCACAATCTTGAAGTCGAGGAGCAAGAGATGTGATAATTTTATTCTCGCAATCCCATCCGAGTCGAGTCTTTACTGTGACAGGGATACTCACAGCATCAACAACAGCTTTCGTGATTGTAAGCATTTTCTCAGGATCACGTAGCATTCCCGCTCCTGCACCCTTTGCCGCCACTTTCTTAACAGGACATCCGAAATTAATGTCAAGAATATCGGGGTGTGCCCGCTCCACAATTCTTGCTGCTTCCACCATGGCATCCGGATCTCGACCATAGATTTGAATTGCAACCGGACGTTCTCTGTCATCAATAGTGAGTTTGCGGGTGGTGGAATTGATGTTTCTTACAAGTGCCTCTGCAGAGACAAATTCCGTATATACCATCGCAGCACCTTGCTCACGACATATAAGGCGAAACGAAGGATCCGTCACGTCTTCCATCGGAGCCAGCATCACCGGCCTCTCGCCTAAATCTAAATCAGCAATTTTCAATTCTCTATTCTCTATTTTCAAATTTTCAATTCCAAATCACAGTAATGTCAGCCGCGAACACCTGTCTGCAGCAAGCAACTCAGCCACTTCCCTCACTTGAGAGGCGGTCACTGCGCGTATTTGTTCAGCAGTGTGCGATGCATCATGAATCCTGCCATGATATAGCAAGCTCTTTCCCATCCCTATCGCCATGTTCTCACGATTGTCTGTGCTTACGAGAAGCTGACCACAATACTGAGTCTTTATCTTGTCGAGCAAACGCGGACTCAACTGGTTCTGCGCCACGCGGTCAAGTTCCCTGCGTACGATTTTCAGACATTTATTCACATTGCTCTTGTCGCAACCCATATAGATCGACAGAAGTCCTGTGTCGCTAAAACTCGAAACAAAACTATCTACTGTGTAGACCAATCCACGTTTCTCACGCAACTCACTATTGAGACGGCTACTCATACACGGGCCTCCGAGATAATTATTGAGAAGATAGAGGGCAAAGCGACGCTCGTCGAATCGGCTGAAAGTAGTGGCTCCATACACGGTATGAGCCTGAAAGCCATTGTTGTCGATAATTTCATTGAAGCACGTCACCTCTTCCGGCTTGACTCTTACAGGGCGTTTCAGAGAAAACGTCATCGATCCGAAATAGCGATCCACTCTCTTAATGAGTCTATCCGGATCATCAGGAGCCGAAATATAAACCACCATATTGTCGGGCGTGTAGTTACGATCCAAGAATTGACGACATTCATATCCAGAAATCATTCTGACCGATTCGGCAGTGCCTAATATATTGTGCGAAAGAGCATTCCCGGCAAAGATACGCTCCTCATATTCATCATACACATTCTCAGATGGTGAGTCGAGATAAGACTTTATCTCCTCCACCACGACGTCGTGCTCCATTGTGATTTCCTGCTTGGGAAAGATGGAGTTGATGATTATGTCTGATAGAAGTTCAAGAGCTCGGTCTGAATAACCGGCAGGTGCGCAAGTGTAGAGAATGGTGTCTTCCTTCGAAGTGTATGCGTTAAGTTCACCGCCCACACTCTCCATACGCGCAGAGATAGCAGGACCTCGACGCTTCCACGTACCTTTAAAGATAGTATGCTCCACAAAGTGCGCGAGTCCAAGATGCTCAGGACCTTCATCGCGGCTTCCACTACCAACTGCCACTCCTATGTAAGCGACTTTTGCATCTGTTTTGCAGATAGCAACACGCAGACCATTAGGCAATACATGAGTCATATAATTCATACCGCAAATTTAGTCAAAAATTACGACATATGAAATAGTCAAATCCGGCATTCCGAGTAACCGTTAAAAAAAAGCCGAATATTCAACCATCCAGCTATTAGCATTCAAAAACCCAAGCGATCATAACGGATCGGCTAATATGAAAGTAAGAATATTTTTGCTGATTTGAAGATTTTTAGCTAATTTTGTGCCAATGCTCTATAGCTCCATAAAATAGAGTTTGCGAAGGAGATAATTGTGATTCGAATACCATTATAATACATCATGAAGAAAAGTTTACTTATTGCAGGGGCTCTCGCCCTTGGTATGGGAGTTTGGGCACAGGATCAAGCTCCGGCATTTCCCGGCGCCGAAGGTCACGGCAGGTATGTGACCGGTGGTCGCGGAGGCAAAGTGATTCATGTAACAAACCTTAACGACAGTGGCGAAGGCTCGCTCCGTTGGGCCATCAATCAGAATGGTCCGAAAATTATCGTATTTGACGTCAGTGGCTACATTGACTTAAAGAGCCAGCTCGACATGTCGTCCAATACCACTATCGCCGGTCAGACTGCTCCCGGCGACGGCATTACTCTGAGATACTACACACTGTATTTCGGTAAGTGTGACAATGTGATAGTGCGCTTCATCAGAAGCCGACGCTCGCAGATTAAGGATGTCAACGATGGAGCCGATGCTACTTGGGGGCGTCGCCGCCACGATATCATCCTCGACCATTGCTCATTCTCATGGAGCATAGACGAAGTCGCATCATTCTACGACAACCGGAATTTTACGATGCAATGGTGTACAGTGGCAGAAGGTCTTGCAAATCCCGGACACAGCAAGGGAGCACACAGCTATGGTGGCATATGGGGTGGCAAGGATGCATCGTTCCATCACAACTTCATTGGATATGTACAAAACCGAGCTCCTCGCTTCAATGGTGCCAGATACGAATGGACTGGTTGGGATAAAGATAAATACGAAAACACCGTAGATGCCGAAAGAGTTGACTTCCGCAACAACTTGATATACAACTGGGGTAATGGCAACGGTTGCTATGGAGGTCCCGGTGGCGGATATATCAATATGGTCAACAATTACTTCAAGGCAGGTCCGGGCACTAAAAACAAAACTCGAGTAACAGAAGTATCCGTAGGTAGCAGCAGCAACTCCACCAATGAATCTCTGCGCGGTCTGTCTTCCCGCTACTTCATCAGCGGCAACTACGTGACCGCAGCTTCCGAACCTGAAAATTACGACTGGAAAGGCGTTAAATACGACAACGGTCTCACTGAGATCGACGGTGTAAAATATATGCCTGATCCTAACCACAAATTCGGGAGCAACGCCCCCTACGTGGATATCGATGGTAAGGACTACCTTTGCGTGAAACTTGATGAACCCATCGACGCAGGGACAGTAACAACCCAAGCTCCCACCACAGCCTATGAAAAGATTCTTGAATTTGCAGGAGCATCTCTCTATCGCGACGGAACAGACGCCCGCTATATGGAAGAGACCCGCACCGGCACCGTAACATATCATGGTGACGTGGCAGGCCCGACCGGCAAAAAATCCGACACCGAAGGTATAATCGACTTCATCAACGACCCATCCAAAGAAGAGAACACCAAGACAGCAAGTTATCCGGCTCTCCTCGCGATGTCTCGTCCGGAAGGATATGACACCGACCGTGATGGTATGCCCGATGAATGGGAAACAGCCAATGGACTGAATCCTGCAGACGCAGCAGACGCAAATCTCTATACAGTTGACAGCAAAGAACTCTATACAAATATTGAAGTCTACCTCAATCAGCTTGTAGAAGACATTATGAAGGGTGGAAATGCAGATGCCGAGACAGCCGTAGATGAATACTACCCCGAATGTGTGAAGATGAGCGATGTGAAAAGCATCAATGCAGAGAAATGCGAAGTAGTCGCAGTAGAATACTTCAATCTCAACGGAACCCGCATTGCAAATCCAGGTGATGGAATAAGCATTCGCCGCATCATCTACTCAAACGGCTCGTCTGAGACCGACAAAGTTATTAAACGATAACAATTTTGCCGTTGATAATGAAGAATTAGAAATTTGAAATTCTATTCTATGAAGACTAAGAGAATAATTGCCTCAGTGATGATTGCAGCATCAGCATTCATACCACTGGCAGCGCAAGAAGAATCGCCTCTTCCATCTTTCCCGGGAGCTGAAGGATTCGGTAGCATCACCACCGGAGGTCGTGGTGGCAAGGTGATCCATGTCACCAATCTTGAAGACAGCGGAGAAGGATCCCTGCGCTGGGCACTCGGACAAAGCGGAACACGCACCATTGTCTTTGATGTGTCGGGCACAATCCACCTTAAGTCGGAACTACGGTTCAGCAACGGCAATGTGACCATTGCCGGACAGACGGCCCCCGGTGATGGCATCTGCGTGGCAGACTACCCTTTTGTAATTAAAGCAAACAACGTAATAATCCGATTCATGCGCTTCCGTCTCGGCAACGAAGCACTGAAGACCAACAACAAGGCACATGAAGGAGACGGACTTGGGGCTATGGACAGATCCAAGATTATGATCGACCACTGCTCGGTAAGCTGGAGTATAGACGAATGCCTATCTGTATACGGATCACACGACATCACCGTGCAATGGTGTATGGCGACCCAAAGCCTCGTCAATTCAGGGCATAGCAAAGGAGCACATGGATATGGTGGCAATTGGGGAGGTGCCGGAGCATCCTACCACCACAACCTGATTGCCCATCACGGATCGCGCACCCCACGCCTTGGACCGCGTCCTGGCACACAACTTGACGAACGCATGGATCTACGCAACAACGTGATCTACAACTATTCAGGCGAAGGCTGCTACGGTGGCGAGGCGATGACGGTTAATATCGTCAATAACTACTATAAACCCGGACCCGCTACCACGAAAAAAGAAAAGCGCATGGCTAAGCCAGGAATCCGCACTTTCAGCTATTGCATAAAGGACGACGAGCTTAAACAGACAGCGCAAAACTACAACAAAGTGAAGGGTACGAGCCTCACCACCTGCAAACTTACTGTAGATCCATCCGATAAGGGGTATCTCACTTTTGAAGGAGACGACAACAAATATGAGATCGATGTAGAAAACCGTACCATAACCGTAGACGGCCAGACAGTAAAAGTTGCCACCAACGACTGGGGCAAAACCCTCCACAAGTGGGGTAGCTATTACATAGAAGGCAACGTCAACAGCAAATATGCCGATGTATCTGCCGACAACTGGAAAATCGGCCTTTGGGAACAGATTGACAAAGGGCAAAAGGTAGACTACCACAACGCTAAAGAGGAAGAACTGCACGCTTTCGCTCCGATGGAATTTGCGGCAGTGACCACACACAGCGCTGAAACCGCCTATGAGCGCGTGCTCGAATACGCCGGTGCAAGTCTCAGCCGCGATGAATACGACAAAATGATGGTGACAGACGCCAGGGAAGGAACTGCATGTTGCAATGTGTCGGGCATCGGCAAGGGTCTTATCAATAGTCAAGACGACATCACCTATGCTGATGGTAGCACTGGATTTCCCACACTAAACAGTGGAGAGGCTCCTGCCGACACGGATGGCGATGGTATGCCCGATGAGTGGGAGAAAGCTAATGGTCTTAATCCTAACGATGAGACCGACGGAGCCGCAATTGCAGAAAATGGCTATACCAATCTTGAAAACTACCTCAACGGCTTGGTGGCTCACATCGTGGAAGGAGGGAATGCCGACGGCATCTTGCTCTCCGGTCAGCAAGAATACGGCAGCAGCGTGGAGGAAATATTCAATCCTGCCGAATTTGGCGAAAATGTGCCTGTCTACAACACGAAGGGAATCCGCGTCAGTCCAGACTCAAAGGGGATACTAATCAAGAACGGCAAGAAGACAATACGCAAATAATAAACCTTATACACTGACTCTTGTAGGCGGCTTCCATTGGGGAGTCGCCTACTGCATTATAAGCATTTGCCAATTCAGAATTATTTCACTATTTTTGCAAAAAATAATGACATACAACTATGCAGATCATAAAAAACAAAGAATTCGGAGGTGAGCGTCCCCTTTTCGAGAGCCACGATCTTAGGATAGAAAACGTAGTAATAAGGGCTGGAGAATCCGCCATCAAAGAATGCAGCAACATCGAAGCGGTTGACTGCCGATTTGAGGGCAACTATCCTTTCTGGCACGTGCACGGATTTCTTATCGAACGATGCTTTTTCGATGTGGGAGGACGATCGGCTCTATGGTACTCCGACAACCTGCAGATGAGAGACACTCGCATTGATGCCCCTAAAATGTTTCGCGAGATGGAAAATCTCGACCTTGAGAACGTAGTGGTAAATGATGCAGACGAAACATTCTGGCGATGCCGAAATATTCGGGCAAAAAACCTAAAACTGCATGGTGGCACTTATCCCTTCATGCTAAGCGAAAACATCGAAATCGATGGTCTTGAGTCAGACAGTAAATATGTATGCCAGTATGTTAAGAACGTTGTGATACGCAACGCGAAAATCACCACCAAAGACGCTTTTTGGGAGGTTGAGAATGTAACCATATACGACTCCGAGCTCAATGGTGAGTATTTGGGGTGGCATTCCAAAAACCTCAGACTTGTGAACTGCCACATCACCGGCGAACAGCCGCTATGCTATGCCCATGATCTGAAGCTTGAAAACTGTACATTCGGACCGGACTGCGACCGTGCATTTGAATACAGCACACTTCACGCAGACATACGCGGAGCCATCACCAACATAAAGAATCCCGCATCAGGCGAGATCATAGCCGACGAGATAGGATCCGTGACAATCGACAAAAACATTAAGGCTCCAGCAGACTGCAAAATAAGCATACGCAAATGAAATATGATTTCGATACTGTAATTCCACGTAGGGAGACGCTTTCATACAAATGGGACAACGCACCGGAAGGAGTGCTTCCGATGTGGGTAGCCGACATGGACTTCCAGACATCGCCCGCCATCATCGAAGCCCTGCAAAAGCGTGTAGACAATGGCATCTTTGGCTACACCCGAGTGCCAGACGAATATTATGAGGCAGTGGTGTCATGGTTTCAGCGACGCCACGACTGGCAGATAGATCCGTCAATGATGATATACACGTCGGGCGTAGTGCCTGCACTTTCCGCCGTCATCAAGGCGCTTGCCAAACCAGGAGAAGGAGTTATCATACAGACACCTGTCTACAACTGTTTCTTCTCTTGCATTCGCAACAACGGATGCCGAATAGTGAGCAATCCCCTGATTTACGAGAATGGCAGATACAGCATCGACTTCGATGATCTTGAGCGCAAAGCCAGCGAGAAAGACAATACCATCATGCTCCTCTGCAATCCACACAATCCCGCCTGCCGCGTGTGGAGCCGCGATGAACTTCATCGCATCGGTGAGATATGCGCGCGCCATGGAGTCAGAGTGATTTCCGACGAAATACATTGCGAATTTGTCTACGACGACAAAGGATACACCCCCTTTGCTACGACAAGAGGAGAAGCTGGAAAGAATTGCGTGGTTTGTGTGTCGCCAAGCAAGGCATTCAACATTGCGGGCCTTCAGATTGCCAACATCATAGCTCCAGATAAAGAGACTCGAGCGCGTATCGACAAAGCGATCAACATCAACGAAGTGTGTGACGTAAACCCCTTCGGAGTCATAGCAACCATCGCAGCATACAACGAAAGCGAAGAATGGCTTAAGCAACTCCTTGCCTATATCAAAGGCAACTATGAGTATATGAAAAAGTTCTGCCTCGAAAACCTGCCAGATTATCCCTTGACAGACTTGGAAGCAACCTATCTGGTATGGATGGACTGCAGAAAGAGCGATCTCAAATCAGACGAACTGGAAACAGAGTTGAAAGAAAAAGCCGGACTCTGGCTCAACTCAGGCTCCATGTACGGATCTGAAGGAGAAGGATTCATGCGCTGGAACATCGCTTGCCCGCGTGGCGTTCTCATGGATGGATTATCTCGTTTTCAGAGATGGCTATCCCAAAGAGACAATTATTCTGACTAACACTCGCGTGCGCGAAAGGTGGGAGCGTTTTTCGGTGCATTACCCTTTATCACATTGTGATAATAGGCATAAGTCATTGGAACACCGCTTCCAGCTCGCGATGACAACAACCGGCAGACCACAATGTCATGAGTCCCACAGTCGATAAATTCTGAAGCTTCCACCACGAGACGACCGCAAAAGTAGCCTTTTACAGCGGGAGTTCCGTCTATCTCTTCATATCCAAAATCAGCATATTTGTCTGCATCTCGGGCTGAACGGAATCCAAAATAACTGATAATCATAGGATCGGTATTTTCTGCAATAATCGATATGCAGAATTTCGGATTCTTTCTAATGCAATCGAGAGTGTAATTGTTTTTATTGAGACTTACAGCCAACTTTGGTGGCTCACTTGTCACCTGAAAACAGGTATTGACAATGCACCCGGCCGGCTTCTTATCTGCCCAACATCCTATCACGTAAAGACCATAAGTAATTTCGTAAAGAGCATTCGCTACCATTGGCACTTCCTGGGGATTTTGCTCAGTTTTAGTTTCTTTAAAATCTTTCATATTCTTGTTGCATATTAGATGATTATGTATTTCATTTTGAACGATCTGTCTTCATCGTAACAATACAACAAATATCTCGATTATCAGTTTTGCATTGCCACTATAATCATTACAGGCAAAAATTATAGTGTAAGGTATCTTAATTTTTAATATTAATTGAAACAAAAACGCCTATATAATGTTAGACAAATAGACACATGTAGATATTCGAATATGAAAAGCAATCTATACACAGGCACTGGCGATGCCGGCATGACATCTCTTGTCGGAGGTAAACGTATCAGTAAAACGTCTGCTAGGCTTGAAGCTTATGGCACTCTCGACGAGTTTTCTTCATTTCTCGGCATAGTGGCATCTGCGGCTGATTGTCCTGACCAATTGAAACAGCAGGTCACTGATATCCAAAGCCGTGTATTTGACGCTGGAAGTTACCTTGCTACCGAAGTAGCACCCGGCTCACAACCCCAATGCAATGGCATAGATGAAGACACCATAAAGGATATAGAAACTTGGATTGACACGCTTGATGCCGACACTCCAAGAATCAAGGCATTTGTGCTTCCCGGTGGTAGCTCTCTGAGTGCACAATGCCATGTAGCAAGAACGGTATGCAGGCGTGCCGAGCGCCGCATCCTCACATTAGCCGCTGAAGAATATGTCGACCCACTTCTGCTCAAATGGATCAACCGACTGAGCGACTATCTCTTCATCGCAGCAAGGTATATCAACGTTGTGTCGGGAGTTGAAGAAATTATCTGGAAGCGAGCACCTCGCAAATAATAACAGAAAACAATAAAAAAATAAAATATGTATTGGACACTTGAACTGGCGTCAAAGCTTGAAGACGCACCATGGCCCGCCACCAAGGAAGAACTGATTGACTACGCTCAGCGTAGCGGCGCTCCTCTTGAAGTAATAGAAAACCTTCAGGAAATCGAAGACGAAGGAGAAACCTACGAATCAATTGAAGAAATCTGGCCCGACTATCCCTCCAAAGACGATTTCTTCTTCAATGAAGAGGAGTATTAAGCAAAATTCGTTAGGGTTTAATATAAAAACAACTTACATACAAAAAGCGATTGACAAACAAAAAACTTGCCAATCGCTTTTTGTATCCCTTTACCGCAAAATAAACCTGTCTATTTTAATATATTTATCTCAATCATTGTTCAAACGACATCACCACGGGAGCAAATGTCTCTTTGAATTGGCAGAAAAGAGTTGGGGATTTTGCAATGCGAAATGATTTTCGTAACTTTGAAGTCTTAACCATCATGCTAAGCTCCCTTCTCTCGGGGAGAATCGGGAAAGATTATCCCAAATAAGATTAAGTTGATAGAATGAAACAGATAGGGATATTAAGCGACACACATGGCTGTTGGGATGACCGGTTTGCGGAATATTTCAAAGACTGCGACGAGGTGTGGCATGCAGGAGACATCGGTGACACTGAAATCATAAAAAAACTACGAGAAACGGTGCCGACCGTGCGCGCTTGCGCCGGAAATATCGACGGACAAGATATCCGATGGCTGTTTGGTGAAATCGTACGGTTTAAATGCGAAGAAGTCGATGTGTGGATGAAGCACATTTCCGGCTATCCCGGGAAATGGGCCCCAGGAGTAAAGAAAATGCTTAGCGAAGAACATCCGGGCATAGTGGTAGGTGGCCACTCTCATATTCTAAAAGTTATTTACGACAAAGATCTTGGTTTGCTACACATTAATCCTGGAGCCGCCGGACGCCAGGGCTGGCAATCCGTGCGCACATTGATTCGCCTCAAAATTGACGGTTCAGATATTCGCGAATGCGAAGTAATCGAACTTGGTTAAAATAGATGTCATGAATAACCCATTTGACTATACACCGGAAAGAGTCTGCGACGAAGCTTTCCACAAACTTACGGCAAAGATCGAAGGTCTGAAGGGAAGCAACAAACCGGAAGATATCAATTTTCTGCGCGAACTTGAAGCGGGAAAAATGCTCGGCGTGCTTATTGCAACAGATAATGCCGGACATCGCCATACTCTCTACGCCTTCTCCGGACAATTGGGCGAATACGGCTTTCATTATCCTGGATTTGTAGAGCCTGTATTCGACTATCTTCAGCCACAGGGTTATTTTAAAACTAAAGAATCAGAGATCTCCAAGCAGAATGCTGAAATATCTCTCTTCATTAAAGAGATACTCTCAGACATCAAAAAAGAGTATGAGCTTGCTAAAGAAAAGTGTGAAACAGAAATTTCAGAATACAAAGAGAAGTGCCGGCTGTCGAAAAAAGCAAGAGATATAAGAAGAGAATCAGGACTCGCAAATGCTGATGAGATAGCTGCCATGATTCGCCAAAGCCAATTTGAAAAAGCAGAACTACATCGACTGAAAAAGAAAACGTCTGCCTCTCTTGAACCTTTTGCCGAAAAACTTAAGAATGCCGAAAAGCGCATCGGCACTATGAAAGAGAAACGTCGTTCTGATTCGGAAGCGTTGCAGCAATGGCTGTTTTCAAACTTCAAACTACTCAACGCTCGTGGAGAAAGTAGCAGTCTGAGTGAGATATTCTCCACTACCCCGATGAAAATACCACCATCTGGTGCCGGTGAATGCTGCGCCCCAAAACTCTTACAGTCGGCATATCTGCGTGGCTGGCATCCAGAAGCTATTGCCGAATACTGGTATGGGAGGCCAAAAAACGGAGAAATTAGGATACATGGCAGGCATTATCCTGCATGCAGAGGTAAATGTCTCCCTATACTTATCTGGATGCTTCAGGGACTTTCAATAAATCCGCCACTCAACAGTGAAAGGCTTTTGCCTCGCGTAGAAACGCCTGAAATTATATATGAAAACCGATGGTTTTGCGTAGTTAGCAAACCATCGGGAATGCTTTCAGTTCCTGGCAAAGGAACTGAAATTTCCGTTCAGGAATGGCTTGAGAAAAAATATGGACCGGAACTGCAGGTAAAGGTAGCTCATCGTCTTGACCAAGACACATCTGGAGTGTTGATAGCGACATTCGGACAAGTATCCTACAAGGAGATGCAGAGGCTGTTTGCTTCAAGGCAAGTTAAGAAAACATATATAGCAGTTTTAGAAGGCGACTATCAATCTCAAGGCATATCACGTGCCGGGCGCATTGAGCTGCCAATCTCTCCCGATCTGCTCGACCGACCACGTCAACGTATAGACATAGAGAATGGCAAAGAGGCTATAACTGATTATAAATTCATAGGCATTTATAATGGTCGTAGCTACATCGAATTTTATCCAATCACAGGACGTACTCACCAGTTACGAGTACACGCAGCCTCAGAGGAAGGTCTCGGCATGCCAATTATAGGAGATCGTCTCTATGGCAGAAATACGGAAACTGATAAAGAACGGCTCCATCTTCATGCAAAGGAATTAGAATTCACATTCCCGATAGATGGTAGTCACTACCACTTCGAATCGCCTTTGCCATTCTGAATTACCCCTACTCACAGAGCCTGTAAAATATCGGTTTTGTATTCATTGTCATAATCCATACACTTATATGGTAATTTTTGAAAAACATTGCTGTAAAAAGAATAATAATAACTTACAAATTCTAAGATATCTTTGCAAGATAATATTACAACACAATCATTCTTTCATAATGATTCGATGTAAATGAATTTAATGCTATTGATATCGCTCTTGAAGATATGCTTCAGAATAAAGCTTTCGGAGACTTAAAAAATAAATTACCGGGGTGGAGAACTTGTTATTTTGTTGTGAGGAATGCAGGTGCTTCTGGGGTGAGGAATTACCTACGGTCAAGCTAAAGCAAGTGCAATTCATCACTCCCGGTG
>CAYZPH010000011.1:0-6241 GCA_964480495.1 uncultured Sangeribacter sp.
GGCCTCGTGACAAAATCAACTTTGATACACCGAAAAAGCGATTTTTTGCTTTTTTCGTTAATTTTGCATTTGCTGTTGGACTCTACAGTTTGAAAAAATGATGCAAATATTCAAAAAAAAATAGAGGATGTTTAGTGAAATTAAAAATTTTTATCTAAATTTGCTGAGCTAAAATTTGTATATATAATTCATTCATCGTGACCAAACGTCTTATGAATAAAAGAGGCTCTTTTCATTTGGCGTAGTTATCATTCACAATAAGAGCCCGTCTTAATATATTAATTATGAAAAAAACTCTACTTGCTGTGTGCTTGGCGTTGGGATCATTCTCATTATCAGCCGAGAATTATCTCTACGAAGGAACTGAGCTTGGACAAGTTACAGGTGTTTCTGAGAATGGTAAATATGCTGTTGTTTCAGATGATGCAAACAATCGCGCATTCTTTTGGGATGCAGAAAACCCTGACGTTTTCACAGAGATCTCACTCACAGAAGAGAATTGCGGTGAGAGCATTAACTTAGCGAAAGTAGATGGCGTGTGGGCTCGTGGCGTCTCTAACGATGGCGTAATTGTTGGTTGCGTTTTCTATAATGATGCTACCGGAACACAACTTTCCACAATTTACAAAGATGGCAAATGGGAACTACTCCCTCTTCATGATAAAACACTTGGACAAGACTCCGCAGTGGGCATTACCGGTGACGGCAAGGTGATCGGTGGTATGCAATTTATCAAAGATGATGAGAATGGCATACATGGTTGCTTCTGGCCTGTGCAATGGTTCCTTCAAGATGATGGATCATATGAGCTCAAAGCTTATACACATATGCCTATTCCCAGCAACCATCAAGGTTTTTGGGTAGTATCTCAGTCTCCAGTTGATGGTAAAAACTTGTGCGGTTGGATGTACTGCGGTAAAGCATCAATGGTACCTGCAATTGTTAACAATGGTAATCTTCTAATTTTCGATGAAATCGTAAACAATCCGGAGCCATTCATCTATGCAGGCAAATACTATTGTGGTCAAGATGAAAACGATAAGCAAATTTGGTCAAAAGACCCCAACGATCCTCGTATTGTATTGTTTGATTCTTGGTATATCAATGGATTCAAAGATATGGCAAACGGCACATCACTTTCCGGTGGTTTCCAGGGCGTAGACCAAGCCGGCAATTTCTATGGTTGCCGCACACTTGTTTCAGATGTTCAAGAGGATGGTAGTGCAACGCTTACCACAAAAGCTTGTATCTATAACATCAATAAAAATGAATGGACATATGGTGCTAATAATGCTATTTATGCAGGTGGATTTGACAACCAAGTGATCTTCGGACAAGGCAATACATTCACACAGAATGGCGAAAGCAAATCAATCTCCGATTTGGGTGTAAGCCCCACTCGCTCAATTGAGGCTATTTTAAGATATGACCTCCAGGGTACTGTGCTAGGCGGTATGCAAACGGTTGTTAATCCAGCAACCGGCGAACTACAGTATTATCCCTTCGTCGTTACACTTGACACTCCTTTGTTTGACACATCAGGTGTAGAGGTGATTCGCGATAGTTCTGAAGATGCTATGATTGTTCTTTCAAACGGTCGCATTGATGTGCTCAACGCTACAGAAATCGCAATCTACGATTTGGACGGTAAGCTCGTAAGCACATCTGCTACAAGCAATGTTGAGGCAGGTATCTACGTAGTGAAAGCCGACAAAACTGTTAAGAAAGTGGCTGTAAAATAAAATAGCATAACTATGAAGCAATCTCAATCATTATTGAGAATACTGATAATCCTTTCATCGGCAGGGCTCGCCTTGTCGATGAAAGCTGATTATACATTAGACTTCTCAAAAAATAAATTTGGAGAGGATCTAACAGTCGGTAGATACGACAACTTGCCACCAATCAGCGACCATTATGCCAATGGCTACACCGATAATGGTTGGATCATAGAACGCTTCAATGGTATGGGGCGTGTGGCGCTTTCTCCAACCCATACAGGAGTGGAATCTCCTTGCGACAATCGCATCACTATGTCGCCAATTACTATTGAAGAAGGCGAATATATGCGTTGGACATATCGCTCAGTGCATCCCGACTTCCTTGAGTCTTTTCGCATTGAAGCTATGGTCAGCGGAGAAACCGAACCGAAAGTTATATTCGAGAATACAGCAGTAAGACCCGTGGCTCGCACTGAAATAGTATCGCTCGAAGAATTCGTTGGCAAAGAGGTAACATTCTCATTTATTTGCAATAGCCAAAACAAATATATGTTGCTACTCGGAAAAGTATACATTGAGAATCCTTCTTCTGCCAGCTTTGATATAGAAAATCTTACGCCTCGTTTCCAAGCATGTAAGGATGATATTGGTGATGGAAAGATTATTCTATCAATGCTCAACACCGGCAAGTCAAATGCATATACAGCATTGAAATGCGTTGATGCTGCAAACAATGAAAAAACAGTAAATCTTGAAGGCGACTGGAAAACCGGTGAGCGCAGAGAGATTGAATTCGATATTACTCTAACTTGCAATTCAAAATATGATTACACTATCTATGGAGTGACACCGGATGGGGAGTGTGATCAATTGCTAAAGTCAGACATCTATGCATCTTATTTTGTTCGCAACTTAGTAGTAGACAAAGGCACCGGCATGTGGTGTATGAATTGTACTTCAGGAATAATCGAAGTTGAGAAATTGCAGAATCAGTTTGGCGATAATTTAATCGCTCTTGAGACTCATATTCAATACGGATCTGATCCTCTTAGCAATCAAGACTATTGGACACAGATTAATTTCCAAGCTGCACCATACTTCAAGCTTAATCGTATTAGGACTTCTGCATATAGCAATACAAGCAAATTTGAGAAGTTTTATTCCGATCCGACACGTTTTGCAATTGATGTGACAAATATTCAAGAGATTAGCGATGATCAGTATGAAATCACTGCAAAAGTTGAAGCTGCAGAGTCATTAGATAATAGTTCAGACAACTATCGCATCGGATATGTAATGACATCAACTTTCTTCGACCCAACATCGAAGTTTTATTATCAAAAGAATTCTCCTTCGCTCTCGTTAGATCGGTTCTACTATCTACCTTCAAACATTTCATCAGAATTGATGGTGTTCCATGATGTTACTCTTGGCGTTGAAGGAGCATTCAGCGGTATAAAATATAGTCTTCCCGAACAGATCGAAGCCGACATGAACCATAGCTTCACATGGACTGTAGAACGTCCGGAGCTTTTGGAAGATATGAAAGCAGGTCGCATAGTTGCAGTAGTGCTCGACACAAAGACTGGAATAATTGAGAATGCTACTGCCGTAAATCTCGACAAAGAGTTTGGCGATAGCGGTGTAGAAAATATTATTTCGGAAGCTAAAACTTCAACAATAGGACTCAGAGCTAATGCAGATGGAGAATTGACAATTACTACAAACTGCAATGCTGACTATGTGCTTGCAATTTATGGCACCGATGGCAGTTTATGTCAGCAATTCAAAGGGGTTGCTAATGGCACTGAAACTGTAAATGCTTCACTTGATAAAGGTGTCTATGTAGCGCACTTGACAGCCAACAACGAGACAAAGACAATAAAGATTGCGATTCGCTAATACAATTGTAATCTTCAGCATATTAACTTAAAAATAACAATATCAGATAAATGAAACGTTCTTTATTGACAATTCTCCTGGCAACGGCAGCAGTAGCCGGCGCATCAGCACATTCGGTGCTTTTAGATGAGAATTTCAATGGTACACACCCAACCGAATCATTCCCGACATTGCTCGACCTTGACCAACTTTCATTGCTACCCAATTTTTCTACATTATTCTTGGATGGCAATGGCGTGGCACAGCCATGGTGGAAGGGCAAAGATTCAAATTCATCAGCTGACGCATTTGCGATGTCACATTCTGCATATCAAGGAGGTGGCACATCTAACGACTGGATGATTTCAAAGCCAATAACCATTCCGACCACCGGTTACACTCTAAGGTTCGGAGCTCAGAGTTATACTATGCGTTCTGCAGATAGATTGAGCAATCTTGACGTATTCATCACTGAGACCATTCCTTCAAAAGAGAATTTACCTACAGAAGCTGAACTTCACATTGACCAAGTGCCCATCGGAAAATCGTCGGAATATGTAGAAAAAGACTTCTCCTATTATGAGATTTCGCTCGATAAGTATGTAGGCAAAACAGTTTATATATCATTCTTAAACGCAAATACCGACAAAGATATTTTATGTATTGATGATGTGCTTGTGCAGCGACTGGACGAAGCCGAACTCACAGCAACTGCAGATACTTATGTGCTCAACGGAGAATTTGAAGTATCCTCTACAATAAAGGCTACAAATGGAGTAGACCTTATAGGACTTACACTAACATTTGATCCAAACACAGGAGATGCACCCACTGTGATTGAAAGTATAGACCTAAAAGCCGGCGAAGAGAAAGTATACACTTTCAAAGCAAATATTGCAGCCGACCAATATAGCAATTGGACTGTTACCCTATCTAAAGAGGACATGCCATCGATTATAGCGTCTGGCAGCACGGCAGGATTAGCATTTATTCCTTATCACAGAATACTTCTTGAAGAATCAACCGGACTATGGTGTGGAAATTGTCCTATTGGTATATATGCCATGGAGAATATGGTTCACGATGAGGATATGAGCAAATTTGTAGTGCCAGTGGCAGTACACATCCCAGGTAGTGGCAACGATTTCATGATCGACACCAACTATTCATACCTATTTGCCGTTAACTTTGCACCCGGTATTCGCATTGCACGCGACACGGCTCCCAAAGCATTCAATGTGGCAGCTGATGGTGGCGTATTCGATAAGACAAATCCTCTATCAGTAGCCTATCGCGTATGCCAAGAGCAAAAGAAGATTTCATTGATAGATATAGCTCTTGATGCCAAATTCAATGTTGAAGGCAACGATACCACATCGATTAGTGCAGAAGTGACAATCACGCCTGCTATGACTCTTCCCGGAAACCGCTATGCAATAGGCTTCAGTTTGACAGAGAACAACGTTGGCGTAGACAACAATGCATATTGGTCTCAGTTGAACTACTATTCTGGAGTAAATCTTGATTCAGGACTTGGTGGGTTCACATCACTTCCGGAGAAAATCTACAATTGGCGCTATATGGATGTCGCACGTGCTACATATGGTTATCGAGGCCATGAAGACATCTCGCTTCCTGAGAACCTTAATATGAAGCAGCCTTACTCATATAGTGTAACACTTGACATCCCAGACACGTACAAAGAAAACGAAAAAAATGGTTATTTACAATCGCCTGCAATCGTAGCGTCTAACCTCACAGTTGTGGCATACGTGCTCGACAAAGAAAATGACAATGCGGCGATTAACGCCATAGCATTCCCTATGACAGAAGTTGCATCACACCGCTTGACAATTGCTGAGATGGCAGAACGTATCACAGCCGGTGTGGAAGATGTTGCAATCGAGTCAACAACTCAAGACGCAGAATATTACACACTCCAGGGTGTAAAAGTGGCGAATCCGACACCTGGTGTCTATGTGGTGCGCAGAGGAGCGAAAATTACAAAAGAAGTAGTAAGATAACTATAATGGTATAATGATGTGGCAACTGCCACATCATTATGCTTTAATATTAATACAAACTCTAAATCGAACAACTATGAGGAAATTTTTTACCACGATGGCATTGGCAGCTATAACGCTGACTGCATCTGCTGCGGTAAACTACGAAACTGATCCTGCAGAAGGCACAGTGTCAAGCTTGAAAGAGATAAGCCTTGCTCTGACTGATTATGGACGTAGTGCTGCAGTAATACTCGTAAATGGTGAGAATCAAGTGAGTATTCCCGTAACTTGCGATGGAGAATCAATTGCAAATGCAACAGCCCAACCTTCACAAATGTTTGCAGGGCTTAACATTTCATTGGAGCAAGAAGCTACTGCTGCCGGTGAATATAAAATCACAATTCCAGCCAACACAATTAAAGTAGAAGATCTTAGAGGTGCTGAAAATATCACAGAAGATATTGTACTTACATACAATATTGAAGCGAGTTCAGGTGATGAATATTTCACTAACTACACAGCAATTCCTGCTGAAGGTGTAGTTGATAAACTTGAATCTGTGTGGGTTACCATAAATGGAGTGGCCGATGTTGGTTCTACTTTTGAACCCGGTAAAATTACCATCAAAAAAGA
>CAYZPH010000011.1:6341-60506 GCA_964480495.1 uncultured Sangeribacter sp.
TGATGATGCATGGACAACATACTGCACCGTTGTTTTCGATGAACCCATTACTGAACCCGGAACATACGAAGTAATATTTGGTGCCGGATATATAACCACAACTCAAAACTTTAGTGATTATACTCCACTAAATCAGCCTCTCAAGTTGACATATACTATCGAAGGTTCATCGTCTGATGAAAACTACTTCACAGATTACACAGCAATTCCTACTGAAGGTGTAGTTGATAAACTTGAATCTGTGTGGGTTACCATAAATAGAGTGGCCGATGTTGGTTCTACTTTTGAACCCGGTAAAATTACCATCAAAAAAGATGGTCAACCAATTGATGTGGATTTTACCGATGAATTAAATTATGATGATGCATGGACAACATACTGCACCGTTGTTTTCGATGAACCCATTACTGAATCCGGAACATACGAAGTAATATTTGGTGCCGGATATGTGACTACAACTCAAGACTTTGGTGAATACACTCCACTTAATCAGCCGATTAAACTGACTTATACTATAGAAGGTAATGGTGGAGATAACACAGGTTTTGACTTCTCAAAGTATACTGCAACGCCTTCAAACGAAACCGCTGTTGACGAGATCTCTACTGTCACAATGACATTCGACAATGTAGACTCTGCCGAGTGTACTGTAGTTCTTGCATCCATTAACGAAAAGAATGTTGCAGAAGATAATATAAAAATCTCTAACGACGGCAATACTGTTAAAATTGAGTTTACTCCTGCTATCACTGAAGAAGGCAACTTGAAGATAACTATTCCGAATGGTGGTATGAGACTTAACAAGGGAGAAGAAACAGAAGTTAACTCTACTCCGATTGAACTCACTTATGCTATCAAACCTATAGCTTCGGTAGAGTATGTATACGAATTTGTATTCTCTAACCCGAAACCAAATGAAAATGGTGAAATTAGCTCAGAAAAAGATTTGGGAGGCATACAATTCTACATCCAAGCAAAAGGTCTAAACGTTGCTGAGGATCTTTCTGAAGAAACTGTAGCTACTATGAAGCAAACAGATGGTGAATGGGAAACTACAGGTACTATAAGCAAATCTTATGGTCTCAACTCAGAACGCAGTTATATCTTAGTGGCATGGAATGCTCAACCACAAAATGATGGTGAATATACTATCACAATTCCACAAGGAGTAATGGGTGACGAAGCATGGCTGGCAAACCACAAGACCGGCAATACCAACAAAGAGACTGTCCTTACTTTTAAACTCGTATCTCCTTCAAATGCTGTTGAAGATATTACAGTTGAAGCAGCAGCTAAAGGTGTATACAACCTTACCGGCGTACGCGTGGCAGACTCACTTGAAAATCTTCCTGCCGGCATTTACATCTATGGAGGCAAGAAGATCGTAGTGAAATAATAATCTGTAGATCTAAATAATTTTTATATAAACCTAAGAGGGGACGTTGACTCAACGTCTCCTCTTTTGTATTTTAATAGTTAGCATTTATAGAAATACACTTTATTGAGGTAGCCGACTTGTTGTAATTTTGCATTGCATGGTTACACTAACGGTGGCCTTCAATATTATGACAAAATTAGAGTTGCAGATACAGATTCTAATATATTGCTTATGGCAAAATTAGAAAAAGGATCTGTAGTATATGATAGTGTATGGGAAGTTAATGGTGGAGATATTGAGTTTTCGATTCAAAGATCGTTGCAATTATATACAGGAATGGTTACGATTTGTTATCGTGATTCTCAAAATTCGGAGAATAAAATTCAGAATGATTTAAACGAAATCTAAGTGATATTCGGTTAGTCGGTAGAGGGGGTGGTGGCTTCGTGACGGAATGAGAATTCGCAACCACAGTACTGTTGGTTGTAGAAGTTCATTTCTTTTATTATTTCTATGCGACGCTCTGAAAGACCGCCACGTCGCCAGTTCTGATCCCAAAAGGTGACGTCGGGTAGGTCGGCACATGCAGCTGCTCCGGCTGCATTTATCTGTTCCAGATTCTTCCATCGACTCGAAGCAAGTGTCGTGGTGATGACTCGTAAATCGTGACTGGCGGCATAGAGTGCCGTTTCGCGTAGCCGCAGATAGAAGCAACGTGCGCATCTGGCTCCTCGTTCCGGTTCGGTTTCCAATCCCGTAACACCGGAGAGCCATTTGTTATGATCATAGTCGGCATCTACAATCTCAAGACCGAGACTTTCTGCATAGCGGTTACACTCCTCTTTCCGTTTCATATATTCCTTAAACGGATAGATGTTGGGATTGCAATAATAAATCACAGGAGTGATGTCGTGATTCATAAGGCATTCCACTATTGCAGACGAGCATGGGGCACAACAAGTGTGGAGGAGAACTTTTTGTTCTCCTCCAGGTACTTCTATTTCAAATTTCTTTTTTGACATTTTTAGTGTTGGGATGATTCTCGTTTTGCTTTTTTATTACATTGCAAAGGCATTGAATCCTCCATCGACTACTGCAACAGTTCCGGTCACAAACGCTGATGCATCAGAGATGAGATACTGAATGGTTCCGCAAAGTTCTTCCGGTTTGCCGAAACGCTTGAAAGGAGTTTGACGTATTACGTCGGCTCCACGCTCTGTGAGTGATCCATCCGGGTTGGTGAGAAGTGCGCGGTTCTGATTTGTAAGGAAGAATCCCGGAGCTATTGCGTTGACGCGAATCTGAGATGTAAACTTTGTGGCAACTTCGTTGGCGAGGAAGGCGGTAAAGTTGCTGATTCCGGCTTTTGCCGCTGCATATCCGCAAACGCGTGTCATCGGGCGGAAGGCAGCCATTGAAGAGAAGTTTACAATTGCACCTTTGCCGGCTTCTACCATCGGGCGAAGGAATACCTGTGTAGGAATAACTGTGCCGGTGAGGTTGAGATTGAGTACTTTCTCAAATTCCTGCACTTTCAAGTCGAAGAATGTGCCTGTCGGGGCTATTGTTGCGCCCGGCATATTGCCACCGGCTGCGTTGAGCAGTGCGTCGACTCTTCCATAGCGGTCAAGAATCTCGTTGCAGTTTTCTGTGACCTTTGCCTCATCCATCACGTCGGTAACGAGAAAAATTGCCTCTCCTCCCTTGGCGGTTATTTCTGCAACTAATTTGTCGCCTTCTTCTTTACGACGACCCATCAGCACAACTTTCGCGCCTTCAAGCGCGAGATATTCACCGATGCATGCTCCAAGCACTCCGGTGCCTCCGGTGATGACTACCACCTTATCTTTTACAGAAAATATCTCATTCATAATCCTATTATTATATTTCTTCGCAAATTTACAAATTTGTAAGCTATCTTGCAAGTAATACTTCTCGAGAATTGAGATTTATCTCAAAGGGGGGCTTTTCACGCCAAGTTATCTCTTACAACTAAAAAATATTGATGTTTTTTTGCGTGTGAAGAGGCAAATTTGTAATTTTGTGTAAAATTACAGAAGTAGTTAAAACTTATTTCTTATGCAGACACTTTCTAATACGGATTTCAATTTTAAAGGACAGAAATCCGTCTACCACGGAAAAGTCCGTGATGTCTATGACATTGATGACAAATATCTAGTTATGGTCGCTACAGACCGTATCTCAGCTTTCGATGTGATCCTTCCGAAGGGGATCCCTTTCAAGGGGCAGGTGCTCAATCAGATTGCTGCGAAATTCCTGAAGGCAACGGAAGACATTGTGCCTAACTGGCTTGTGACTGTTCCAGACCCGATGGTTACTGTTGGCTTGAAGTGTCAACCATTAAAAATAGAAATGATTGTGAGAGGATACCTCGCTGGAAGTGCTTGGCGCGACTATGCTGCCGGTGCGCGTGAAATATGCGGTATCAAACTCCCCGAAGGATTAAAGGAAAATCAGCGTCTTTCTCATCCGATACTCACTCCTACCACTAAAGCTGATGAAGGTCACGACCTCAATATCTCACACGACGAGATAATTGAGCAGGGCATAGTAAGCAAAGAAGTTCTTGAACAGGTTGAGCAATACGCACTCGCTATATTCGAGCGTGGTCAGCAGATGGCTGCAGAAAGAGGTCTTATCCTCGTAGATACAAAGTATGAATTCGGACTTCTTGATGGGAAGGTGATTCTTATTGATGAGATCCATACTCCTGATTCAAGCCGTTATTTCTATGCTGATACATACCAGGAACTGTTTGACAAAGGTCTTCCACAGAAACAGCTCAGCAAGGAGTTTGTGCGTCAGTGGTTGATAGCAAATGGTTTCATGGGTAAGGAAGGACAGAATGTTCCGGAGATGACTGATGCTTATTGTGAGGAAGTGAGCGATCGCTATATCGAGCTTTACGAGCATATAACAGGCGAGAAATTTGAAAAGGCTGCTTGCTCCGATCTTTCTGCTCGCATCGAAAGCAACGTGAGCAAAGCGCTCGAATCACTTTAATTTACTACAGATTTATAAATATGAAAAGCGGGAGGCTACTTGTGGTTGCCTCCCGCTTATAGTTATTGTAAAAATAGCAATATCTTATCTTTCCGCTCTCATAGGGTTGTGGAGAAAGTCGTCATATGCAAGACGTATGCCATCTGGCAGTTCTGTGGAGTATTTCCATCCGAGTGCAGTTGCCTTGCTTACATCAAGGAGTTTGCGTGGTGTGCCGTTGGGGCGGGTGGTGTCCCATTTTATTTTACCTATATATCCAACTACTGAAGCCACAAGTTCTGTCAGTTCTTTTATTGTCAGTTCTTTGCCGGTGCCGGCATTTACGGTTTCGTTGCCAGAGTAGTTGTTCATTAAAAAAACACACAAATCGGCAAGATCATCTACATACAGGAATTCGCGAAGAGGAGATCCATCACCCCAACATGTTACCTCAGAAACACCATTGACTTTTGCTTCGTGGAAGCGGCGTATGAGTGCGGGGAGTACGTGGGAGTGTTCGGGATGGTAATTGTCGTTTGGTCCGTAGAGGTTGGTAGGCATCACTGAGATATAGTCAGTGCCGTATTGGCGGTTGAGATATTCGCAATACTTCAGACCGGATATCTTGGCGAGAGCATATGCCTCATTGGTCTTTTCAAGTTCAGAGGTTAGGAGGCAAGACTCCTTCATAGGTTGCGGAGCCATGCGAGGGTATATGCAGGAAGAACCGAGAAACTCGAGCTTCTTGCATCCGTTGCGCCATGCAGCGTTGATGACATTCATCTCGAGCATCATGTTGCAATACATGAAATCGGCAAGAGCGTTCTGATTTGCTATTATACCGCCGACTTTGGCAGCTGCGAGGAAAACGTATTCCGGTTTTTCCTTTGCAAAAAAGTCATCAACAGCCTGCTGGTTGATAAGATCTAGTTCATCGTGTGTGCGGGTGATGATGTTGGTGTAACCTTGCTTTTCGAGTTGCCTAACTATGGCGGAGCCTACCATGCCGCGATGTCCGGCTACGTATATTTTAGATGTTTTTTCCACTTGTCTATTCTAAAAATGCGCCGGTATAACCACCGGCGCATTGAATTTCTTGTTTGGTTTTTTATTTGGTGGAGAGAACTACAGAACGTGTTGGGAGTCCTGATGCTGATACTGTGAGAGTTACTTTGCCGGGGATGTCCTTGCGGCTACGAAGTATCACTGTTGCAGCTCCATTAAACATGCTACGGGTGTTGCCCACTGACAGTTCGTCGCTTCTCATATCTCCGTTGATGACACCGACAATATCTGCCGGACCATCTACACTGAATGTTAGAAGCTGCGAAGCATTCTTGTCGGTGCGACCTTTGGAGTCTACAGCTTCAATCTTTACGTGTTGCAGGTCCATTCCATCCGCTTCCCAAGCTGAGTTGTCGGGTGTTGCTGTGAGGCGTTTTGCTTTGTCGAATGTCATTAAATTGTGGCGAGCAACCTCTTTGCCTGCTATATAGGCAATAGCCTCAACTTTCCCTTTCTTATATGGAACATTCTTCCAAAGAATGCGGTTGCGTTCTTTGGCATTTTTGATATTGTTGGTTTTGCGACCAATCACCTTGCCGTTGACGCGGAGTTCCACTTCATCAGCATTGGTGTAGGTGTAGAGTTGCACACTATCGCCTGCATTGAAGTTCCAGCTGTCTGTAAATGTTCTGCCTCCCATTGCTACGCCATTCCATTGAGTCGTTTTTGTAGTTTCGAATGGAGCAATGTATACGAGCGGTTCTTCAGGTTTGAAGAACGATTTAAGAAAGTATGCCATGGGTTTTGGATCAAGCGAGATGTCAAACACTCCTTGTTCCCAACCCTTTGCCGGCCATCCGTGTGATTCTCCGAGGTAGTCAATCATACCCCAATAGGCAAGTCCTATCACCTTGTCAAGATCCATTTCGAAGAAATTGGGACCGAGACCGCTAGTGTTTGCTTCGCTCTGATAGAACATCATCCAAGGGAAGCGGCGAGAATCGCCTGGGAAATACATATAGCGGTAGTTGTAAGCTGCAATGTCGGTGTGCATCACAAGTGGTGCAGGCAGAGAGTCTGTGTGTTCGTTACGTCCGCGTGGGTGCATCGCTACAGTGACTAAGCGAGTGGAATCATATCGAAGTAAGAGATCTTTTTGCAATTTGTAGGGTGTCACACCCCAATCGTTGAAAGGAAGATCGGGAATAAGCTGAAGTTCGTTGCCGAGACTCCAAAACACAACTGATGGATGATTTCTGTCTCGTTTGATCCATTCAGGCACGTCTTTCTGCCAACGTTCCTCCCATGGTGTGCGACCTCCGGCATATTGCTGTGTCCATTTGTCGTAAAGTTCATCTACTACGAGGATACCATACTCGTCGCAAAGGTCGAGAAATGACTCGCTATAGGGGTTATGAGATGTGCGCACATGGTTGAATCCGAACTGTTTGAGTAGCTGAATACGCTTTTCCATAGCGCGAGGATATGCAGCAGCACCGAGAGCTCCAAGAGTATGGTGGTTGGCGATACCTTTCAGAAGTACTTTCCTGCCGTTGAGTTTCATGCCATACTCAGGCGAGAATTCAACTTTGCGGATGCCGAATCGCTCTGTGGAGGTGTCTGCTACAGAGCCATCAGGACGGTAAAGTGTAGCCTTGAGGGTGTAGAGATACGGATTCTCAGTGTCCCATAGTGTTACATTGTCAAGAGAAAGACTATCGAGTCGGAACTCGCGGATTTTCTGTTTGCGATTATTCCAGAGTTTTGATTCGTTTTTATATACTGAATTTCCCTTCATGTCGAGAATCTCCAAGCCAACTGTGATGCTGTCGGCTTTGACGTAGTTGGCGAGCTCTCCATCGATCACAATCACCGAATGGCTTGCTTCTGCCACGGGTGTTGTGATGGCGAGTGAGTGTCGGGTGAAGTATTGCTGTGGGTCACCAACCTTTATGTTAACATCACGGTAGAGACCGCCTCCGGTGTACCAACGTGAATTTTCAGGCTTTCCGGTGTCTGCTTTGACTGCAATCACGTTTGGCTCTCCGAATTTGAGCTTCTTCGAAATGTCTGCTTCAAAGCCGAGGTAGCCGTAGTCGGTGCCACCGATGCGTTCGCCATTGAGATATACGTCACCAACAAGCATAATGCCCTCGAAGTCGAGAAGCACACGTTTCCCCATCCAAGAAGGATCGGGAGTGAAGGTCTTGCGATACCATCCCTCACCCATTTCTTTAAAAGCACGAGAACTCAGGCGGCTGGCAATGTTTGCCATTTCGTTGGTCTTGTCTCCTTTATCAGACGCATCAGGAGCTACCCAAGGTTGACTGATCTGATAGTCATGTGGAAGATTCACACTTTCCCATCCGGATATGTCGTAGGAGGGTGCCTCTGCACCAGGGTGAGTGCCACGGCTGAAATTCCAGCCGAAATTCATATTTATCGTTTCCTGCGCAACTGCGGAACTTGCTAAAAACGTTGCGGCAAGAATGTATAGCCTACTTTTTAGAATCTTATTCATATTGCTCATAATGACAGGACTTTACTTTAGATCTTTGATATGTTCAAACCATTTGGATGAATTCTTGAATCCTTTGGTCTCGCGGTCGCCTGAAGCGATTATGCGATATCTGATCACTCCGTCTTTGTCGGGGCGAACGAGGACAAGATAGTTGATGTCGCTCTCAAGAGTGGAGACTATATTTTCGGGGTTAACCACAATTCCGAGTCCAACTTGCTCTACGAGTTCCGGATGATTCTTGTCTGGCACATTGCTTCCCCATGAAGCCGCTACACCATCAGTGCGTATAAAACCTTTGTTGTCTGTCTCCAGTTTCTGGATTCCGGTGCAGAACACTTCGTTTGGCTGATATCCATCAAGCTTAATTTCAACGAAGAGGTCGCGAGAGTCCGGATATACAGAATAAGTCTGTGTCATCTGGATAGGGTGACCATTGTAGATCCAGTCTTTGTCGATTACTTGAATGGTGCGGTTGTCGAGTACTTTCTGTGTGCGCGATGCCACGGTGTCAATGGTAACCGGTTCTCCTTTTTGCCATCCTCTGAATGAGCCGGCAGCAATTGATTTTCCTGCCCACAGCACGTCGCAACCATATCCAGCTTTAATCTGTTCGGGTGTAGTATAGAAACCTGTTTCATCAAGCTCTGTGCGTGGCGTAGCCTTCACGTAGAGGTCTAGGCTCTGGCGATTGTCCATATACACACGATAGGCTACCCAAGGATTCTCGATTACGGCTCCATGCCCGTAGATGGCGTTATACATCTGCAGGCGGTCGGCTGTGCCGGGAAATGTAATCGACTCAATTCTTGGGTGAGTCTTTTTTTCATCACGAAGTTTTAGATATGCATCAGTCTGTGCAAAAGTGGAAGTGGCAATACAAATTGCCATCAAAGACAGAACGAACTTTTTCATGATTAATAATTTTTAGTGTCTGATTTCAATCGCCTTCCCGTTTTCATCAAGACTGAATAGCGGCATTGTAGCTTCTGGGTCGGTGTTGTAATAATGTATTGCGCTGTCGTTAAGGTAAGGATGGTTCTCCTTAAGCATTCTCAAGACTTCGGCTCCGGCCCATATTGCAGGTCCATAGCCGTGTGCTGCTTTTACGCTTACAGGACGATAGGCATAGAATGCCGGGTCGAAGCCCATGCCTGTGCCAACGCATACACCCTCAACTTCACCTTTTTCGTTGATTTTTGATGCTACTGCCTCCCAAGCAAGCTGGGCTACAGGACCGTATATTGTCGGTTCAAGCCACCCCTCGTTCACTCCATGTGCAAGAGCATAGGCAAAGATTGCGGTAGCAGATGTCTCTTCATATGTCTCAGGGCGATCGAGCAACTGATGCCAGAAGCCGTCAATGCCCTGCAGAGAAGCGAGCCCCGCTGCATGCTTTTGGAATATGTCAAGGATTTCCTTGCGTGCCGGATGGCTTTCTGGAAGGAAGTCGAGCAATTGGCTCATGGTAAGAATTGCCCATCCGTTGGCGCGTCCCCATGCCATTGAAGGTTGATGCTGTGCGCCTTCGAGATAGCCGTGGCGGAAAATGCCTTTTTCAGGCATCCACATTCTTTTAAAGAAACCGGAAGCAATGCGTGTAGCCTCGTCAAGGAGTTCTGGCTTGTCGGCATACTGACTGCGAACAGCCATTGAGGGTAGAGCCATAAACATATCATCGAGCCAAATGGCATTGTAGTGAGGACGGTTTCTTGCTATGGTGCCGTCTGAGAGATGCACAGGACTTTCTTCCACCACTTTCCAGTATTGTTCGATATATGGTTGAATCTTCAAAGTCGAGTCAGCCATAGCTGCACGCATCCATGCGCCCACCATGGCTCCTGCATCATCGAGAGTGAGCGGTTGCTTCAGCTGACGCATTTGTCCATCTTCCAGCACATCTCCCTGATATCTGTCTGCTTCAGAGGCAAGGAAGCCGATGCGGTCGCTCACATAGTCAGAATAACGTGAGTCTCCTGTGATCTTTGTAGCGTCAAGGAGGGCGTCATACATCACACCCCATTCATAACTTGTGAGACGGTAGGTGCCTTGATTTACCTTTCCGTCGGTCATTTTTGCCGGTGTTACATTGTCGATATATGCAAACACTCGGTCAATGTCTGCCTTCACAGAGTCAGCATTAAGTTGACCATAAGGTGTTTTGTAGTCAGGCTGAAGGAGGTGGAGAGGTGTAGTGGAGTCGTTGATTTCCTGTTCAGCACCCTTTTCTGCAGATTTTCCGCAGGCAGTAAGAGCGAGTAGGGTCAGAGCGGCTAATTTGAAGTGTTTCATATTTTTTTAGTTGTCAAATATTATTATCGATGAGATTACTAAGTCGATGGAATCGCAAGATATTTCAGTGGCTTATTATCTAAATATTATGAGTAATATGTTTAGAATAATCGAAAATATAGTAATAGCTGGCCAGATAATACCGAATATCAGAATATTCATTTTACGAGAGTACCTCTGAATTTTTTGCCTTTCAAATCAGGACCGAAGTAGAATCCCGGTTCGGCAGGCTGGTTGTATGCAACGTTTTGGTTTGCAATGCTGACACGATAGGCTGGATCCTGGAGGAATGTGTGGAATCTGTATCCAGTCGGTATGGGAGATACGTATAGGCGGAGTGCGGAGTTGTCTGCTGTGCGCATGAGCACTTCCTCTCGCCAGTCACCGAGTATGTCAGCCTGAAGGCATGGATTGCGTTTTGTTCCGTTGTTCCACATGCAACCTTCAAACTTCATAATAGACTCGACTTGACCATTCTTCCAGTTGTATTTTGAAATAGTGTTGCCGTCAAGAAGTTCTGTGAGAAGATCACCATCCCACAACACGCAGAAGTTTACTGGTATGCGGCTATGTGTTTCTCCTTCAAATTTTTCCGGAGCGGATATCAGTTCACCCTTGAATGAGCGCAGACCACCTGTGTTGGGCGACCATACCTCTACACCTTCATGTGTCGGGTCGATATCTCCTGCCATGCATCGACCTATGTCTTTATTGCTCTTGAACTGGAAGATGACTTCACCGGTTGATGCATCGCGGAGAGATGTTCCGTCTTTACGGTTTTCATGACATCCCCACACGTAATATTTCTCGCCATTTACGTCTGAAAGTAGATGTATGGCGTCTCCGTGGTTCATTCTGGTTGTGTAAAGTCCGGTGCCGTCGTTATCTACTGTCATCTGTCCATAGATGATTTCGTCGCATCCGTCACCATCTACGTCAGCCACACGGAGATTGTGGTTGCCTTGACCCGCATACCCTTCGTTGCCGGGGGTGTCTGAATCGAATACCCATTTCAGACGGAGTTCTTTCCCGTCCCAATCATATGCTGCAAGCACGCTGCGAGTGTAGTAACCGCGACACATCACCACCGACGGGTGAATACCGTCAAGATATGCAATTGCAGCAAGATAGCGCTCGCTGCGATTTGCGTAGCTGTCTCCCCAGTCTTTGAGGTTTCCGCGTGGCGGAATGTAGTCGACAGTGCTCATAGCTTCTCCTGTCTTGCCGTTGAAGATAGTGAGATATTCGGGTCCGGCAATCACCCTTCCCTTCATGTTGCGCCAGTCTGCTTTCTCACTGCCAATGATGCGGCGAGTTCCGTCGATAGTGCCATCAGCTGTCTTTGCCACTATCTCTGCGCATCCATCGCCATCGAGGTCATAGACCATAATCTGGGAGTAGTGTGCCCCCGAACGAATGTTCTTACCGAGGTCAATACGCCATAGTTTTGTGCCATCAAGTTTGTAGCAGTCTATCAGAGTCTCTCCGGTAAAGCCATCGTGGGCATTATCGTGTGCGTTGGTGGGATCCCATTTCAGGATTATTTCATATTCACCATCACCGTCAACATCACCAATTGAGGCATCGTTGGCATTGTAAAAATATTCTCTGCCGTTGACATCTACCCCATGTTCCGGAATCTGGAGCGGTATCTCAATGTAGCCGGATGGTGCATCGGCAGGTAAAGTATACGAGCCGGATAGGGTTCCTTTTACCGGACGCACCTCGTATGTTGCCGGTTTATTGCCGGAGTATGAGTCGGTAAAGAATGTGACGTCTTCTATTGGTTTACTATTCAGTTTCTTGCCGTTGCGATATACGTTGAAAGCTTGCGATTCTGGATCTTGAGTGAGGTATCTCCAAGACACATTGACTTTATTTGGAGATTCGCGAACTGCCACTACGCCACGACCAAGATTTTCCATCTTGAGCTTTGTGAAATCATAGTTTGATTGGGCAACTGAATACTGTGTGAAACCACACATTAAGCTGCTGGCAAGAAGCGAACAAAATAATATCTTTTTCATGTTTGCGATAATAAGTTGGTTAGTTCGGAGTGTTATACTCCATCAATTTACTTGCAAAGATAAGCAAAATTCACATGCGTTCCAAATTTAAGACCCGGCAGATGCAAAGTGTCCTATCAAAAGAGCGAACAACCTGAATCTGACGGGGCTGTGGGGATTAGTGAGCCAGTGCTAAGGGGAAAATTATGCTTTTTCTGCATCGAAGCCTGAAGCGCGTACTGCAGCGATGAGGTCTTCAGAGTTGTGGTTGCCCTCTACAATGGCACGTCCGGAGGAAAGGTTTACATCAACCTGAGAAACACCGTTTACAGCACTGATGCTTTTTGCTACAGCAGCTTGGCAGTGTGGGCAGTTCATGCCTTTAATGATGTATTCTGTTGTCATGTCGGTAGTTGTAATATGTTTATGTTTTGTTCGTTTGATGAATGATATGATGAGGAGTGTCACCAATACTGCAGAGCAGACAGTCTGGAAGATTCCGAATCCGCTGTGATTGTGCGCTCCGTGCATTTCGGAGAGTGAAAACCATTGTGACGGAAGAAGCCAGTCAGTAAGAAGACCAAACGTCATGGCTCCAATGATGATTGAGATGAGATAGGCCACTGCTGCTTTTCTTCCCATCTCACGAGCTATGAGGGTGAAAGATGCGAAGTTAGCGGCAGGACCAGCCATGAGAAGTACAAGAGCAGTGCCTGGAGAGAGCCCTTTTATCATCAGCGACATTGCTATAGGAATTGATCCGGTGGCGCATACATACATCGGTATTGCCACGATGAGTACGGCAATCATAGAAACTATAGAGTTCTTACCGAGAATCGCAAAAAAGTCTGTTGGCACATATACTGTGATGAGAGCGGCAATCAGAAGTCCTGCCACGAGCCATGCCCCGATGCTTCCAACAAGGTCAATAAATCCATAGCGGAGTGCCACTTTGCACTTATTAGCAAATCCTTCGATTTTCTCTTTATTGTCAGTTGCATGTGAGTGGGAATGAGGATGTTCCGATGCCTTGTCTTCAGTCTTTCCAACTGCGATGCCACCGAAGAAGGCCGTAACTAGGGCTGCAATCGGACGGATTACTGCGAATGCCGGTCCAAGAAGTGACCATGTGGCTGCTATGCTGTCTACACCGGTTTGCGGTGTTGCTATCAAGAATGATGTAGAAGCCGCTTTTGAAGCTCCGTTGCGTTTCATGGCGATTGCTGTGGGTAGTACTCCACAGGAGCAGAGGGGTAGGGGAATCCCGACCAGTGCGGATTTTACTACCGCTTTCCATCCGGTGCCGGAGAGATGGTGGGCGAATGTAGAGCGAGGAATAAAGGCATGCATCATTCCGGCTATTAGGAATCCAAGTAAGATGTATGGTGACATCTCGTTGAGCATGAAAAGCAGAGAATTGAGGATTTCCATTTGTTTTAAGTTTTTTTAGAAATACTATTTCTTCACGAATTGCACAATTATGGTCGCTATAATCGAAAGAGTATTTTTCGATTATAGGAACTGTCTACATTCAAAGGCATTAACCTCTGATTTATGGTGCAAAATTAGGCGATTGCTGTCGCAACCTGGTGTCAAATCGTATTGGTTAATAGTTTTCTGTTGAAAATCCAAAGAGGTATTCTACCCATTCTGTTAGAGTCTGGATGTCTGTTTTGCTCCAAGCATATCCCCAAAAGTAACGGAGCTTTTCACCTGGGTGTATTGTGGTTGAAATCAGAGTGTGTCCGTCTTTTTCAAATATTGAATCAGCTGTGTTGAGCATTCGCAGACCTACAAGAATTTTACCGTTGTTATCTCCTTGTGTAGGGTCGGCAAGTGCTATTATTCCATCTGGCAGTGAAGAGAATGTTTTCGGATTGTTACGTCGGGGAAATCCGGTGACTACAGTGATGGGTCTGGATATTCCATTGTAAGACACTTCGCTATAGTTTAGGTGCGAGCCTTTATCGAGGGTGATGGTACGTTTCTCTATTATGGTGTCACCTCCGATTGTGACAGGATTGAATGTCAGAATTGCGGAGATCTGATTGGGTTCGTTGTAAGATATTTTTATCGTAGAGTAGCACCATGGATAGCAGATGCTATCTCCATCCATAATGGCCGGAACGCCACACCCAAGAGTAGGCCCAACAGCGTAGCAGTCCATTCCTTTGCCGTGGTCTATATGATATGTAAAGGAATTTTCATAATCTTTAGCAAGTTTTCGGTCTATTTTTTTGAGAGAATCAACCTTCGCCCAGTTGTCCGAACTGCATTGATTGCCGTATAGCTCCTCAAGCACAAGACCTTTATCCGGATATTTGGTGAAAATATCATATCCAAAAGATTTCTCTCCATTATTTTGAGTTTTCGGACCATAGGCACGGAATGCCACGAGGTCGTTTTCCCAAGCAAAGTCATCGTTTCGTTCCGGAAATACACGACCATATACACAAGTGTCAGAAGTATGTGGGGCTTTGTGTGATGTGGAGAAAGAATTGATAGTTGATATTATTGCGAGTGTAAGAAGTAGAATTCTGGTCATAGTGTTGGTTATTGTTTTCTATTAGATGTTTTATTGTAAACAAAAAGGTAGATTGGTTTTATGGCAATACTTATGTTAAATTTGTTAAATTGTCTTATGTCTTTTGTTGATTCTTTTATATTTTTGCCTTTAAAACTTTAGATTATTTCGATCTTTTGTGTAATTTTGCGTAGAATATGACAGGTCTATGATATTAGATTGTGATATATGTTAATACTTGAAGGTAATGACTATAAATATTAAAATTTGTAAAATATGAAACGAATATCAGTTGCCTTGATTGCAGCCGTAATGGCTGGAACAGCATTGGCTCAGAATGCACCTACGGCAGGATCAGATGGAAATAAGTATCTGCCGTATGAAGAACGCTCGGGCAACGAGTCTGTGGTATATTTCACTCGAAATCTCAGCGCGGAAGGTCTCGCTAAGGCGTATGAGCAAGTATGTGGCAAAATTAATGGCAATATAGCTGTGAAACTCCATACAGGAGAACAGAATGGTCCGAATATTATTCCTTCTGAATGGGTTAAGTCTTTGATGGGCAAATATCTTCCGGATGCAAGTATTGTAGAGACCAATACATACTACAAGGGTGATCGCTATACTACAGAACAGCATCGCAAGACGCTGGAAGTTAATGGTTGGACTTTCTGCTCGGTTGATATTCTTGATGAGAATGACACAGTGACTTTTCCGGTAAATGGAGGCAAATGGTTTGATAAAATGGCGTTTGGGAGTCATCTGAAAAACTACAATTCTCTCGTTGTTCTCACTCATTTCAAAGGACACGCAATGGGTGGTTTCGGTGGTAGCAACAAGAATATCGGCATAGGATGTGCCGATGGACGAATAGGGAAGGGGTGGATACACTCTACTCCTGGACAGAATAATCCATGGGATGCTACAGAGGAGAAATTTATGGAGCGAATGACAGAATCTACAAAGGCTGTAGTTGACTATTTCGGCGATAATATTACTTATGTAAATGTGATGCGCAATATGTCAGTGTCTTGCGACTGTGAAGGAACTGGAGCTGCTCCGGTAGTGACACCAAACGTTGGAATTCTTTCTTCAACAGATATTTTAGCCCTCGACCAGGCTTGTGTAGATATCGTATATGCAATGACAGAAGCTGAGCATCACGACCTTGTGGAACGCATAGAAAGTCGCCATGGATTGCGTCAGCTTTCATATATGAAGGAACTTGGAATGGGTAATGACCGCTACGTGCTTATTGATTTGGACAATGGAGGAAAACGCATCACTGTGGCTGATGCTGTAAAAGATTTAAAACCATTTGTAAAAGAATAGATATAAGGAAGTTGTTTATAAACAACTTTATTGCGGAAACTGCATAAAAGTTTCCAGATAAAAATTATCGGTCTTGGATGCATCCGAGACCGATAATTTTTTATGCTTAATATTTTTGTTAGTTGAAAATTAGAGGAAGGAATTCATTGAGACATCTGCGCCAAGTGAGCCATTCATGGTGAGTTCCTGGCGATTCATAATATGTGTGTTTTATGCCTGATGAATTAAGGGCTTCGCTTATCTTGTCGCTTCCGAAATTCTCTTCTGTGCCAATTCCTATAAAGAGAGTGTGGACTCTTTTGTTGAATTTATTGGCATCGGTGAATATTCCGTCATAAGCATTTTCAATGCCGTTGGCGAGGAAGAAAAGAGCTCCACTGAAAGATCCGATATGTGAGAATTTATCGAGGTTTCTCAATGTGGTTTCAAACGTTTGGTGTCCACCCCATGAAAGACCTGCCATAGCTCTGTTGTCGCGGTCGGTTAGTGTGCGGAAAGTGGAATCGATAAATGGAATTATGTCATTCAGAAGGATGGAAGTGAATGAAGCTCCGAACTGGTCGCGACTTTCCCCCTTGCGGGTTCCGTGTATGTATCCACAATTGCCGTAGTCCATCACCACTATCATCGGCTTGCATTTTTTTGCAGAAATCTGGTTGTCGAGAATATTAGCCATCTTTCCCTGTTGATGCCAACCTCGTTCATCTTCTCCCATCCCATGCTGAAGATATAATACCGGATATCTAACAGATGTATTGGTTTCATACTCGGCAGGTGTGTATACGAAGCATCTTCTGGGCTGTTGTTCGGTTTTTGAATAGTATTGACATTCTCTCACTTGTCCGTGAGGAATGTCTGGGTTGAACGTATAGTATGCGGCTGATTCGTTGTCTTCAGGAATTTCTATGCCGCCTGCAATGCGCCCGCATCCGTAGAATGCTTCGCTTGACGGATCCACCACATTAACTCCATCGATATTTATAAAATAATAATGGAATCCAACCACGAGCGGATTTGTAGTGGTTGCCCAATATCCGTCTTGATCGCGTGTCATGTCATATTTGTGACCGCAGATGTCGACTTTAACATCCTTTGCATCAGGAGCGAAAATCCTGAAATGTGCACTGCCATCAGCTCCGACCTTTGGATATTCTGCCTCTGGAATGTTGGTGGAAGCTGTGGTAAAATCTTGATTTTCACTTGCAGATGTTGTTGAAGCGAAAACTGCAACGAGTGAAAATATTGCAATTAATATAGCTCGATTATTCATTTATTATTAAGGTATTTGTGGAGAAATGGTTTTATATTGTAATCACGGTCGAATAATAGAGGATATTCGCGGCGTCCACGCACAGGCCAATCATTGCGCCAGCTGTCGCCATCGGAGACACCCCAAGCGGTGACCCGCGAGATAACATCGGCATGGCGCAGATATATAGTCATCAGTTCATCCATACGATTGTTCCATCGCTCGGAAACATTGGCCGGCAGTTTGTCGGGATATGGGTTTAGTTCTTTCTGATAAGCAACAGTGTCGGAAATGTTAGCTCCTCGATTGACAGAAGGTAGTGCTCCCATGTCTAGTTCTGTTATCATTACCTTGCATCCGGTGGAAGCAAATGCCTTAATTGAGTTTTCATAGTCTGTAAGGCTTGGATAGTCAAGTCCCATATGGCTCTGCATTCCAATGGCGTCAATGCGTATTCCTTTAGACTTCATGTCGTTGACAATCTTTACATATCTGTCTCGCTTGCCAATGTTGTTCATGCTGTAGTCGTTGATATATAGTTCTGCATCCGGATCAGCTTCATGGGCATATTGGAATGCGAGTGGAATAAATTCCTCGCCAAGAATTTTGTAGAAGTCGCTGTTGCGGTAGTCTCCATTGTCTTCAATCGCTTCATTGACCACATCCCAACCATGAATGCGTCCCTTATATCGACTCACGATTGTATGGATATGATCGCGTATTCTGTCGCGCAGAGTTTGTGGATCGACCAAATTGCCAACTGAATCTTTACAAAACCATGGAGCAAGTTGTGAATGCCACAAAAGGCAATGACCGACAATGAACATATTATTTTGTTCTCCGAATTCCACAAAGCGGTCTGCATCATCCCAGAAATATGTATTTTCTTCAGGGTGTATTGCTTCGCATTTCATGACATTTTCCGCTACAATGGAATTGAAATGTTTTTTAGCAGTTTCTGCACCGCGATAATCTTCACCGGAGCATTGCCATTGGTTGACTGCTACACCAATTAAAAACTTGTCTTTGAACGCGTCTTTGAGTGTAAGGGTTTCAGCTGTACATGAGCTCATGAAGAGCACGCCCATCAATAATGTCAGAGTCTTTTTCATAATGAGTTGGTTAAGCATATGTGTATAATTGGTTTTAGATGTTTCAATTGCAAAGATATAAAATTATAAACAAACCTGACTTCGCGTAGTGTTGCAAATGCATTTTTAATTGTTATATACCGAGAAAAATATGTTATCTATGCAGGTTTTGCCAATTGTGTTATCTGCAAACGTATGCAAAATTGTATTATAAATGTTAATATTTGTATCATATTGGGATATTATACGTGAGACGTTTATTAACAATTGAAAAATAAATTTTATATTTGCAAACAAGAAATATAGTCTTATACAAATAATACGACGATAACCTTACTAACAAATCATGAGAATAATCTGCATTTCTATTTCAATATTATTGTTATCTGCTTTTTTTTCGGCATACGGAGCCGACGTGTCACCGCATACAGGAGTATTTTTTGACTCTCCGAAGGTCAAGGCAAGCGAATATACGGAATTTTGTCTTGACAGAAACGGTTTCCTCTGGATTGGAACAAAACGCGGTCTCATTCGATTCGATGGAATAGAATATGATCTCTATACGCAAGATGAGAGGTCGGAATCCTCGCTTTCCGATCATCGTACACTTGACCTTCTGTTGGATAGCAAGGGGCGGATGTGGGTAGCAACAGCTAATGGTCTGAATCTTTATGATCCTCTTACCGACTCGTTTAACTCGGTGTCGTTTCAATCAGAACCCTTTCATGGCTATATAATTGCAGTAGATGAACAACGAGACGGTACCATTATGTTTATTTGTAGCGGCCATGGATTGTATGTGATTAATGAGAAAGAAAACGGTGAGATGGAGGCAGTGAAATATATGCCGCATCTGACTGCTCAGACTGCGTTTAATACTTTGGAATGCGGCTCAGACGGCACTATTTTTATCGGTGATTCTAACGGCAATGTGAATATCATATCAAAAAATGGTTCGCAAACGATTGTAAAGGTCGGAAATTCTTATATCAACGATATAGAACTGGAGTCTGACGGAAATCTTTTGATAAACGTAGGTGAAGATATATTCAGGCTTGACACTCGGTCGAAACTTCTTAGTAGACTGAACGCTAGTCAACCTGCTCATGTGCTCAAGTTTTCTTCCAGCAGTTCTGCAGATGGGCTTGTGTATGCAGGGACTCTAAAGGGTGGGGTGCTTCGCATCAGACCTGGTGCAGACACAATCGAACGATGCGATAATTTTTATTCACCAATGATTGATGTTGGTAAATCAAAGGTCTCAGCAGTGTTCTGTGCGCCAAATAATACATTATGGATTGGTTGCGATTATAGAGGAATACTTATGGTGCCGCCACATGGCATTCCTTTTACATACCATGCTCTTTCCGATTATTATGAAGATTTCAATGGTGGTATCGATTGCTTGTCGTTGTGGAATGGTAATCTCTTAATAGCAACTGAGGGTCGTCTCAGCCTGATTTCCCCTCGTGGTGTGTTGCTTCGTACTTATACTGTGCCGAAAAATGCGAGAATCACAACAATAAAACATATTGAAGATGACCGATTTCTCATTGGAATTCCAATGCAGGGAGTCTTGGAACTTTCAATGTCGTCAGGAAAATGGCGAAAAATTGTGGATATCCCGGGCAATTATCTGTCGCTTCAAGTGGAATCTGTGGGTGATGGTGATATCTTTGTTGGTGTGCATGGCAAAGGGGTGATGCGCTATGGTTTGTCTACCGGTGAAAAAAAATGGTTTAAAGCAAGTGAAGATGAAAAAGGCCTACTAAATGAATATGTCAATGTGCTTCATAAAACTTCAGATGAAAAACTATGGATGGGGTTCTATGGAGGTCTTGGATATTACGACTTGCAGAGTAACATAATAGTAAATGTTGACGCAATTCCTGTCAGCAACGCTACTGTTAATGCACTCACATCGGTCGGTGACAGTATTCTATTGGTTGGAACAAGTCAGGGCCTGATAGAATATAGTCTAAAAACAGGGAAAGCGATGCGTTATGCTTCTCCAGACGGATTGTCGGATAATGAAGTAAGAACGATTGAGACAGACAACAAAGGTGGACGGTGGATTGGAACTGTCAATGGCTTGTCTTATCAAGATGCTGCAACAAAGAAAATTTCTACATTCTATGGTGCTTTTGGACTACGGGAGAATGCATTCTATCATTCTATAGAAGCTGCTGAAGGAAATGATATTTATTTTATTGGAGATCTTGGCTTTACAGAGTTTGATCCGGATTATATATCGGTTGACGGATGGACAGGATGTGGTCCGAAAATATCTGCTATATATTTAAATGGTCGCAGAATTGTGCCGTCTGACAAAATTGACAGCAGATTTATGATAGAGGGGGATGCCCTGCATCCCGAAGTGCTTAACTTGCCGACTAATGACAATTCTATGAGGGTTCGGCTTACAACCATGGATTTTCGAGATGCTTCCAATATCATATGGAGATGGCGAATAGGTAATGATGAAAAGACCTGGAATGAGAATAGACCAGGTGAGAACGAGATTCATTTGCCGAATTTATCTCCAGGAGAACATTTGTTGCAGATACAGGGTATAGAATACGGAGAATTGTCTCCTTTATTGAAAGTGAGAATAAAAGTGGCTTATCCATGGTATCTATCGCCAGTGGCAATGATAATATATGTCCTTCTGTTTGCTGGAATCCTTTATCTTGTGTTAATACTTTTCAAGAAAAGAAGGATTGAAAGAGAGAATGACGCAAGAATCAAACTCTTTGTGAATCTTTCACACGATATACGGTCGCCCATAACATTGATGCTTAGCCCGATAGAAGAGTTGATAAGGCGTCCGCTCGGTGATGATGTAAAGCGTGAGCTAAAGACTATAAAGCGTAACGGGCAAAGGATTCTAAGTATTGTGAATCAAATGCTTGATCTTAGGAAGCTTGATAAGGGGAAGATGAGCTTATCGTGCAAGAAAACTGATGTTGCTCTGTTTGTCGGTGATCTTGTGGACCTGTTCAAACCCCAGGCGCAGCAGAGTGGTCTGGTTCTTGAATATGAAAATAAATTCGTAGGAGAAAAAATATGGCTTGATCGCGATAATGTAGACAAAATATTGGTAAATCTTATTTCCAATGCTATGAAATTTACTCCAAAGGGAGGTCGTGTGAAAGTTATGACAAGTGCCTTCGATGACGAGAGAATCGGGAGTTGTTTGCGAATTGATGTGGTCGACACAGGAATAGGACTTGATCCGAAATTGGAGTCTAAAGTGTTTGAGCGATTCTATCAGGTCAAAAACGGTGATGCCACTTCCGGTTTTGGAATAGGTTTGGACTTGTGTCGTGGCCTTGCCGAACTTCATCACGGCAGAATCGAAGGACACAACCGTATAGATGGCGAGAAAGGAAGCGTATTTTCTGTTTTTATCCCTCTTTCTCTCAAGGTTTATTCAAACGAAGAGCTTTCCGGTGTTGACTCTACTGAACGTTCTGCTGAGCGAAGCAATGATATAGTAACAGCAGTAGAGTCATCATCAATGGACTCAGTCATTGACTCTCCAAAGAAGTCTAAAACTATGAAACGCGTCTTTATAGTCGACGATCATGATGAACTCAGAATATATCTGAAGCGTCAACTGTCAGAACATTATAAAGTTTCGGAAGCAGCGGATGGTAATAATGCATTGAAGATGATACTTGATAATGTCCCGGATATAGTCGTGAGCGACGTAAAGATGCCAGGACTTGACGGTCTTGAACTTCTGAAAAGATTGAAGCATAACGATTCAACAGCGCATATTCCGGTGATTCTTTTCAGTTCTCAATGTGAGGTCTCTGATCGAATGTCTGGTTGGAAATGCGGTGCAGACGGCTATCTCGGCAAACCATTTACTCTTGAGGAACTCGAATCGCTGATCGACAATCTGATTGATAATAGGCAGAAAGTTAAGGGTAAAGCCAGTGGTGTGTCAGACACTGATGGTAAGATTATTTATCCAGAGGTTAAGGGTAATGACGAAATTCTAATGGATCGAGTGATGAAGGTGACTGAAAGACATATATCCGACCCGGAATTTAATGTGGAACAGTTGTCAATTGAGGCCGGCATAAGCCGCGCACATTTGCATCGAAAGATGAAGGAAGCGATAGGTATCACTCCGAGCGATTTTATCCGAAATATTCGGCTTAAGAGGGCATCGCAGTTGCTACGTAAACCGGATATTGAAATCACTCAGATAGCGTACATGGTAGGTTACAATAGCCAACCTCATTTTTCTACGGTTTTCAAGAAATTCACCGGTTATACTCCATCCGAATATCGAAGCAAATATCTGAGTGATTCAGCTTCTCCAGAGGTGAATACATGATAGAATTTGGATGTCGAGTGATTTTTGACGGGCTCTGTTGTTGTTTTTGTTAACATGCAGAGTATTAATGTGGTAGAGAAAATATGAAACAAATTTAAACAAATATGAGATGCTTTTATGCGCGATTATTACAAATTTGTACGCATTAGAAATGAGTTTGGGATTGAATAATGTTATAAATGTTTAATTTTGCATTGAAATGTTATGAGAATTTAAAAGATCAACTTGTAATCATCATGAGAAACATCATTTCTTCAATACCCGTTGCATTTGCAGCATTGGCTATTGTTAGTTGTGCGTCTGGTAAGACTCAATCAGTGAGTCCTCAGAGTTCAGTGGCAATTTTCGAATCGTTTGACTATTCAGGCAACGATTCTATCTACAATGCAAATCCGCTGCCCGACAACAGTTCTTTCTACAATCCGATACTTGCCGGTTGGTATTCAGACCCATCGATATGTACCAATGGAAAGGGCGATTATTTCCTTGCAACTTCTACTTTTACGTTCTTTCCAGGAGTACCTTTGTTCCACAGTAGAGATCTTGTTAATTGGAAGCAGATAGGGAATGTGCTGAGTCGTCCATCGCAGCTTCAGAATCTTGAGAAGCAGCATGTGAGTGGAGGAATATTTGCACCGGATATTGCGTATAATCCGGCCAATGAAACCTACTATATGATAACCACAAATGTAGGAGCCGGTAATTTTTTTGTAAAAACAAAAGATCCGTTTGGTGAGTGGTCAGACCCAATCATGCTTCCTGAAGTGCAGGGTATAGACCCAGCTTTTTTCTTTGACGAAGATGGCAAGGGATATATTGTCAACAATGACGATGCTCCTGATGCAAATCCCGAGTATCCAGGACACAGAACAGTTAGAGTGGTAGAGTTTGATAGCGCTACAGACAAATGTGTAGGCGAGCGGAAAATAGTGGTCAACAAGGGATGTCGTCCTGAAGAGAAACCTATATGGTGTGAGGGTCCACACATATATAAGGTGAATGGAGAGTATTATCTTATGACTGCTGAGGGTGGTACTTCCACTTGGCATAGTGAAGTTATATATCGTGGTAAAACTCCTTTTGGACCATATGTTGCATATGAAGGAAATCCAATTCTCACACAGCGAACTCTTGACCCAAAACGAAATGATCCTGTTACTTGTGCTGGTCATGCAGATTTGGTACAGACACTCGAAGGCGACTGGTGGGGCGTGTTTTTGGCAGTGCGTCCGGTGTCTAATGATAAGGAGAATCTCGGACGCGAAACTTTTATGTTGCCTGTAAAGTGGACCGATGATGGTTGGCCTTATTTCCTAAATGAGGGTGAGACGGTGCCACTTATTGTAAATAAACCAGGTGTAGAGAGAGGCGATGAAGTGACTTTTGGTAATTATTCTCGCAAGGAAGATTTCAACCAAGACAAACTCGGCAAGGAATGGATGACTCTTCGTGGACCGGCAGCCTCTTACTATTCACTTACTGACAATCCTGGATGTCTTACATTGAAATGTGCTGATGTCAAATCCTCTGATATGGCTGAACTTCCATATGTGTGCCGAAGACTAAACCATCACGATTTCGAGGCCTTCTCAAGTATGACGTTTATTCCTGAACACGATAATCAGAGCGCAGGCATACTCATGCTTAAAGATGAGACTCATCAGTATTATCTTGCGCGTGTTAAAAAAGGAGATGATAATTATATTCAGCTCCGTAAGCAGACAGATAAAGGTAAGAATGTTCTTGCAGAGGAGAAGATAGATGCAAAAATTGCAACAATAGACCTTAAAGTGAAGGGAAAAGGACTGAAATTAGAATTTCACTATTCGCTCGACGGAGGAGAAAACTGGCAACTTCTAACCGACAATGTTGATGCTGGCTATACATCGACGGCTGTTGCCGGTGGCTTTACTGGCACTGTTATTGGTCCGTATGCCTCTAACCTTGAATGAAAAAAATAGTTATACATATTACTAATACTTATAAACATGAAAAATTACAAAACAGTTTTCCGAAGCATGACATTGCTTCTGGCCTTGTTTCTTGCCGGAGTCTCACAGGCTGTGGCAGAGACTGTCAGTGGTAATGTTACTGACGATTCTGGAGAGCCGTTGATTGGTGTAACTGTGATGGTAGTCGGAACCTCCGATGGCACGGTGACAGACATTGATGGCAACTTCCAAATTGATGTTAAAAACATCAAGAAGAGTGAACTGCGATTCACGTATGTGGGAATGACTCCGCTTCTTGAAAAGATCAACGGACGCACCATGGTGAATGTAGTAATGAAGAATGACGCAAGTGCGCTTGACGAGCTTGTGGTTGTCGGCTACGGTCAGCAAAAGAAGGCATCTGTGGTCGGTGCTATTGCTCAGACCACTGGTGAGACGCTGATGCATTCAGGTGGTGTGACAAGCGTTGGTGGCGCTCTTACGGGTAACGTGCCCGGTGTCATTACAATGGCTAAGAGCGGCCAGCCTGGCGATGAAGATCCCGATATCGTGATCCGTGCAAAAACAACATGGAACAGTGGTAGCGGTGTCTTAGTGCTCGTGGACGGTGTGGAGCGTCCGATGAGTTCTGTTGACCTTAACTCGATTGAGACTCTTTCAGTCTTGAAGGACGCATCAGCTACAGCGGTCTATGGCGTGAAGGGTGCCAACGGTGTGATTCTTATCACGACCAAACGAGGTAAAGAGGGACGTGCGGAAATAGGCGTTAACTTCAATGCAACTATGAAAGTGGTCTCCGATGTGCCGAGTGTTGCTGGCTCTGCGGAAGCGCTCTATATGAGAAACAAAATTATAGAACGTGAACTTGGCCTTACTCCTGAGTCATGGTTAGACATCACGTCTGCTTCTACTATCGAGAAGTATCGCAATCCATCGAGCCTTGAGGAGTCGGAGCGTTATCCCAATGTAGACTGGCAGGATATGATGTTTAAAAAATCAGCATTCTCCTACAATCCAAACATCAGCGTTCGTGGTGGTACGAAATTCGTGAAATACTACGCAGCTTTAGACTTCCTGCATGAGGGAGATATCTTTAAGACATACGACACAGGACGAGGCTATAATTCGGGTTACGGATACGACCGAATAAACTTCCGCTCCAATCTTGATTTCCAGATTACAAGATCAACTGTGTTCAAGGTGAATCTCGCAGGTTCTCATGGTCAGAAGCAGAGCCCCAGAGGAAGTTCCGGCGCATGGTTTGAGAGCCGAATGTGGACGGCAGCCTACACAGCCCCGCCAGATGTGTTTATGCCTATTTATTCTGATGGCACTTTCGGTTATTACGGACCCGACGACCAGAGTGTTACCAATTCAATTCTCAATCTTTCAAACAATGGTGTTCAGAAGCACACAGAGACTCGTGTGACAACTGACTTCACACTCAGCCAGGATCTTTCATTTATTACTCCCGGTCTTTCAGCTAATGCGTCTGTGTCATGGGACAACATAATGGTGGAAGACGGAAGAGGTATCAACGAGAATTATTATACACCTCAAAAAAAGTGGATTAATCCCGCTACCGGCGAGGTGCAATATCGTGAACAAGTCACAACCAGTGGCTTTGACTTCAGTGAAGACCGTCGTTGGAGTGTTGATGGTGGCTATATCAATACAGGTGCGCTTCAGCGTCATCTCTTCTATCAGGCTCAACTTTACTATGGCAGACAGTTTGGAAAGCACGATGTGACAGCTATGGGTGTTTTCAACCGTACGGAACATTCTTATGGTTCTGAATTCACACGCTATCGTGAAGACTGGGCTTTCCGCGCCACTTATAATTTTGCTGAGCGTTATTTCGTAGAATACAATGGCGCATACAATGGTTCAGAGAAGTTTAGCAATGATTATCGTTTTGATTTCTTTAATTCAGGAGCTGTCGGTTGGCGCCTAAGCGAAGAGAAATTCATGGATTGGAGTCGCAATTGGCTTGACAACTTTAAAATCCGTTACTCAATAGGTGAAGTCGGTGATGACGCCGCAGGCAATCGTTGGGCATATGCAACCCAGTGGGTTACTACTAGTCCGGTGACATTCTCAAATACTATTACTTCCCCTTATAGCGGTTACAAGGTTTCGGTAGAAGGTAACCCAGATCTACATTGGGAGAAGGCTCTCAAACAGAATCTTGGTCTTGACTTCTCAGTATTCAATGGCCTTGTGGCAGGAACAGTGGAATTGTTCAAAGAAAAGCGTCATGATATCATAGTAAACGGCTCATCACGTTCAATACCTACTTATTTTGGTGGTAGTGCGCCTGCTGCCAATCTCGGTAAGGTCGAAAGCAAGGGTTACGAACTTGAATTGCGCATCAACAAAATGTTTTCAAATGGCATGAGGGCATGGGGTAATTTCAACATGACCCACGCTACCAACAAGATTATTGACAAGGATGAACCAGCTCTTAAGGAAGCTTACCAGAAAGAGGCGGGATTCCAGATTGGTCAGGACCGTATCTTCTACGATGCTGGCTATACACAGAGTTGGGACGATGTGATTGGTATGACAACGTTTGATTCAAACGACAATCTTAAGCTACCCGGTGTACTTGTAATTTCTGACTACAATGGCGATGGCGTGATAAACTCGTTTGACAAAGCTCCATACGGATACACAAGCACTCCTAGTAATACCTATAATGCGACTCTCGGTTGGGAATGGAAAGGCTGGAGCGTAATGGTTCAGTTCTATGGCGTGACAGGTGTGCAGAGAACCGTGGCATATACAGAACCATTCAATAACCGTCTGGATACATACTATAAAGACTTCTCATGGTGGGGTGTAGGTGTTACCGATGCCGACAGACCGATGCCATATTGGAATTCTAAACCAAACTACAATGGTGGTTATGATGTGCGTTTCAATCACTATGACGGATCGTATATTCGTCTGAAGAATCTTGAAATCGCGTATACATGGACTGAAGGCTGGATTAGAAAGATCGGATTGAAAGACTTAAGAATCTATCTCAGTGGCAATAATCTCTGGCAATATCATCATATGCCCGACGACTTCGAGTCTAACTGGGATGTGTCCAGTCCAGGTTATCCCACAATGCGTCGCTTTAATCTGGGCATAAGATTCAATATCTAATCACACTTATTATGAATAATATCAAGAAATATATATATGGTGCCGTTGCGGCTATGACGGTCTCCGCGTCATTTACAGCCTGCACGGACTATCTCGACAAGGCTCCTGAAAGCGATATCTCGGAAGACATGGCTTTCAAGAACTTCAGAAATTTCCAGGGTTTCGTAGAGGAACTTTATTATCTGGTGCCCGATTTCTGCAAGTGCTACTGGAACAACTCATTTAACTGGGGCGACGATGAAATCATCAGCACCAACGTAAATTATATGATGGGCTACAAAGTCGACAACGGAGACTTTTGGGGATGGCAGTCGCAATACGACGGCTGGCAGTGCGGCTGGATGGATATCAATAGTTTCTCTCCTGGAAGCTTCAGTCCGAGCAATTCTCCTTCATTGTGGCAGAGTTGCTGGTATGGCATCCGTAAGTGTAACATCGGTCTTGCAAATTTAGATCTTCTTCTGGAAGCAACCCAAGAAGAGAGAAACGTGATAAAAGGACAGTTGCTCTTCTTCCGCGGCTGGTTTCACTTCGAACTGATGCAGTATTTTGGTGGACTCCCTTACATCGAAGAAGTGCTCGGAAGTGGTAAGGTAAATATGCCGAGGCTCAGCTACCATGAGTGTGCCGATAAGGTCGCTGCAGATCTTAAGGAAGCAGTAGAACTTCTTCCTATTAATTGGGATGAAAAGGCTGTGGGTGCGGCAACGAAAGGCAACAATGAATATCGAATCAACAAGGTGATGGCACTGTCTTATCTCGGTAAAAACTATCTTTGGGCAGCCAGTCCGTTGATGAATCGCGAGTCTACAGGCTCCTCCGACTATAATAAGGAGTATGCAAAACTTGCTGCTGAGGCACTCGGTGAGGTTGTGACTCTTTCCGAGACGGGTCAGATGCAATATAAACTTGTGGAGTTTAAGAATTACAAGGATCTTTTCCTTACTCACAACAAAGGTGGATTAGTGCCTGGATCAACCGAGGCGATTTTCCGACCATTATCGTGGGACTGGAACCGTTCAAACTGGAATCAGACACGTACTTATGGATCCAAAGATCTTGACCCAGAGAAGGCTGTAGGTTTTTACCCTTGCGCCAACTATGTAAACTTCTATGGAATGGCAAATGGTCTTCCTCTTGATGATCCAGACTCTGGTTTTGATAAGAGTCATCCTTGGAAAGATCGTGACCCCCGTTTCTATCACGATATCCGTCATGACGGATCGAAGGTAGAACTTGGTGGCAACAAAAAGGCCGATCCATTCCGCTATGCCCCTCTATATACCGGTGGCAATATGCGCGATGAACAGAACGGAAGTCGTACAGGTTACCTCAACTATAAGTTCGTTCGCGATGATTTTAACCAGTGGGACAATCAGGGTGCTGGCAACTACAGTGCACAGAATCATATGTTGATTCCATATATGCGCCTTGCTGATATTTATCTGATGTATGCCGAATCTGTTGCTGAAGCAACAGGATTAGCTGCCGGCAAGAGCAGCAGTTGTGGTCTTACTGCCGAAGATGCTATCAATAAACTTCGTGATCGTGCCGGTGTGGACCATGTAAGTGCATCTTACACAGGTTCGCTTGATAAGTTTATGAGCGAGGTGCGCAGAGAGAGAGCTGTCGAGCTTGCTTTTGAGGGCCATCGTTTCAACGACCTCCGTCGCTGGCTTCTTCAGGACAAAGATGGATATAATAAGAAGACATCTATCGAATTCTCCCGTGTGGGTGATCTTACTGGTATCGAAAGTGATTCTTCGGTAGGTGTGAATACCGAAGACCCGAATCTTTCCGAAGTCATAGGATATCACGAAGAGGTGATATTGACTCGTAATTTCTCAGAAAAGCACTGGTGGCTTCCTCTGAAGGTCAACGATACTAAGATGTACGTTGAATTCGGACAGAATCCGGGATGGTGATTTAACAATAAAAGCTATTCATAATGAAAAGATCATATAATATCATATTCCCCATCGTGCTTTCTATGTGTCTGGCTCCCGTGGCAGTCGCTCAAAAAGCAGATATGCCGGAGGTTGCAGACACCTTAGGTGGGAAGGTGAAGCTTGCTTTCCGCACTTCTGATGCAACGGATGTGCTTGGAGGTGTCTCCACTATCAATGTAGAAGAACTGCAGGAGAAAAGCTACACCACTGGCAGTCTCAATTATATGCAAGGTCTTGTTACTGGCTATAATGGTCAGTTGTGGGACATGGGCGATGCTCTTGTGCTCATTGACGGTGTCCCTCGCGATGCAAGCAACATAGTACCTCAGGAAATTGAGTCTATTTCTTTCCTCAAAGGGGCACAGGCAGTAGTCCTTTACGGAAGCATTGCTTCAAAGGGTGTTATTCTTATTAATACAAAACGTGGCAATCAGACCGGACTTCAGGTGAGCGTTCGCGGCACCGCAACTCTTCATACGCCTAAGTCTTATACAAAGTATCTCGGTTCTGCTGAATACATGACCCTCTATAATGAGGCCAGGGCAAACGATGGTCTAACACCTGCTTTTAGCGATGAAGATATCTATCGCTATGCCTCAAAATCAAATCCGTGGAAATATCCTGACATCAACTTCTTCTCCGAAGACTATGTCAAGAGTCACTACATGAAATACGAGGGCCAAGCAGAGTTCCGTGGCGGTGGTAAATATGCTAAGTATTTTGCCATGATAGGTCTTAACCATACTAATTCTATAATGAATTTCGGTGAGGGAAAGAAGAATGGCACAACCCGTCTCTACATTCGTGGCAACATTGACCTGACACTCAATGATTGGGTTACAGGCTGGGTCAACACAAGCGCAACATTCTGGGACAATCGCTATGACAATTCAAATTTCTGGAGCGAGTCTGCTACCATGCGTCCAACAGAGCCAGGATCAAATCCTCTAGTACCTCTCATTCCAATAAGCGCTATTGAAGAAAACGATAAAAATAGTTGGACTTATGTCAACGGATCCAAGTATCTAATCGACGGTAAGTATCTTCTTGGTGGCACTCAGAACCATCAAACAAACCCGTTTGCTGCTATGTATGCAGCAGGCTACACAAAGCAGACTATACGCCAGATGCAGTTCGATGCCGGAATACGTTTGAATCTTGCCAAACTGACTGACGGACTCTCATTCGTGGTTCGTGGCGCGGTTGACTATAATACTCAGTATAATTCGTCTATAAATAACGACTATGCTGTATATCAAGCTTCTTGGACTAACTACGGAGGTAAAGACGTGATTGAGAGTCTTACAAAGTTCGGCGTTGATAAAAGCACAGGAACTCAGCAGGTAGGAAATTCGATTGAACTTCAGACAATGATGTTCAGTGGTCAGTTCGACTATAAGCGTAGTTTTAGTGATGTTCACAATGTCGATGCAAATCTTGTGGCACACATGTTCAAAAAATCACGGTCTGGTATCTACCACAATCAGACCAATGCTAGCTTAGCTCTACGCGCGGCTTACAACTACGATCATCGCTATTATGCTGAATTCAATGGTGCACTTAACCATTCATCGGTATTCGCACCCGGTAAGCGTTCTGGCATCTCTCCTGTGGGAACTATAGGATGGCGAATAAGTCAGGAAGAATGGTTCAAGGATTCTTCAGTGCTTGACGAACTTGCAATCAACGCCACATTCGGACAGATTCTTGAAGATATCGACATTACTGGAAATATTGGTGATTCAGGTTTCGACGATAAGTATTATCTATGGACAAGCAAATATACTCCGACTGGTAACTATTGGGGATGGAGTGATGCAAGTAGTTCTCAGAAATACACTTCAAAGCAAGGTGCAAACCGCGATCTCACGTTTGTTAAACGCAGAGAATTCAATTTAGGTGTCAATGGTTCGCTTTGGCAAAACTCTCTGTCGTTCCAGGCAAATTATTTCAATACTGTGTTTGACGGACTTCCCGTAAGAGCTACCAACTTTTATCCCAGCTATCTCGGAACAAATTGGTCGGAGAGTTCATTCGTGCCTTGGATAAACTATGAAAAACAACGTGTATCCGGTTTTGACCTCGGAGCTATCGGAAAGATGAGTTTCGGTAAGGTGGATGTCCAGCTCGGTGCAAATGTTATGTATGCATATCGTAAGAATATCCGCATTAGCGAGACCCCGGAATATGACTGGCTTCGCTTAGAAGGTGAGAACGCCAACGCTCTTCGTGGATATCATTGTCTCGGATTCTTTCAGACCGAAGAGGAAGTAGCTAACAGCGCAAAAATCAATAGTGAAACTACTGTGGGTGATCTCAAATATGAAGATCTGAATGGTGATGGAATCATCGATAGTCGGGATGCAAAAGTACTCGGAAGCTGGGCTGCTCCTTGGACCTATGGTGTGAATCTTACTGTGAAATACAGTGGTTTTACTCTGTATGTTAACGGTTCTGGCAATGCCGGTGGAACCGGTGTGATGAACAATAAGGCAGCGTGGGTCTATGGCGACGGCAAGTATTCTGAAATAGTTCGCGGACGCTGGACTAAGGAGACTGCTTCTACAGCTACTTATCCTCGCCTGACCACTAAAGGTGGTGACCTCAACTTTGTGACATCCGATTTCTGGACCTATAGCACTGATGCGTTCTATATCAACCAGGTTCAGCTTACTTATGATTTCCCGAGCAAACTTTTCGCCAATAAATTTGTCAAAGGCATTCAGCTTTATGCCAATGCTAACAATTTGCTCATGATTGGTTCTAACCGCAAATATCGTGAGACAAACGTAGGCTCTAATCCGCAGGTGAGAAGCTTCGATTTCGGCTTTAAGGTTAATTTCTAAAGAATGAACAAAAAAATGAAAAATTCGATATTAGCCGGATCTTTTCTCGCGGTGGCATTCCTATTCACTAGTTGTGACGATGTGTTTGAACCGCTGCCTGAAAACTTCCTTCCTATAGAATCGGCTGCCGAGAACAGCTCATATGCCGATAATCTTCTAGGTAACGCTTATAGCGCGGTGCCGGAGTCTGGCGGATATTCGTTCAACGACCCCGCTACCGATGATGCTGTGAGCAATGATGCTAGCAATTCCTGGAGAAGTATCGCAACCGGGTCTTGGTCTTCCACGGTTAATCCAGTAAGCTGTTGGGATGGGTCAAGATGTGCTATCCAGTATTGCAACCTGTTTTTGACTATTGTAGATGATGTAGTGTGGGCTGCTGATGAAGATGCCAATCGTCTTTTCCACGACAGAGAACTTGGTGAAGCATATGGCTTGCGTGCGATACATATGTATTTTCTACTCCGGGCTCACGCCGGCAAAGATGATGCAGGAAATCTTTTAGGAGTTCCAATCGTCACTAAGCCAGAAGGAGACGGAAGCGATTTCAATGTGCCTCGCAACACATTTAAAGAGTGCTATGACGCAATGATGGCAGACATTGATATGGCGATGAAATATCTGCCTACCGAATACGGTTCGGAATATTTTGAAGAACTTCGTGAAAGATATCCCGATGTGTCAAACGGTAATTTTGAACGTGTGTTCGGAACTAAGTTCAAGGGCAGAGTCTCAGGTAGAGTGCTGAAGGCTTTTCGCGCAAAGGCTTCGTTGCTCGCTGCAAGTCCTGCTTTTGCCGAGAGTGGAGTGACTTGGGCTGAAGCTGTCGAAGAAAATGGAAAAGTTCTTGACATTATTGGCGGTATAGATGGTCTTGACCCGACAGGAAACAAATGGTATGACGATCCTGAAATCGAACAGTATGAGGCTGGTCAATGCCCTCCGGAAGTCATTTGGCGCTCTAATCTCAGTAATAGCAATAGTCTTGAATCTGATAATTATCCTCCATCTCTTTATGGAAAGGGTAGAATAAATCCTACTCAGAACCTTGTAGATGCGTTCCCAATGGAAAATGGATATCCTATTACGTCGGTAGATATGTCGGGATATGATTCTGCTAATCCATATGCAAATAGAGATCCGCGTCTTACGATGTATATTCTCTGCAACGGACAAAAAATGAGTTCTTCTGAGATTATAACCGCAGCTGATGGAACCACCGACGATGCACTCAACAAGATGTCAAATTCTACAAGAACTGGATATTACCTTAAGAAGCATCTCAACGAGGCTGTAATCTGTAATCCAAATAACTCAAAGTCGATGAAGCACTACAGTGCTCGCCTTCGCTACACGGAGTTCTTCCTCAATTATGCTGAGGCTGCCAACGAGGCTCATGGTCCTCAGTGGAAAGGTAATCGTGGTTATTCGGCATATGATATTATTAAGCAGATTCGTCTTCGTGCCGGTGTAGGCCTTGAAAATGGTGATGCATATCTTGAAAGCATCAAGGGTGATCAGGCAAAGATGCGTGAGATGATTCGCAACGAACGCCGTCTTGAACTCTGTTTTGAAGGATTCCGTTTTTACGATCTTCGCCGTTGGAAAGCAGACATGAATGTGAATGCCAAAGGAATCCAAATCACTGATGGAACATATCAGGAGTTCGAAGTTGAGCCGCGTAGTTATGGTAGCCATATGATTTACGGCCCGATTCCCAATAGTGAAGTTTTGAAGTTCAATAACCTCCGGCAGAACGCAGGATGGTAATCATCTACTACTAACATCATAATCAAATGAAAAAAACATTGATAGCAGTTTGCTCTGTCAGCATCCTCTTAGGTGGATGTCACAACGGGGACGTGGAATTTCCAGACTACGACAAGCAGACTATATATTTTGCAAAGCAAACCCCCGTGCGCACTGTGACTCTCGGTGATGAGGAATATGCAGACAATTCGCTCGACAATGAACATGCCGTGATGGTAAAGGCTGTGCTTGGAGGTGTAAATACAAATAAACAACAGCGTTGGGCTACCGTGAAGGTGGATCCCTCACTCTGCAACACAATCCTTTTCAGTGACGGGGAACCTGTAAAAGCTTTGCCTGAAAGTTACTTCAATCTGGCAAGTGACCGCCTTACAATTGAGAAAGGTGAACTTCTTGGAGGTGTGAGAGTAAATCTTACCGACGCATTTTTTGCCGATCCTGATGCTGTGAAGGTTTCTTATGTGCTACCACTTAAACTTGTGTCGGCTTCTGAGGAACTCCTTTCTGGCACTCCAAAAGATGGTATTGTGTCTCCTGATCCTCTTAATAAGGATCATTGGACTGTCCAGCCACAAGATTATGTGTTATATGCACTAAAATATAAGAATCCTTACCACGGACAGTGGCTGTGCAAGAGTGTTGACGAGTATGATCATAATGGCACTGTGACCAAAAGTGAGAACACACCTGCTGAATGGGAGAAGGCTACATTGCGCCAAATCTCAACCAAGAGCCTTACGAAGAGTATCTATTCTTTCTCAAAAGATGTCTCGATTGTCAATGCCGATGGAACTCCAGGAGAGAAGCACATTGTATGTGATCTGATTCTTGATATAAACGATCAAGGCTCTGTAACTGTCAGCACTGAGTCTGAGGGTTGCACGGCTTCTGGAAACGGCTCGTGGAAACACAAGGGTGAACCTAAAGCTTGGGGTGACAAAGACAGGGATCTTTTGACACTTGATTTTACATATACAATTACGTATGTGAAAAATGAGCAGACAGGCGAAAAAGGATTTTTCCGTCAGACATCAAAGGAGAGTCTTGTGATGCGCGACCGTCAGAACAAGCTAGAGACGTTTTCATTCATCATGAAATAATCTATAATCAGAATATCTATGAATAGAAGCTATAAAATGTCGTTTGTCGCACTCGCCGGTCTTGTACTGGCGGGATGCGCTGACACTGACATCAACTATATCATGGTCGACAAGCCGCAGAGTATTGCAGATCTAGAATATCTTGATGCATATGGTGCGCTGAAAGACTATGTTGACCGTAGTGCACATCCGGTTTTTCGTGTCGGTACCGGAGTAAGTGCTCAGGATTATGTGGACGGTAAACTCGCATTTCGTGTTACGAACGCCAACTTCGACATGATGACTGCCGGAAATGCTATGAAGTATGCTTCGATAGTGGCCGATGACGGTTCAATGGATTTTAGCCTTGTCGAGAAGTTCGTGGATGCCGCAAAGAACTCCGGAATGGAAATCTATGGTCACACGCTTTGTTGGCATGAACAGCAAAACGTAAAATGGCTCAATAATCTTATCGCAGATAAGGAAATGGAAATCGACCCCGATCAAAAAGACGAAGTGGTTGATGCAAAAAGAGACTATAAGTCTGATTCAAAGTTCCCTTTCTATGTGATGGGTTACGAGCCACAGATAATTGACGGAATACTTACCGTGCCTGAATATCCTGGTGAGTGGTATCAGTTTTTTGTAATGGATGGGCTGTCGTTTGAAGAGGGTCAGTCATATCGCGTCACTGCCCGTATGAAAGGTAGTGAGGAGGGTGACCTTAATGTGCAGCTCGGAGACTGGGGCAAACTCAAGGAGAAGAAAATGTCGATTCCGACAGAGTGGGACGAGGTATCAATTGATCTGGATCCTCAGGAAGTGACAGGTGGATTCTGTGTGTTCCAGCCAGGTACTTATCAGGGAAAACTTGAGATTGAATGGGTGCAGATTTCCCATCTACAGACTCCTGTAATGGAAATAGGAGTGCCACTGCTTGCTAACGGAGATGCAGCAAATGGAGAGAGTGCCAATATTATAGCTCGTACACCGGATAGCGGTGATACTCCTGCTATGGTGGTCGATGATCCTGATGGGACAGGAAAAGTTTTTGCCTCTTCCTACAATAGTTCTCCGGCGGAATCCTGGGATTCACAACTTTTCATAGCATCTGACACGCCTCTCGAGGCAGGAACTAAGATTCATGTTAAATTCCGCTACAAGGCAACTGATGCACGCAATATTGAAACTCAGGCACACGGAAAACCCGGTTCATACCATCATTGGTCGTTTATCGGCACTCTCAATGCCACCACTGAATGGCAGGAACATGATTGGACCGGTACAATTTCAGCGGATCAGGCCGGAAGTGACGGTTGTTCTTCTATCGCATTTAACCTCAGTAGTGCTCAGAGTGCTGGTACATTCTATATCGATGATGTGGTTTTCGAGAAACTGGTAAGCTCTAACACCATACCTCTTACTCCCGAAGAAAAGAACCGCATTCTTACTGATGAGATGGAACGCTGGGTAAAAGGAATGATGGAGGCTACAGCCGGACAAGTAAAGGCATGGGATGTGGTCAACGAGGCAATATCTGGTGGACCTTGGGGTCAACGATATGACCTTCAGCATGCAGCCACTTCTGATAATCCTTCCAACAAGTTCTTCTGGCAGGATTATCTCGGTGATGACTTCGCTAGAGTTCCCATCAAGTTTGCTCGCAAGTATTTCCAAGAAAATGGCGGTAATCCCGATGAACTGAAACTATTCGTTAACGACTATAATCTTGAAAGTGATTGGGACGACAACCAGAAGCTGAAGAGCCTAATAAGCTGGATAGAACAGTGGGAAAGCGATGGCGAGACAAAGATCGACGGCATCGGAAGCCAGATGCATGTGAATTATTATCTTAATCCTACTACTCAGAAGAGCAAGGAGGATCATATCGAGAAAATGCTGCGTCTTATGGCTGGTACAGGCAAACTTGTGCGAATCACTGAACTTGATATGGGGCTCGTGGATGAAAACGGTAATTCAATTAAGACCGAAGATGCCACATTGGAGCAACAGAAACTGATGGCGGAACACTATAAGTGGATTATAAGTAAATATTTCGAAATAGTACCGCAAAATCAGCAATTTGGAATTTGCCAGTGGGCTCAGACTGATAGTCCAGAAGATTCCAGTTGGCGTGCTGGACAACCGATAGGCTTGTGGAACCTGAATTATCAGCGTAAACCGCAATATGGTGGTTTTGCTGAGGGTCTTAAGGGCAACGGAGCTACTCCTGCACAACCAGCGGCACAATAAAATGATAATGCGAAACGATTTTATATTATTCTAACAGAATTTGGAGGCGGTGTGATATCCGCCTCCAGTTCAAAATAATTTTTTATTTATGAAGAAGATTTTACTATCAGCGGTTGCAGTTATGCTTGGCATTACAGCTTATGCAGAGACTGTGTATGAGAAGTCTTTCTCTGAATTTGAGTCATTTCCATATTATGTAATGGGATATGAGCCTACAATCGAAAATGGTATTCTCAAAGCCTCGTATCCTGGTAGCTGGTATCAGTTCTTTATCGCTGACCAGATTCCAACAAAAGCAGGTGAGACATATACTGCTACAGTAAAGATTAAGGCTTCAATGGCCGGTTCTCTCCCGCTCAACATGGGCTGGGGATGGGGTGATGGCGAACAGCTTAATTCATCTATTAATGTCACTACCGAATGGACCGAAGCATCTACTGTTTTTGCAGGTGTAGATGGTACTTCAAGCAATCTTGTTCTCCAGCCTGGCTCCTTTGAAGGAGATATTGAAATCGAATGGGTGAAAGTGGAAGATGGCGCTGAAAGTGTTGAATTGCCTACAACAGGCACAATCGTAGCCGAGTACTACACATCAAACTCCGACCAGACTGTTTCCGGATGGGGAGGCTCTGCTTCATTCGAAAATGTGGAGGAAGATGGTAATCCTTGTCTAAAGTTTACAAACCCGGAAGCAGCAGACGGTGCTTGGAGCGTGCAGATGGCTTTCATGAATGACTTTAAAGCCGGCACTACATATTATCTTGGATTTGATATTAAGGGTGACGCTGCTAAAAACATAGCATCGTTATTCCAAGCTGCCGGTGAGGATGATGGAAGTGCTTATTATGAAGAAAAGGGTTCCATGAGCCAGTTCGAAATCACACCGGAGTGGAATCATGTGATTGTGTATGGTGAATGTACAGAAGGTTCTAATCCTCAGCACCAGGCAAATCGCTTGCTGATCAATCTCGGCAAGTATGTTGGCACATTCTATATGACTAATGTGACCATTTATACAGATGGTGAAAGCGGTGTTGAGTCTGTCTCCACCGATGCTAAAGCTGTTAGCAACGGTGTTTACAATCTTCAAGGTATTCGCGTACTTGAATCATACGATGCTTCGGCTGTTAGGAATCTTCCGAAAGGAATATATGTGGTTAATGGCAGAAAGGTAGTTTTGAAATAAACTCCTATTCATTAGATATAATTATTAACAAGCCGGAGAATCCGGAATGATATTCTTCGGCTTGCTACTTTTTATTATTCCATCCGAAAAGCAAAAAAAAAATTAACTCTAACCAATAATGATTATAGAATCATGAAAAACATAACACACACATTGCTGCTGGTGGTCTTGACTGTGTTTAATGCTATGTCTTGGACCGGGATGGATATGCCAAAACTCCATGTGGAAGGGCGCTGGCTTGTGGATGAAGACGGCAACCATGTCAACCTTCACGGATTTGGTCAGACCTATAGCCCATGGTTTAACGAACGTGGATCCAAGTGGTCGGACTATGATGTAGATGCTTGTCTTAAATATAATAAGAAGAATATTGATGATATGATGAAGGCGGGGTGGAAAGTAAATTTCCTTCGCCTTCATATGGATCCATATTGGTCAAATACTCCAGGTGTACAGACATCTGGTGAGAATGATATATCTGCGTTTGATTTCAATAGATTTAGGAAGTATCTTTCGGAAGTTTTCATTCCGATGGCTGAGTATGCAATTTCTCAAGGCTTATACGTTGTGATGCGTCCACCGGGTGTTTGTCCTCATGAAATTGCTGTAGGTGATGATTATCATAAATATCTGAAACGCATATGGGGATATGTGTCTTCACTGAAAAAACTTACTGATAATCCGCACATAATGTTTGAACTTGCCAACGAACCTGTCACCATCAAAGACGATGATGGACAGTTTCGGGCTGAAACCGATGGCTGTAATCGCAATTTGTCGCAGTTTTTTCAGGAAATAGTTGATCTTATGCGCGGAAATGGCTGTGACAATATACTCTGGGTCCCTGGCACCGGTTATCAGTCGCATTATGCTGGATATGCAAAATATCCCATTACAGGTGATAATATAGGATATGCCGTGCATGTATATCCCGGTTGGTATGGTAGCGATGCGATGGAGCCAAGTCAGGAGTTGGGCGGTGGCTATGGGGGACATTTTTCTGCATTTGAAAAAGGATGGAGTCGACAGGTACTCCCGGCAGCTGAAATTGCTCCGATTATGGTGACTGAAATGGATTGGGCTCCATCTGTATATGAAGCATCGTGGGGAAAGAGTATCACCGGAACAATGCTCGGACAGGGATTCGGTTCAAATTTCAAAATCATAGCTGATAACACTGGAAATGTTAGCTGGATGATTTTTACCGGTTCTGAATGGTTGTCAAAATTTAAGAATGAGCCTGGAAGTGAAGGAAATTATTCATTTCTTACTGATCCAGATGCCTGTCCGTGGCCAGCTTATCATTGGTTTAAAGATTACGCCGGAGATGAATCTGATGTGTCATCACCGGAACTCTGTTTCGCTCCGCGAGAAGAAAAATTGCCGGATGAGTATCGAATTCCATTAGGAAAGTCTATGAGCCTGGCTTTGATTGGCAACGGTACGGATTTCGAATTGAATGCCATCAATTTGGATGTGGAATCCTCAGATCCTAATGTTGTGGCATGGAATAAGGGATCTCTGCATTCCCTAAATGAGGGAGTGGTAGAATGCACTTTTCGCTACAACTATGGGGGAAAACATGGAGAGAAAAAAGTCAGGATTATATCGGGAAATCCGGCAGAAGTAGCAGGATTGAACGATGATGTCGATGGCTTGGTGAATGTGTTTTCAATGCAAGGGATTTTATTAAGGCGTAATGTGAAGGCATCTGAGTCAATAACCGGGCTTCCACATGGTTTTTATATTGTCGAAGGCAAGAAAATACTTGTGAAGTAAAATAAAGTAGATTTACTCAAAGATAATTGTATTTTTATGAAGAGCTATATATTGAAATCAATTATGATGGCAGTTATGCTTTCCGGTATTGTTTTAGGAGAGGCTGCAACGCCAGATCCCAATTTTCATATTTACTTGTGCATCGGACAGTCGAATATGGAGGGTAATGCCTCGATAGAGCCAATCGATCGTCAGAATGTGCCGGAGAGTTTCAAGGTGATGTCTGCGGTAGATTATAATCAGCCTGCCCGAACAAAAGGTGAATGGTATGTTGCGACACCGCCTTTGGTGAGAGAAAATACAGGACTTACTCCGATTGATTATTTTGGACGCACTATGGTGTCGAATCTTCCTGAGGACGTAACAGTGGGAGTGATACCTGTAGCTGTGGGAGGCTGCAAAATTGAGCATCTTGATAAGGACTATGACCCTGCGCAGTTGGCTCAGGAGGCAGACTGGTTTCGCAATTTTATGAGTTCATACGACAACAGACCTTATGACCGATTGCTGGAATGTGCTCGAAAGGCTTCGGAAGTAGGTGTGATAAAAGGTATACTGCTTCATCAAGGAGAGTCAAACACTGGCGACAGAGAGTGGCCAGCCAAGGTTAAGAAGGTGTATGATGACATCCTTTTGGATCTCGGACTTGAAGAGGGCTCTATTCCGTTGCTTGCCGGAGAAGTGGTGCGTAGTGATCAAGGAGGTGTATGCGGAAGTATGAACGACATAATTCGGGATTTGCCATCAACTATTTCCCAAGCTCGGGTGGTGTCTTCCGCTGGTCTTGCCCAAAAAGGTGATGGCCTGCACTTTACAGCACATTCCTATAGGGTGCTTGGATGTCGATATGCTGTCGAAATGCTCGCAACAATGGGAATCACCAATCCGAAGGTTGAATACACAGAAGAACTGCCATTTGTTCCAACACCGGAGCCAAGTGAGGGGGATTTTGTATTTGAGTTCGAGTATTTCAATCCTCAAATATGGGAAAATGGTACTTTTGACGCAACTACAGGTACTTTTCAGGCAGGACAGTGGGGGTTCGGTGGATGGGAATATGATCAGCCGATAGATTTGTCTGGCTACAAGTATATAGTTGCAGAACTAAAGGAGAGCGACAAGGATCATGCAGAACTTCGTGTGTTTGACACTGCAAGCTATTGGGAGAAATCTTATGAAGGTAAATTCAATGGCGGTACGCTTGTAGTGGCGGAACTTGGTGGCATGATGAAGAATCTTGAAAGTGGTATTCAGCCTGTTAACACATCTAAGATCTATCGTGTCGGATTTTGGGGCTTTGGAAATAATCCCATAAAAATCAAGCATGTCTATGCTACAAATGTTAATCCTTATGACGCTTTGGTGGAAAGAGCATTCTATAAGAATGAAACATCTGCACCGATCTATAACATGCTTGGAATGAAAGTTGCGAATTCGCAAGAAAATGTTGTCTTGGAGCCTGGTGTGTATATCAGATCAGGCAAAAAGTTTGTGATGCGCTGAATAGGTTTAAGAAGTTATGGATACACATAATTTGAGAAAAAGATTTATATTGATGGCAGCGATAGCTTCGGCTGCTTATACAAATGCTGAGAATCCGTTTGTTCAGACTTGTTATACCACAGATCCTGCTCCTATGGTCTATGGTGACAGATTGTATCTTTATACCGGACATGACGAAGACAATGCCGATTTTTTTTGGATGCAGGAATGGCGTGTGTATTCCACCGATGATATGGTCAATTGGACAGATCATGGCTCTCCTCTCGCAATAGAGGATTTCAGTTGGGCTGACGACAGAGCGTGGGCACCGCAATGTGTAGAGAGAAACGGCAAATTCTATCTATATGTTCCGTTGCATTCAAGCCTGAGCGGTACGATGGCGATCGGTGTCGCTGTCGGAGATTCTCCAATTGGTCCGTTTAAAGACGCTATAGGAGCTCCTCTTGTGGATGGAAGCTGGGATTACATAGATCCTACCGTTTTTATTGATGATGACGGGCAGGCTTATCTTTTCTGGGGAAATCCTAGGCTTTATTATGCTAAACTTAACGAAGATATGGTTTCTATTATAGGAGACGTCCATATGGTAGAACAGACTCCGGAAAGTTTTGGAGAGCCAAAGTTTGTTCCGATGGAACGCGATAAGAAATACTTATCTACTTATACTGAAGGTCCTTGGTTTTATAAAAGAAACGGCAAATACTATATGGTATATGCTGCTGGTGGAATACCTGAGCATATAGGCTATTCCATGAGCGATTCCCCAGTCGGTCCTTGGCAATACAAAGGTGTAATCATGCCGCAATGCGACACCAATTCTTTCACAAATCATGCGGGTATAATAGATTATAAAGGGAAGTCTTATTTCTTCTACCATACAGGTAAATTGCCTGGTGGAGGCGGATTTGGTCGTAGCGTTGCCGTTGAAGCTTTCGAATACAATGCAGACGGAACCTTTCCAATAATAATGCCCACAGATAAGGGTGTGTCGCCTGTAGGTGTGCTTGATCCGTTCAAACGAATCGAGGCCGAAACAATGGCATGGAGCGAAGGTATAAGCACAGACCCTAATACCGCAACAGGTGTTTATGTTTCAGAAATTCACAATGGAGATTTTATAAAGGTCTCTAATGTGAATTTTGGAAATAAAGCGCTTCAAAAGTTTGGAGTGTCGGTAGCAAGCGCTTTGCGTGGAGGAACGATAGAAGTGCATATTGATAGTCTTGACGGTCCTCTGGTAGCTGAGGTTTTTGTGCCTGGCACAGGAGGTTGGGAAAACTGGCGTTATGTTGAGACTGATGTCTGCAAGGAGGCTTCAGGAGTTCATGACATCTTTTTCCTATTCAAAGGAAGAAAAGGTCCAAAACTTTTCAATTTCGACTATTGGATGTTTAAATAGGTTATTGCTCATAATTTTGTGTGTATCACCTCGTTCAGTATTCGCTGTGCGAGGTGATTTTTGTTTCGCTGATACAATAAGAAACATATTTGTCACATAATGAAATTAAAAAGATATGTTTTTGAACGAGTTTTATACACCTGTGAATTAGATGCACGTTCATATTGATTAATTTTGCATTGTCAAGAAAAAAATTAATGACGCATGAAACTTCCAATAATACATAAGAATAGAGTTATACTTGTGATCGTTGCTATTGTAGCAACGACCGGTTGGTTGAACACTATTGCAGGTAAACTAGAGTCGCATTTCGTATCTAGTGGCTTCCGAAATCCTGTGATTTGGGCGGATGTGCCGGATCCTGATGTGATTCGAGTAGGAGATGATTTCTATATGGTTAGTACTACGATGCATCTTATGCCTGGCTGTCCTGTGATGCATTCACGTGATCTGGTCAACTGGGAGACTATCGGTTACGTTTTCGATCATCTTGATGATTCTCCGCGATATAGCCTTGAGGGAGGTACCGTTTATGGTAAAGGACAGTGGGCTACGTCAATCAGATATAGGGATGGAAGATTTTATTTGCTTTTTTCACCAAACGACCAACCATATAAATCGTATATATACACTGCTGAAAATCCAGCCGGTCCTTGGACTCTCTTATGTCGTGACCGACATTTTCATGATGCGTCGCTGTTTCTTGATGATGATGGCAAAGCCTATGTGTTCTCAGGAAGCGGCAATATAAGCCTGTGTCAACTTAATGATGACCTTTCCGGAGTGAAAGAGGGTGGCATAGACAAGGTAGTGATTGTGCCGGATAAAGATTGTGAGGGACTTCATGAGGGAAGCCGAGTAATCAAACACAATGGAAAGTATTATGCTTTTGTGATATCTTGGCCAATAGGAAGACCTCGTCGGCAACTTTGTTATCGCGCCGACAATATAGAGGGACCATATGAAAAGTGTGTTGTTCTTCAGTCTGAATTTGGTGGATTCCCATATGTCGGTCAAGGATGTCTTGTGGATGATGCCGATGGCAACTGGTGGGGTATGATATTTCAGGATCGTGGTGGAGTAGGGCGAGTGTTGACATTAAATCCATGCACATGGAGAGAAGGCTGGCCTATGCTCGGTGATTCTTGTGGAAAAGTTCCGGAATTTGTGTCTAAAAAGATTGAAAAGGGAAAATCTTTGAAAGTTGCGGAGTCTGATGAATTTAGCAATAGTAAATTGTCTAATTTATGGGAATGGAATCATAATCCGGTCAATGCCGGTTGGTCTCTTTCCGAAAGAAATGGGTGGTTGACTTTGACAACCCAAAGGGTAGTGGATAATCTTTTTATGGCTCCAAACACGATATCTCAACGTATGGTGGGTCCATGTTGTGAGGGTGTAGTGAAACTGGATGTGAGAGATATGAAAGATGGAGACCGAGCTGGATTTGCCGCGTTTAACGGTGATACAGGATCTGTTGCAGTGGAGATGGATCAAGGAGTTCGTCATATAGTTATGCGTAGCCAGTCGGTGCGTCTTGGAGGCGATAATCATGAAGTGATCGATGTGGATGATGCGGAAATTGAAAGAGTTCCATTGGATAAAAATGTTATCTATTTCAAGATAAAAGGTGATTTCCTACCCGGTAGAGATATAGCTGAATTCTTTTATAGCTTTGATGGCAAAAAATGGATTGAAATCGGAAAACCTTTCAAGATGAGGTTTGACTACACTCGTTTGTTTATGGGTACTCGCTATGCCATTTTCAATTATGCCACTCTTGCCCAAGGTGGTAAGTTGCATGTTGATTGGTTTCGTCATAGAGTAATCAGATAATGTAGAAACAGAAAAGAGAGTTATCTGGTGCTTAATTTAGAATTTCTCAATTTAAGAAAGTTAGTTGTAAAGCAAATATAGATTGTATGAAGTAGGTCATAAGACAGGCGTTGTTAATGTTGGCCTAAATCGGGAATTACATTGTGATAATGTGATTCCCGATTTTTGATACTATTTTTTTTGAGTGTGTCTGAGAGGAATCACAAAAAAACAGAACCTGCCCATTTGGTCAAGTCTCCTGAAGTTTGTAGTTTTAGATAATCAAACCTAATACTTGCAAAAATGCTTCTTGTAAAGGAACAGATTTCAGCGCAAATGCGCAAGCATGCTGAGAAGAAAAATGGTCTTCATGACTCGATGGAGATTATGATTGAGAGTATGATGGTAGACGAACGTTTTTTGTACAGTAGTTTGACAAGAATATTATTTAACAAGCGATTTCTATTTACCAGACTCACACTTAAGTAAATCAACTAAAAAACGGGTCCTGTTTTCAGCACCCGTTTTGATTTACACGTTATAAAGAATTGATATCAACCAACGGAATATTCCTGTTCATAATTTTATAACTGTTTTCTTTCCGTTGTATACAATGGGCATAATATTGTCCTTTTTATCGGCGATCTTTACATTGAAACAGCGATTTGCAATCATTCCTGGAAATTCGCCATGTCTGTCATCTATAGTAAGAGTTCGGGAACTATTATCCCAGGAAAATTTAATCGTAGTAAATAATCCTTTTTCGTAGTTATAATTGTCTCCTTCATCTTCATAGAGTGTAAAATTGCCATCTGCGCCAGGATATACTATTATTTCAAGATTATCCCAGGGCTTTTCTGTGGCATATTGCACCGCTGGACCCAAAGGAAGAATTGAACCGGCCTTTATATACATGGGAATAGTGAAAATGTTTGATTCAATCTTGATGTTTTTGCCTCCCATATACACATCATTGGTAGTAAAGTCATACCATTTTGTTCCGGCTGGGAGATATAACTCAAATGTCTGCGGCTTGGTGAAATCAATTTCTCTAATAATATCATTGATTGCAGAATTATCTTTATTCCAACCTGTATTCTCGTCTTTATCAGATTTCTGTTCTGGTGTATATTGAGCTTCAAGAATAGGTGCTGCCAACAATTGACGACCGAACATGAATTGGTCGGTGATGTTATGAACTTTGTTGTCTTTTGGAAAATCCATCATGAGAGCTCTCATGAAACTGGATCTGTTTTTGCACACCTCCCAAGATGTGGAGTAAATATAGGGGAGTAATTTATAACGTAGTTTTATTGCTTTCTCGATAGCATCATATATAGGTTCTCCCTTTTGTCCAAACTGATAGATTTCACGGAAAGCATCTGTACCATGTGATCGCATCATGGGGCTAAAAAGGCCGAATTGAAGCCAGCGAACGTATAATTCCTGATACATAGGATTATGAGTCGCTGAGTTATCAGCATAGTGTTTGTTATAGCCTCCACAGAAAAAACCTCCAATATCGGAATTGACATGAGGATTGCCTGTCAATGAAAAATTTAAAGCGGCCGGAACTTGACAGCGCAGATTCTTCCATGTAGAAGTGACATCTCCGGTCCATACATTACATCCATATCGCTGTTGACCGGTATATCCGGATCGAGTTAGAATAAAAACTCGTTTGGTTGAGTCTACTTGACGCTGGTTGTCGTAAACACCACCTACGGTCATAAGCGGATAGGCATTGCGAACTTTGCGGAATGAACCAAGATGGGTCTGAGTGTCAAAATCCTCGGGTTTAACATCATGGTGGTCAGGTTCTGTAGAATCCATCCACCAGCCATCAATTCCCATTGAATGAATTCGTGTCAGATGCTTCCAGTAAATGTCGCGTGCTTGAGGGGAATAGGCATCGTAAACCCTTACGCCAGATGGATAATCCATTCTGGGAGGCCATTTATGGCTGATGCCTGACTGAGGCCATGTGGTAAAATTGAAAAGCAACCCTTTTTCATCAAGTTCGCGATATGGTTTTGTCTGAGGTCCGAATGATGACCAGATTGAAATAATCGCGTGAGTATTATTCGAGTGAATATCATCTATCATGGCTTGAGGATTGGGAAAATCAGGGCTCATAAACTCCATGGCATTCCATAGATAGTTATTACCCCAATATTGCCAATCTTGTATAATTCCATCTAAAGGTACTCCAAGTTCACGATATTTGTGTACTACATCCAATATTTCGTCTTGGCTTTTATATCTTTCACGACTTTGCCAAAAGCCATATGTCCAAAGAGGAAACATTGGTACATCTCCGGTTAAATGCCGAATTTCAGATACAACTCCATCTGCATTACCACCATACATGAAATAGTAATTCACGCCTTCTCCGACTTCAGACTCAAATGTGGTTTGTTCAGATGTGTCTGAAAATAGTGTCGGCGAATAGTTATCCCAAATCACGCCATATCCTTTGACCGATTGAATCACGGGAATACCATCTTCTACATTTCCCGGCATTAACACTCGAGAAACTCCTCGTTGAGATAATTGTCCATTTTCAAGATTCCCTAATCCATAAATTGCCTCATCTTTATCCAAAACAAAATTCTGGCGTATGCGCAAAGCTGGAGTTCCGGCATCATCCGTAGGGATAAACGATGGACTGCCAATTTCTTTCAGAAGAGATTTTCCTTTTTGTGTTGCAAATCGAATCTCTCCACTTTTAAGATCAAGAGTTGTTGTCAATGTAGAAGAGCCAAGAGCAAGTTTGTTGCCTTGTTGCTTTACTGAAAGATGAATACTTTCGGGTTTTGCAATTACCGAATAGCTCTTCTCTGTTATACATTTGTTTATGGGCGTTTTTACAACATGAACCGAGCGAGGATTGAAATAAGTCAACTCAATTCTTACGGAGTCTACTGATGCCGTGACTCCATGTTCCGTCCTTTCCCATGTTTGGGCTGATGCACTGAATATTCCCGTTGCAAGTGTCAGTGTCAATAGTTTGTACGTGAGTTTCATTTTATAATGTAGTTTTATAATCATGATATTTGGCAAAACTGAGACAAGATCATTGTAAATGTCTCCATGCCGAGAATAAGGTTGTTTCTCAATTGCAAATTTATGCTATATTTCTTATAATTACAAATTTTGGAGAATATTTATGAAGCAATCAGTGTTGCTTTTGCATTTGTTATGTTTTGTTGTTTGACAATGTGTTAGGGAATAATTATAATCGAAATTTAAATATATTAACTAATGATGATTGTTATGAAGTGAAATAGATTGTCGACTTTGATATTCAGATAATTCGCATTTTCTCCAAAATTTACTAATTTTGTATTTGCTCTTGTTATCTACGTATGATAGCGGATTAGAATATTGCATTTATAACGGGTATGACAGAAAAGACTATCACAGCACAAAATGCTGACAATCAACTCAAGGAGCTTTATGAAAAGGCTTTCCCCATAGAAGAGCAGGTCCCTTGGAAGACCTTGCTACGTCTCATTGAAGAGATGCCGCTTTATTTTACTGCATATTACGAAAAAGAAAAGTTTATTGGTTTTACAATAGTCTATCCATATAAATCATACAATTGGTTCTGGTATTTTGCAGTAAAGGAAGAATTGAGGGGAAATGGTTTTGGTCAGGAGATACTCTCAAATTTGATTGAAAAATATAGTGATAAGAACATCATCCTTGATATGGAATCACCATATCAAACGGGTGCAAAGAATATAGAGCAGCGTATGCGTCGCCTTGAGTTTTATTCTCGCAATGGGTTTCACGATACACATGCTCACAAATTTTTCGATGGTATAGAATATACAATCATGCTGCATGGCGATGGAATATTCACTGTGCAGGATTATGACGCAATCATAAGCGATCTTAAACGCTTTTGGTGGCCTGATGATAATAACGGGTAAGTGATTATGAGAAAGATAATACTTTTATCTATAATGCTTTTTTTAGGGTTGGCAATGTCTGCACAGAATATCTCATCTTTTGTGGGCAGACAATTGCAAGAATATCCTAAGTCCAGACTGATTGATATATACAAGTCATGCTTTCAAGACTACATGGGTGCAGAACATTTAGTTTCAGACACTGCAAGTATGAGAAAGTATCTTGACTATGAACTTTCAAATACAAATCTGTCAGATTTGCAGTCGAGGTATTATGAGCCATGTGGCATAAATGGCAACTATATTCGAGTAAGTCTCCGTACTGTTAAGGAAGGGTTGATTTCAGAAGAGCAACTACTTGATGCCTTTTCAAAGAGTGCAAATACTACCAGCCGACCATCAATAGAATCTTGGACGCTAAAATGGCATGAGATAGCAGATACAATAGCAAAAAAAGATATTAAGTTCCCAAACTACAAAGAAGACCGGATATTTATCGACAGTATTCTTTCTGTAGGGAAATATGCCATCAGTCATTCTCCAGACTATAGAGATGAGTATCATCCGCATTACAGGATAATAAGCCGAGAGATATTTGAAAAAGAACTATTGCCGCTAATCTGCAGTAAGCGATAAGAAAAGTCAATGAAGTTGCGCATATTTCAATAACTAATAGGAGAAAAGAAACGGAATTATTATCGGTCTCAGAAGCCGAATTTTAGAAAGAATTATATAATGTTTGGATTGAAATCATACACTTCTTATTATAAGCCACTTGGGAAACTCGGACTGCCAATCATTATTGGGCAGCTCGGATCTATTGTACTTGCCTTTGCCGATACTTTGATGATAGGGCATCACTCTACGGTTGAACTTGCTGCTGCAGCTTTTGTCAACAATATGTTTAATCTTGTCATACTTTTTGCTCTCGGTTTTTCTTATGCTATAACGCCGACTGTCGGTGTGCTTTATGGTCGTTATGAGAAAAATAAGATTGGAGAAATTGTAAAGAATGGAGTGGTTGCCAATCTGTTGCTTGCTGTTATATTGATAGCGGTAATGTCTATATTCTATGCTTGCATAGGTTATATGGGACAACCTCAAGAGTTGCTCCCTTATATTCGTCCATATTTTCTTGTATTGCTCGCTTCGTTGCCGTTTCTTTGCCTGTTTAATGTTTTCAAGCAGTTTTGCGATGGTATTACTGATACTTACGTATCAATGTGGGTTATCATTGCAGGAAACTTGCTCAACATCGTAGGTAACTGGATACTCATTTACGGCAAATTCGGTTTTCCGGAACTCGGCATTGTTGGAGCAGGTGCAAGTACATTGATTTCTCGCATTGTAATGGCATTGACAATGATTATTGTCTTCACTTTTTCTAAGAAGTATAAGGTGTATGCTCATGGCTTTAAAGAAGGAACTGTAAATCGCAAAGATTTTGTACAACTATGCAAACTCGGCGCCCCGATAGCCTTACAGATGGGAATGGAGACTTCAGCATTCAGTCTTACGAGTATAGTGGTAGGATGGATTGGCACATCAGCTCTTGCTGCCCATCAGGTTATGTTGACGATTAGTCAGCTTGGCTTTATGATTTATTATGGACTTGGTGCGGCTGCAGCAGTGAGAATAAGCAATGCTGTTGGGCAACGTGACTGGCAAGCTGCGCGGGGCAATGCTTATGCTGCAATGCAGATAGTATTGATGATTGGTGTTGTGGTAAGTCTTGCAGTTTTCATTTTTCGCAATAATCTTGGAGGATTGTTTACAGACAACAGTCCGGAAGTAAGCAGTCTTGTAGCTTTAACCGTAATCCCATTTGTTGTCTACCAGTTTGGTGATGCCTTGCAGATTATCTTTGGTAATAGTCTCCGTGGATTGAGCTATGTGCGGCCGCTTGTAATATATGCATTTATCTCTTACTTTGTCATTTCTCTTCCTCTGAGCTATCTTTTCGGAATAGTGATGAACTTCGGACTTGTAGGTGTTTGGTTTTCATTCCCATTCGGACTGACAACGGCAGGATTGCTTTATCTGACGTCTTTCCGTAAGAGACTTGACTATATTGAGCAGCAAGATACATCAAAATGTTAAGTTAAGTAGGTCTAAATATTCGCTATCCCTAACTTTTTAGATAAAATTATGTCAACGAAGCTACATTCTCAACACTAAAACCTAATAAAGGGTGTTTGGGAGACAGCGTGTTTTGCAAAATATAGTCTGTCTTAGACTGTATATAAAAATATAATGCTGTCCGATAATATTTTTTTTGAACGCGATAAAATTAGGGTCGATTCCATGTGCAGGAGTCGACCCTTTTCGGTTACTTTGGTTTCGCAAAAAGTCAAAAACAACCGATGTGCGAAAATAGTCATTTTAGCGGACAGCCGCTCTATGGTCAGGTAATAAAATAGCTTGACAAGTCAAAAAATCTCACTCTTAGCCGCAAAAAGGAGGTGAGAGGTACACCATACGGGTAACTGCTGGATTTATTTGGTTGTAAAACTCTAAATAGTGACATTAGTGAGGTATTCTATATCTTCAGACCAAAGATCAATCTGTCGAGCTTCATGCCTTTTTTCTTGAACTAATAAATCTGTCAGATAGCCACTCGCGGATAGGAATGTCGTAAACCTTGACGCTTGCGTATGCCACAGCAATAGAAGCGATGAATATGCTCACAGCTACCCATATATGTGTGCCGAGTGGTGCGTCGGCGTGTCGCGCTGCCCAGTTCATTTGCACATATATCATCGGATAGTGTGTGATATAAAGCGGATAGGAAATCATACCGAGAAATTTGCAGATGGCTGTTGTGTGTTTCCCTTTTAATTCGCTTCCAGCTCCGGCGGCTACGATTGCTGGATAGATAAACAATATGACTATGGCGCAATAAAGACCGTTCAACCATTCATGGGTCATGCCACCGATATGCGGAACGACCAATGTGGTGGCTACTGCAAGTGAACACCAAGTCATTGCGCCACGTTTGAGATTGATACGGCACTTGTCGAGTCGATAGAGTAGCAGACCGCCAAAGAACGGATAAAGCAGACGGCATGTGCCTATATAGATTTGGTCGGGAGTCAGACCGAAACCACCGATAACGGTATATTTAGCATAGTTGCGGACTTCAAGAAGCCCGAATGTGTCGATGTTCATCGAAAGGTCGATTGTCAGAAAAGCCGACAGAATTACGAACATCGCGAGTAAGACCGTGCTGAACCGGCGGACAAAAAGCGCATAAAAGATATTGGCGAAATATTCCCACAATAGCGACCACTGCGCCCCGTTGAGGGAGTTTATTTCTTTCCATCCGCGAATATCCATCGAAGGCGGTGTGGGAAACATAATGCAACCCAATACGAGAATTAACAGCAGTTTCCACCACGGAGTCTGCATTACAAGCTCGAATCCGGGTGCCGCACTGAAATAGAACCAGAATGCACCGATGAGTGAACCGAGTATAACCATCGGCTGAAGGCGTATCAGTCGCCGTTTGAAGAAATCCCATGTGGTCATCCGTCCCCAGCGGTCATCGTAGGCGTATCCGATTACAAAACCCGAAAGGACAAAAAAGAAATCCACGGCAAGATATCCGTGATTTATAATCTGGTCGCTTGGACCGCTCGAATATGTTTCAAAAAGATGAAATGCCACAACAATCATAGCTGCCACGCCACGGAGACCGTCGAGTATTTCAAATCTCGGTTTTGAAGATAATGGGATTGCTTCTGATGCCATAAGTGAGAGAATGATTATATAGTTTCGAAATTATTAAAAATTAAACATTTGCAAAATTATAAATAAAATATTGCAGTTTGTTTACTTATATTTCAAAATAATTGAACTATATTTGTATTATGAATAAGCCTGCATTTATGTTCGATGATGTCTGCGTTAGTCCTGACCATCAGATAGGCAAACACTCCCATCCGCAATGGGAGCTTTCTTACGTGATATGCGGTGCCGGTATGCGCACCATTGGAGACCTCACAGAGCCGATGAACGAGGGTGAGATAATCCTGATTCCTCCTAATATACCACACATATGGCAATTTGTTCCCAACCATACCGATGCCAACGGAAATATTGCCAACTTAACGGTATTCTTTGAGACGGTGACACTTGACCGGCTTACACTAGCATTCCCGGAGACAATCGGTGTAATCAACAAACTCAAATCACACACTGAAGCACTATGTCTCGGAGGGGAGGCTTATAATAAAGTGTATGATTTAATGATGGCAATGCGTGTAATCACCCCCGATGCACGAGTGCCGAAAATGATTGAAATCCTACTGACGATTGCTGATGTAGACAACCATATTTCTGCCGGGAAAAGTAATACTTTGAGTCGCGCTAAACAGCGGATTGAACGCGTGAGAACCTTTTGTAACTGCAATTATGCCCGAGAAATCTCTCTCAAAGAAATTGCCTCCCATGTAGGAATGAATAAGTCGGCGTTCTGTACCTTTATGCGCCGTCATACAGGGAAGAGCTTTTCGGAGTTCGTGAACGACATTCGTCTCGGTCGTGCTATGGAGATGTTGCGCTACACCGACAAGAATATAGCCGACATAGCCTATGACACCGGTTTCGCTAATGTGTCCTATTTCAATCGATTGTTTAGAAACAAATTTAACTGCACCCCGAAATCAGTAAGGACAGAAAACGGCACAAGCTGAAAAGACAGTGCATGAAATTTACCTAAAGTCAAAGTAGAAACGCAATTTTTACCTGCATAGCACCCCCAATTTTTGAGGCCGCAGGGATGAAACGGCTATCGGCGGGGATGGGGCTTCACAA
>CAYZPH010000012.1:0-56480 GCA_964480495.1 uncultured Sangeribacter sp.
CGTATGACTACCGCAGAGAATTGTTGGAACAGATGGATATGGACGATTGCATATCTAGTTATTGCAAAGTTACGATAAAATTATCATCGTATAGTTACACAAAATTCGGGAATAAGACACAGAAACAGATAAAAACAACAAGCATGAGCTATACTTCCGCTTATATGTTTATCCACGCTTTTGTCCGCGAAAGCACCAATCATAAAAGTAAATTACTTATTATACTGTTATTCAATAGTCAATTATAGTTTAATACTGAATTCAGAGTGATTTTTTTTAGTAAAAATTTGCAGATTAGAAATAATTCTTATAAATTTGCGGTGTGTTACAACACTAATACACATCTACACAAAAACAGACACGTTGTAATTAATTAAAGATAATGGTATTATGATTTCAATAACGAATGTTTCCTACTGCTATAGCGGAAGCAAGAGAAATTCGATTTCGGATTTCAACATGCAGCTCTCCTCAGGCAAGATTGTAGGACTGCTCGGAGCCAACGGCTCCGGCAAGAGCACTCTTCTCTATCTTCTGTCGGGACTTCTCAAGCCTACAGAAGGAGAAGTGAACGTGAGAGGATTTAATCCATGGGACAGGAAACCCGAATTTCTAAATGAGATATTCATTGTGCCGGAAGAACTTAACATTCCCTCAGTGACCTTATCAAAATTTGTTGAAGCATACGCACCATTCTATCCAAGGTTCTCTCGAGATACGATGGAGAAGGCGCTCTCTCACTTCAATCTTACTCCCGAAATTCATCTCGGCTCCCTTTCTATGGGCCAAAAGAAAAAAGCATTTCTTGCATTCGCTCTCGCATGCCACACATCTGTGCTTCTGATGGATGAACCCACCAACGGACTTGACATTCCCAGCAAGAGCGAGTTTCGTAAGGCTGTAGCTCAGACCATGGATGACAACCGCACCATCATCATTTCAACCCATCAGGTGAGAGACCTTGAACAACTTCTCGACCATGTGCTAATTATAGACAACAAAGGAATTCTTCTTAACAAGTCCATCGAGCAACTACAGGAGCAGTTTGTGTTTGGGGTCTCATCTACTCTTCCCGAAAACGGAGTTATCTGGAGCGAAGGCGTGATTGGCGGATTCGCCTATATGAAGATGCGCACGCCCGATGAACCTGAAACCGATATAAACATCGAAGCTCTTTTCAATTACACTTATTCTAAAAATAATGGTGCAAAAGCTTGAAACAATATTTGATATGGATACTTTAGAATACAAAAGCACTAAGACGTTTTCAGGAAGACGCTTCATGACACTCTTGAAATCCGACTTCAAAATCAACGGTAGCCACTACCTAAAACTTGCTTTCGCTACAGTTGGCTGCTTTGTGGTAGTATCAGTGCTAATAAGCATAATAGCAATCAGTGACATAAACAACGTCATCAGCAATAACCCACAGTTGTTAGATACCTCCCTAATAGAACAGTTGATTGACAGCAAAAGGGATTCTTTTGGTGTTGCAATAATGGTGTGTTGTTTAATAATTGGCAGCACACTTCTCACAGTGTTTGGTTCGCTTACATTCAGCAATCTCGCCAACAAGCGTGGAAGAATCACGGCATTTATGCTTCCCGCATCACGATGTGAGAAGTTCGCACTGCAAGCACTTGTATATTTCGGATTCGGACTCATCTTAATCATAGTAGGCGTGTTGATTGCTGCATTGATAGCCCAGCTGTCTTTTGGTGCATATTCCAATCTCACTTGGATTCGAACATTTTTCGATGAGAAATATGCATGGCAGGTAGTCTGGATCATGACTCTCTCCATTCTGTTAGGTAATGCCATCTATACTCTTGGCAGTTCACTTTGGCCAAGACTTTCATGGATCAAGACCTGGATTTTGCTAAATATAGTGCAATGGGTTTTCGGCATCATGCTAATTAGCGGAGTTTTATCAAACCAAGACTGGATATATATGCTTGTGAGATTTCTTGAAGAGAACGATATTATTACATCTATATGTATAACGCTTGAATGTTTGCTTATCGCTCTTTGCTGGATTGGGGCTTGGTTTCGATACCGAAGCACTCAGATTGTGCAATTATTCATGAAATAATAATAGAAATGATTCAGACAGACAATAGACCCATTTACGTCAGACTTGCTGACCAGATATGCGACCGGATACTCATGAACGAGTATCTTGAACATTCCAGAATTCCAAGCGTTAGAGAATATGCAGTGTCACAACAGGTAAACCCTGCCACCGCTGCTCGTGCATTCGAAATTCTTGAAAGGAATGGTGTAGTATTCAACAAGAGGGGACTCGGATTCTTTGTATCACAGGATGCACAGTCTATAATACGTAGGATGAGAATGCAGACACTTCTTAGCGAAGAAAGCAAACTATTCTTTTCACGTATTTCGGTAATAGGCATCACTCCCGATCAGCTTCACGACATGTATTCTCAGTATCTCGCTTCCCAAAATTCAACAAAAGAATGACAATAAGTCCAAAGCATAAAATAGAATAAAAGACTATATAACCTATAAAAATGAAAATGAATAATCTTATTTTGACAGCGGCTGTAGTTGCCACGTCAATGCTTGTTGCCTGCTCACCGAGCGCAATAGCAAAATCCTACATAGACAACAATGTTTCGGTATCAAACGGAAAAGAAACAGACGCCACGATCAACAAGATCGTAAGGATCTCAGAATTTGATGAAATTTATGCCACTCAGGGCATAAAAGTTGTGTTTAGCCAAGGTCAGAACCCAGGCACAGCGAAAATCGCCACCACCCCATCGGCAGAAAAATACCTTTGCGTTGAAGTGAAAGACGGCACACTCCAAGCATTCTACAAAAGTAAGAAAGAGAATGTAGACATCAAAGGGCCATCAATCATCTATGTCTCAAGCCCTACTCTCAACGAAGTTGAACTTTCGAGTTCAGCATGTTTGGATGTGATGACAGACCTGAAAGTGGGTAAAGATTTAGACATCGATATAAGCAGTGCCGCCTCTGTTACTATCGGCAATGTATATTGTAATGATATGGATATTGAAGCTTCAAGCAGCGCAAAATTTAAGTGTGGCACGGTAAATGGAAAAGTTCTTAAATTTGACTTATCAAGTAGTGCTACGGCAAATTGCAATTCTTTTACCGGAGAAACCTTTAAGATAGACTTATCGAGTAGCGCACAATTCAATTGCTCGTATTTCAGAGGAGAGAATCTTACGATAGATGCATCAAGCACAGCCAAGACAAAGATACAAAACATCGACTGCCAAAGTATCTATGTCGATGCCTCCAGTCTTGCTGACATTGTACTCGCAGGCAAGACCCATAATCTTTCGCACGACATCTCCTCAGGTGCAAAACTAAACACCAAAGCACTACAGACCCGATAATTTATCAGGAATGTTTTCATATAGGGGTCGCTTCACACCAAGAGGCGACTCCTAAATTTGTATTAATACAATATATCTCAAACAAAACATCATCCTAATTACTCTAAGGAATAAGCAAAAATATTAATGGTGCGCCAAAGTACCGAAAAATCCGGAGAAAGCATAATATGAATATCAGAAAAATATTGTAACTTTGTAGGTTGATGTATGGTCTGGCGATGTGAAGACATGATATCCTTATGATGACAGCGGTAAATGCAACTGAGCCATTTGGGCTTGGTAAAGATATTCCCAGCCCATCGCAGACAAAGCCAGAAGGCACTTCACAAAGAGAATTGCCGGAGAGATAACAACCTATTAAAAAAGATTATTATTAAGCAAAATACATGATTAGTGTAAACGACCTGACGATGGAATTCTCGGCACGACCGATTTTCACAAACGTCAGTTTTGTAATCAACAAAACAGACAAAATAGGTCTTGCTGGCAAAAACGGAGCCGGCAAGTCTACTTTGTTAAAGATTATATCAGGTTTGCAAACCCCGACCTCCGGAACCGTTGTCAAGCCGACGGAAGTAACTGTGGGCTATCTACCACAGCAGATGAAACTTGCAGATGACACCTCAATCATCAACGAAGCCCGAAAGGCATTTGCTCATATTGACGAACACAAAGCGCATTTGGAGCGACTCAATGAGGAACTTGCAACACGCACCGACTATGATTCCGAATCATACGCAAAAATTCTGGAAGATATAGAATATCTCAACGACAGGCTCGCAATCGAGGGGGCAGACAACACGCAGGCAGAGGTAGAAAAGACCCTCATAGGTCTCGGATTCAGCCGCGAAGATTTCGACCGTCCGACATCAGAATTCTCCGGGGGCTGGAGAATGCGAGTAGAACTTGCAAAGATCCTTCTTCAGAAACCGGATCTACTCCTTCTCGACGAGCCAACCAATCACCTTGACATCGAGTCTATACAATGGCTTGAGCAGTTTCTCATATCAAAAGCCAGAGCCGTTCTTCTGGTGAGCCACGACAGAGCATTTCTCGACAACGTGACCAGCCGCACAATAGAAATATCATGTGGTAAGGCATATGACTATAAGGTTAGCTATACTCCATATACAGAGCTCAGAAAAGAGCGTGTGGAGCAACAGATGCGCGCCTATGAGAACCAGCAGAAACAGATTGCAGACATCAAGGATTTTATAGAAAGATTCCGTTATCAGGCAACAAAAGCTATCCAAGTGCAAAGCCGCATCAAGCAACTGGAAAAGATTGTGCCAATCGAGGTTGACGAAGTAGACAACACCCGACTCAGGCTAAAATTTCCACCTGCACCTCGTTCCGGTGATTTTCCACTGATACTTGAAGATGTAGGGAAGGCATACGGCGACCATCAGATATTCGATCATGCTGAATTTCGCATCAGAAGAGGCGAAAAAGTGGCGTTTGTAGGCAAGAACGGAGAAGGCAAGTCCACTCTCGTTAAGTGCATCATGGGAGAGATTGACCATACTGGCGACCTTCGGCTTGGACACAACGTAAAGATTGGCTATTTTGCCCAAAACCAAGCACAATTGCTCGATGAAAACCAGACAGTGTTTGAAACCATCGACAACGTTGCAACAGGAGACATCCGACTAAAAATTAGAGACATACTCGGAGCCTTCATGTTTGGAGGAGAAGCATCAGACAAGAAAGTGAAAGTTCTATCGGGAGGAGAGAAGACTCGCCTCGCAATGATTAAATTGCTTCTGGAGCCTGTAAACTTCCTGATACTCGACGAGCCAACAAATCATCTTGACCTCAAAACAAAAGACATTCTGAAAGAGGCCATCAAAGATTTTGACGGGACGGTAATAGTAGTGAGCCATGACCGTGACTTCCTTGATGGACTAGTAGAAAAAGTGTATGAATTCGGAGGAGGCAAGGTAAGGGAAAACATCGGAGGCATCTACGATTTTCTGAGGTCGAAGAATCTCGAAAATCTCCGCGACCTTGAGCTATCCAAATCTTCTACCGGCAACTCACAAAAAGAAACTGTGCAACAGAATTCTCAGCCAGTTGGACCGAAGGGAGAAGAAGGTATGCCGGCTTCCAAACTGACGTATGCTGAGCAGAAAGCCCGAGAGAAGATGGTGAAAAAAGCAGAAAAAAAAGTAAAAGAATCGGAAGAAGAGATAGCTCGACTTGAGGCCGAATTAAAGAGCATTGAAGAAAAAATTTCAGCTGGCGACGCATCAACAGAGACTCTTGACGCATATGCCAAGGCTCAGAAAGATCTTGAAAACGGCATGTCGGTATGGGAACTTGCGACTATCGAATTAGATGAATTTAAGGCTGGTTTTGCAAATTGAACGCCTACTGAATTATTAACTTAATTATTCAGGTTCTGGCTAATTAAGAGAACCTGCCTAAAAATAGAGCTGAAATGCACGGAATAGATATAAAGAACCTCGACACCAACATATCGCCCAAAGACGATTTTTATAAATATGCCTGCGGCGGATGGATGAAAAATCACCCACTCACTGCAGAGTATTCACGCTTCGGAATGTTTGACATGCTGCATGAAAATGCTCGTGAACAGCTGAAGGATCTCATCACAAACATGTCGGAACACACGGATGCTAAAGTTCAAGGTACAATTGCACAGAAAGTCAGTGACCTATATGCACTTGGCATGGATGCAGAACGACTAAATCGCGAAGGAGCTACACCCATACTTCCACTTCTTAAAATGGTTAAGGAGAGCAACTTTGAAAGCCTGGCGGAATTCTTAGGGAAATATGACTCCCAAATCGGTGGCAGTTTCATAGGATTCGGAGTAGGACCGGACATGATGGATTCCGATATAAATATTCTTCACTTTGGAGAAGTCGGTCTTGGTCTCGGAGATAGAGATTATTACCTTGAGAAAAATGAAGAGCACGACAGAATACTCGCAGCATATCGCAAATATGTGATGCGGATGATGGAGCTTACAGGATATGACGAAGAAGCACAGGAACGCGTTTGGAAGACGGTGATTGCTATGGAGACAGAGTTTGCCCGCCATAAGATGACCCGCGAAGAGAGAAGAAATCCAAAAGCGCGTTACAATATGCTGACCATCGACGAAATAAAAACCAGATTCTCAAATTTCGATTGGGATACATATCTGCCGCTAATTGGACTTGAAAATGCAGACAAAGCAAACTTCAGCAATCCTAAATTTTACGACTTCCTATTTTCATATCTTCCAACACTTACAGAGCAGCAAATAAAAGACTATTTAGCACTCGACATCATAAGTAGCGCCTCTGGTATTCTGAGCGATGACTTCATGTATACAAGTTTCGAACTCTATGGAAAAGTAATGAGCGGACAAGAGGAACCAAAGCCTCGTTGGAAAAGAGCGATGGCTCTACCCAACTCAATGTTTGGCGAAGCTGTAGGCAAACTCTATGTGGAGAAGTATTTTCCAGAGGGAAACAAGCAATATATGAAAAAACTGGTGGAGAACCTCAGGAACTCGCTCGGAAAGCATATTTCATCGTTGTCTTGGATGAGCGACACCACAAAGCAAAAAGCTCTTGACAAACTGTCTACCCTAACGGTAAAAATCGGATATCCCGACAAATGGAAAGACTACAGCGAACTCAACATAGATCCACAGAAATCATATCATGACAATGTGTTTGAGGCGTCAGCATGGTTCAGAAAAGACAATCTTTCCAAACTTGGCAAACCTGTAGACAAAGAAGAATGGCACATGACGCCACAGACAGTTAACGCCTATTATAGCCCGGTGTCTAACGAAATTTGTTTTCCGGCAGCTATTCTGCAACCGCCATACTTCGACCCGACAGCAGATGATGCGCTCAATTATGGAGCAATAGGAGTGGTAATTGGCCATGAGATGACACATGGATTTGACGACAGCGGACGACAATTTGACAAAAACGGCAACCTCGCTGAATGGTGGACACAGAAAGATGCCGACAGTTTCAAAGCACTCTCCGACCAGTTGGTAAACCAATTTGACAAGATCGAAGTAGCACCGGGTGTTCATGCCAACGGACGCTACACATTGGGAGAAAACATTGCCGACCAAGGAGGTCTCCGCATAGCCTTGACCGCATACCTAAATGAAACAAAAGATAGCGAACCGATAGAAATAGATGGCTTCTCTCCACTACAGCGTTTCTATCTCGCCTACGCAAATGTGTGGGCTGAAAACATCAGAGAAGAAGAAATCAGTGTCCGTACGAAGACAGATCCGCACTCTATCGGAAGACTACGAGTCAATGCCACACTCAGCAATCTTGAACCCTTCTTCGAAGCCTTCGACATCAATGAAGGAGACCCTATGTGGCGAGCCCCTGAAGAGCGAGTCACAATATGGTGATGTAAAGTTAAAAATATACGATTTAATTTTAAATTGTGATGACTGAATTCGGACTTATTGGAAAAACCATCGGACATTCTTTCTCCGCAACATACTTCAACGAAAAATTCAAGCGAGAGGGTATCGATGCCCGCTATGATCTCTACCCTCTTGAAAACATAGACTTGTTGCCGGCTCTCATCAGTAGTCATCCGATGCTTACCGGACTTAACGTCACTATCCCATACAAGGTAGAAGTCTTGAAATATCTTGACTCTCTGAGCGAAGAAGCAGAGTCTATAGGCGCAGTCAATGTGATACAGATAACAAGAGATGGCAACAACGTCAGTCTTAAAGGGTTCAACTCTGATGCTTATGGCTTCTCGGAATCACTCCGCGGAGTGCTGAAAAAAGCCGGAGTGACACCGTCTGCCGACCTCACTACTCATGACGCTTTCGTACTTGGCACCGGGGGCGCATCAAAAGCCATAATGTGGTCTCTACAGAAGATGGGATTTCACCCGCAACTTGTGGGGCGCAAGCGCAAAGAATGTTGCATTGCATATGAAGATCTAACTCCTAAGGAAGTGGCAAACGCAATGATCATTGTGAACTGCACACCACTTGGCACATCGCCCGATGTAAATGCAGCAGCACCATTTCCTTATCAGTATCTGCATAAGGGACAGATTTGCTTCGATCTTGTCTACAATCCATCAGAAACTCTTTTCATGCGAATAGCGAAAGCCCACGGATGCATAGTGAGCAATGGGCTTGAAATGCTTCATCTTCAAGCAGCCGGGGCATGGAAGATATGGACTGAAAAATGACTCGCAATCCATCGCTAATACCAACATTAACACTTGCCACTGGCATTGTTCTTTCTTACAAGACTGAGATTGCTTGGTGGTGTGGAATTATACCAATAGTATTAGCTCTCGGACTCTATGCGCTTATCCTTAGGCAATCAGGCAACCCTGTTGCAGCTTTTCGGACGGGAAAATGGCACATTTTATGGACAGCAATTCTATTTTTGGGCATTGGCATGCTCGATGAGTCACTGTCACGACCAACCGGAATTGCGAATCCGAGTCCGGATTACGTGGAATGCGAAATATCAGGTATACTATCAAAAACCTATGGCGACCGAGTAGAACTTCTCATAAAAGGCACCAATGGGGCAAAAGCGCAAATACGCACCGGAGTTTCCAACCTCAGTGTTGGAGACATTGTAAAAATTCCTACCTGCAGACTTATTGAAACAGAAAAAGACACATCGGCATTCGGCTGTAAAATTGCTCCGATGCTCAAGGCCAAAGGTGTGATCTACACAGGTTGGATTCCCCGAGATAGTATCGTAATAACCGGACACTCTCATGCGTTGAGATATCAAGTCTGTGATTTTCGCGAACACATTGAGACAGAGATTGAGCGTAGTAGTCTCAGCAAACCGGCAGCAGACTTTATCAACGCCATACTCATGGGCGACAAAAATGGTCTTGATGACAATGTAAGGATTACATTTGCCAACGGAGGCACAGCCCACATGCTTGCTTTGAGTGGACTCCACATGGGCATACTTTCCGGTCTTCTTATGTGGCTACTTCTCCCCTTCCGAGCTTTAGGAAGATACAAATGGGGATATGGCGTAGCAATAATTGCCTTATGGGCATATGTGATTCTCACTGGGATGTCGCCCTCGTCAGTGAGAGCTTGCGTCATGATCTCGTTTGCTTTCATTGCAGTAATCACCGAACGGAAGAACTCAATTCCGTCAGCCCTCTCATCCGCCTGCCTGCTGATTCTTTTGTTCTCTCCAGCCACATTGTTTGACGCAGGATTCCAGTTAAGCGTAGTATGCGTGGCAGCATTGATAGCGTTTGCAACACGCCTTAACCCAATTGACCGCCGCAACCATCCCGGCCTCTTCAAAGTGTGTGCAGCACTGCTTGCCACCATGACAGCCACAGCTGCGTCATGGGCACTCGTATCATATTATTTCGGCCAGGTACCACTTATGTTTCTACCTGCAAACCTTCTGCTACTCCCCCTTCTTCCTGCCTATTTAGGAATTGCCGCTATATATACGTCACTTTTGTGCGCAGGTTGGGACTTACTTCCTGCTGCAATGTTTCTTGACTATGGATATGACTTCCTGATATGGGCAACAGATATTCTTTCAGGAGAATCACGATTTGTAGTAGAATACAGACTTCCACTATGGGGTGTTGCCGTATGGACTGCAATACTCTCAATTGCAGCAATAGCATTAAACCATAAAAAAGCATGAAAGCAAACCTATCGTTCCTAAAAGAAACGTTCGAAAAATACAACCAACAGATATTCGGAGGAACTCTTCCAACGCCCGAATTCCATATCAGCAATGCCGGATCGTTTATGGGTCAGTTTGAAGTTAAACGCCACAACCATCATAGATCAGAAAAAACACATCATCTCATACTAAGCGGTCGCTACGACATTTCGGAGAAGCAACTTGAAGACATAGTAATCCACGAAATGATACACTTTCATATTCACCACACCGGACTCCGAGACACATCAAGCCACGGACGCATATTCCGCAACTTGATGAACAACATCAATACGCGGCATGGCAGGCACATCACAATAAGCCATAAGTGTTCGAAAGAAGAGTATGAAAGTGACACCTCACAATCACACTCCATCATCTGCCTGTGTACCATGACTGATGGAAGAAAACTCATATGCAAGGCATCGCAAAGTAAGATTTTCGAACTTCACAAAGCCTTTCAAGAATGGGAGAAAGTAGTGAACGATGAATGGTTTTGGGTATATGGGAGTTATTTCAACCGTTACAGACGAGTTTTGACCCCAAGGCTATTTGAAGTTGACAAAGAAGGTTTACGCTTGATCGAATCCTCAACAAGACTTGAATTTGCCACGGAGTCTGACGGCAGAATGATAGTGCGTCGCGCAGGACCAATACGTCGCTGAAGTCCAATACGATCTGCATCACCTTTTCCAAGAGGCTGATGCAGGAGTTGGATACTATCTACAAATACCCGAAGATGATCAACCCCAAAATTCACAACGCCAAAAATGCCAGATGGAGTGAGGACTGTATCAGTGTGCAATACAGTTTCTATCCAAGGACCAGACGAATAGGCTGTATTCCTCACGATAGATGCCGACCCATCGGAATAATCCACACCAAGAGTCATATGCCGAGAAGTAGCCCCCTGCACTCTCATTTTCCAAATCAGTTTTTCTCCCGGCACAAGATCTTCAGCCGGAATATTTATCACTATGCCATCAGTAAATGAATGTTCGTCTATAACAAGTTGCCTTCCATATGGCCACAAATCCAGCCCACCATCCAAGCTTTCCGACTCTCCCGCAGCCTTTGCATATTTCTGCTGTCGCTTTACCAGACGTTCGTCGATCTTCTTATAAAGTTTAGCGTATTCATCCATATTTCTGCCATACCAAGCAAGGGTTGAATCCATCTCTTCTTCAGTCACTCCATGCTGTTGAAGCACTCCAAGACCGAGTTTTTCCTTACCATATCCCTGAAACTCTCGAGGAGATTCGCCCGAACGATCATAGGCTTCAGCTATCTGAAGATCAGTCATTACATCCAGCATCTTGTCTTCCGAAAGAATATCTTTAGGTCTGTCGGAACATGATATGGCTAAGAGCATAAACACAGAAATGAGAAATACGCACCTCCTCATGGTTCTAAACTTCATTTTTCAGCAGTCTTCTGAGTGCGGTCAAACACAGTGTTGAACGCCTTCGAACAATCTGAAGAATAGAACAAAAGTAGCAAAGCCACTCCGACACAGATTGAAGAATCCGCTATATTAAAGATATACTGAAAAAACTCAAACTCTCTTCCGCCTATCACTGGAAGCCACGAAGGCCAAGTAAAGGAAAAGAATGGGAAATAAAGCATGTCGACAACTCGTCCTTCAAACCATCCGGCATAGCCACCTCCTTGAGGGAAAACTTCCGCACACACCGGAGGGAAGGGATTGTTGAAGATCTCTCCGTAGAATACACAGTCGAAAATATTGCCGGCTGCACCCGCAGTAATCATTGCTGCCGCAATGTAAAAACCCGTGCGCAGACCAGTTATAGACAGCATTTTCCGGATAAACCAAACAAAAAAGCAAACGGCAAATATTCTTCCGAATGTAAGCACATATTTATTCCAAAGTTCCATACCGAAAGCCATTCCATTGTTTTCGATAAACTTAATCTGAAACCATGGGAAAACCTCATACGACTCACCTAAATAGAAATGAGTCTTGACATAAAACTTGGATACTTGGTCGACAATTATTATAAACAAGGCAACCAAAACCACCAGCCATCCCGTGTTTCGTGCGGAACGGCTGGTGAGAATTTTATTATCGGTGATTGTCATGAAAATCTGTAAAGATTAAAATAGATGATGCAATATTAACGCACCACACTTGCGAGAACCTTCATTCCATCGATGTCAAGTTCAACTGCCGGAGCAGGAACCTCAGCGGCTGTCTCAATTGAGTCGGCAAGCACTTGCGACTTAATGTAATCGCTGAACTGAGCAAGACATTCCACCACTTCAGGCGCATTAGAAAGAACCACTTTCACACGGTCTGTTATGGCAAAATCGGAATCCTTACGAATGTTCTGTATTCTATTGATAAGATCTCGAGCAAGACCTTCATTGCGAAGATCCGGAGTTATTGTAACGTCAAGAGCCACAGTAACACTGCCTTCGTTTGCTACAAGCCATCCTGGCACGTCTTCAGGAATGATCTCTACATCATCAAGAGTCACCACCGGGGTGTCTGGAAGCGATGTAAACTCGAAGTGTCCGTTTCTTTCAAGCGAAGCAATATCCTCAGCTGTCATGCTTGCAATAGACTTAGCGAGGTCTTTCATAATCTTACCATAGCGAGGGCCAAGTTTCTTGAAATCGGCTTTAACCTTCTTAACAAGACCAGACTCTTCATTGTCTACAATCTTCACCTCCTTCACGTTGACTTCAGCAGCAACCAACGAAGCAATTGCTTCGAAATCTGCCTTCTGAGCAGCATCGATTGCCGGCACAAGCAGCAGACTTAGTGGCTGACGCACCTTAATGTTGACTTTACGACGGAGAGCCAGCACAAGCGAAGTTTCAATCTGAGCAAGTGCCATGCGACGCTCCAAAGCCGGATCGATCAGTGAAGAATCGCACACCGGGAAGTCTGCAAGATGCACAGAAGCATACTCTTCACCATCGGTAGATGCACCTGTTAAATCTCCATAAAGACGATCTGAATAGAACGGAGCAAATGGAGCCATTAGCAAGGCAACCGTAGTAAGGCATGTGTGAAGTGTCTGATAAGCTGCAAGTTTGTCGCTATCCATTTCACCAGCCCAGAATCTTTTGCGGTTAAGACGCACATACCAGTTGGAAAGATTATCACAAACGAAAGTCTCAATTGCGCGAGCAGCCTTAGTGGGTTCATAATCATCGAGGTCTGCCTGCACTTCCTTTATCAGAGAATTAAGTAGAGAAAGAACCCAACGATCAATTTCTGGACGATCCGACACAGGAATCAGAGTTTCCTCACTTGTAAAACCATCAACGTTAGCATACTGAGCGAAGAATTTATATGTATTGTAGAGAGTAGAGAAGAGTTTTCTGCTCACTTCTGCCACTCCGTCTTCATCATACTTAAGATTATCCCATGGCGACGAGTTAGAGATCATATACCACCTTACAGGATCACTACCAAACTTATCAATGTTTCCGAATGGATCCACTGCATTGCCGAGACGCTTACTCATTTTGTTGCCATTCTTGTCAAGCACAAGACCATTGGAAATCACAGCCTTGTAACTAACAGAATCGAACACCATACCGGCGATTGCATGAAGAGTGAAGAACCATCCGCGTGTTTGGTCGACTCCTTCAGCAATAAAATCAGCAGGATACACCTCATGATTGTCAAGAGCCTCCTTGTTTTCAAAAGGATAATGACACTGAGCATAAGGCATTGCTCCGGAATCAAACCACACGTCGATAAGATCTAGTTCGCGCTTCATAGGTTTGCCAGAAGGCGAAACGAGAGTAATCTCGTCAACATAAGGTCTGTGCGGATCTATTTTATCGTAGTTTGCCTTGCTATAGTCACCCGGAACAAAACCTTTCTTTGCAAAAGGATTCTCAGACATAACACCGGCCTTCACAGCTTTTTCAATCTCATCATATAGTTCCTGATAGCTACCAATGCAAATTTCCTCTTTGCCATCTTCCGAACGCCAAATAGGAAGAGGAGTTCCCCAATAGCGTGAACGGCTCAAGTTCCAATCCTGTACATTCTCAAGCCATTTACCGAATCGACCTGATCCTGTTGCCTCCGGTTTCCACTTGATAGTCTTGTTAAGTTCGATGAGTCTCTCTCGTGCTTGTGGAGTGCGGATAAACCAGCTATCGAGCGGGTAATACAGCACGGGCTTGTCAGTGCGCCAGCAGTGGGGATAATTGTGAACATGCTTCTCGATGCGGAAAGCTTCGCCGGCCATCTTCATCTCCATGCAGAGCACAATATTCAGATCCTCAGCTTTTGATGCTGAAGCCTCGTCGTATTTACCACCTTCGTTAAATTTAGGATCATACGCATTTTTCACATAATCACCAGCGTGACGACCATATAGTGCGTGATCAACACACTTCTCAACAAACTCAGGAGCCAACTGATCAACCTCGAAATACTTTCCTTGCAGGTCAACCATCGGACGAGCTTCACCTCGCCTATTGACCATAAACAACCCCGGCACGCCAGCCGCTTTTGCAACCTTTGCGTCATCGGCACCAAAAGTGGGAGCTATATGCACGATACCGGTACCATCATCAACTGTAACATAGTCGCCAGGAATAACTCTAAATGCCTCATCCGACATCTCAACAAAACGATCAGAACCAACGTTGAAACATTTTTCAGGATGCTTAGAAGCATATTCCTTCACAAAATCCTGAGAGAAATCGCTAACCTTCTCTGCAGGCTTAACCCACGGCATAAGCTGTGAGTAACGCATTCCCACAAGTTCAGAGCCTTTCCAGCGACCGATAATCTCGTAAGGCACAACCTTATCACCTGGCTTAAATTCAGAAAGTGATAATTTAGCACCTTCAGCCTTGAAGTATGAAGGCACAAGCACCTCTGCAAGCACTACAGTGACAGGGGTTCCGCTATATGGATTGAATGTGCGAACAGCCACATAATCGAATTTCGGGCCAACACAAAGAGCCGTGTTTGAAGGTAATGTCCACGGAGTTGTGGTCCAAGCCATAAAGTATGGCTCACCCCACCCCTTCATCTCATCCTTCGGGTCAAGAATCCGGAATAAAGCAGTAGCCGTAGTGTCTTTCACATCTCGATAGCAACCCGGCTGGTTAAGCTCATGGCTTGATAGTCCTGTGCCGGCAGCCGGAGAATATGGCTGGATAGTGTAACCTTTATAAAGATATCCCTTATCGTAGAGCTGACGGAGAAGCCACCATACAGACTCGATATATGCGTTATCGTATGTGATATATGGATTGTCGAGATCTACCCAATAACCCATTTTATGGGTAAGGTCTGTCCACTCCTTGGTATATTTCATTACCTCTCGGCGGCATGCTGCGTTATAGTCTTCCACCGAGATTTTCTTACCGATATCCTCTTTTGTAATGCCAAGGGTCTTTTCCACACCAAGTTCAACAGGGAGACCATGAGTATCCCAACCGGCTTTTCTCTTCACGTGAAAGCCCTTCATCGTTTTATATCTGCAGAAAATATCCTTGATAGTACGAGCCATCACATGATGGATACCTGGCATACCATTTGCCGATGGAGGTCCTTCAAAAAACACAAATGTAGGACAACCCTTGCGAACATCCATCGATGTTTCGAAGAGATTGTGGCGATCCCAAACTTCAAGAATCTCGCGGTTTACCTGCGAAAGATTCAGTGGAGTGCCATATTCGGTGAATCTTTTCATATATTAGAGTTATATTTTTGCTTATTTTGTTATACTTAAAGTTTTCCAGTCTTTGTTCCCTTCAATCCCTTCACGCCACCTTTGCCGGTACCGCCCAATGCGAAGATATTGCGATCGTAGCTAAAAGTTTTGCGATCTACTTCACGTCTACGTTTAAGAGCGAGTTGCACAAGGCGATCCATCAGATCAGAGAATCCAATTCCTGATGCTTCCCACAGATAGTAAGACAACGATCCGGGAATTGTATTAATTTCGTTTACGTAGATCTGATTATCTTTTTCGTCAATCATCACGTCGATACGGCTCACACCATGGCAAGACAAAACTCGGAAAGTTTCACATGCAAGATATTGAACTCTTTTTGCAGTTTCCTCCGGAATATCGGCCGGGATTCTTTTCTCGCTTGCAGCCATTCCCTCGTTTCCGCCACGATACTTCTCATCATAGCTAAGGAAATCACCCTTGGAGATAGGCTCCTCGCACACCGACGGCTGATAATCATCGCAATCTCCAAGCACGGAGCAGTTAATCTCTTTCATATGCTCAATCATGTGCTCAACGATGATACGTTGCGAGAAACGGCAAGCATTATCAATCTTCTCAATGAGATTTTTACGCTCTACAGCCTTTCCAATTCCTACACTAGATCCGAGATTGGCTGGTTTTACGATAGCCGGATAACCAATTTTGTTCTCAATTTTAGTGATAATTTCTTCTCTGTTACGATCCCATTCCTTATCGGTAAACCAAACATAATCAACCACCGGCACATCAGATTCGCGAAGAATCATCTTCATAGTAATCTTGTCCATACCATTGGCAGAACTTAATGTATTGCAACCGGCAAATGGAATTCCAATAGTCTCTAGGAGACCCTCGAACACACCATCTTCTCCATTTGTGCCGTGGAGCACTGGGATTGCTACATGCAACTCAGCCACAACCGGACTCTTTTTTGAGAACAGACCAGATTTTGTGTTTACGCGATACAGATTGAAATCACCAAACTCAGGACGCATAAACACCTCTTCCGCATCCTTAACCAGAGACACCATATCTCTGTAGTTGCGAATATTCAGAAGATTATCTCCTGTATACCAGCGCCCCTGCTTTGAAATGTATATAGGAACTATATCGTATTTCTCACGATTGAATGCACTTATTGCTTGAAGAGCAGAAATCACTGAAATTTCGTGCTCAACACTTCTACCACCGAAAAAAACCGCTACGTTAGTTTTCATTATCAGTTGTTTGAATACTTTATAAGAATTTTAAACGATACCATATTGCTACGAATCGCTTACATTTTGCAAAATTAATAAAAATCGTGGAATTAAAGAATATAAGCATGAAATAAAAATACTAATAAAATAAACGAAACATGAACAAATTTGCATTTGTAAGCTATTTTTTGTAACTTTGCGGTAAACTCACAACGGAAACTATGAAGAAACCGGCCATTAGCATAATAATTCCAGTCTACAACATGGAACGCTACTTAAAGGAATGCCTTGAATCAATACGCACACAGACGTTCAATGATTGGGAATGCTTAATAGTCAACGATGGCAGTTTCGACACCTCTACAACAATAATACGAGAAGCAACGCGCAATGATTCACGCTTTAAAGTGATTAACAAAGAGAATGGCGGTTTATCCACAGCAAGAAACGTTGCAATAAAAATGGCAAGTGGAGACTACATCGGTTTTGTTGACTCAGATGATTGGATTGAGCCTACTATGTATGAACATCTTTACAGGCTGATTACAGAAAATGATGCAGATTTGGCACAGGTGTCATACTGGAAAGAATATGTAGGAAGCAGTCAGTTGGCAGAGAGTAGCGACTCTGGAAGAATCATCAGCGGACTCACAGCCATGACAGAGATGGGCTATGGACAGTTGTCACATTATGTTTGGAATAAGCTCCATCGCAAAGAAATAATTACCAGCGACTTTCCAATAGGAAGAAACTTTGAGGATGTTCACGTATACGGCAATTGGCTGAAGAATGTAAACCGAATGGTCATTGACGGTACCCCACTTTATCATTATCGGATGCGCCGAGGCAGCATCAATCATGCAGTTGTAGCAAAAAATAGATATGACTATTTTCTATCGTGCATAGACAAAATGGGCATGGTTCAAGATTCTTTAACAGAAGGAATAGATATTGACCGCAGAGATGCATATCTCAACAAGGAAGCAACCAAGGCCTGCACTTACATTGCACGAGAAGAGAAAAACTCAATGAAACGCGATGGAGCTATAGCGCGCATTAGCAGTGAAATCAACTGTTATTCACTTCCATCCATAAAATATCTCGGCACAAAAGGCTGGTGGTTTGCCAAGATACTTAGGTCCAATCCCAAATTGTTCAGCATATTCATGCAACTAAGCAACATCTTCAATAAAAGCAACCAAAGAGCCAATTCCAATTTTTACGTTTAATCATAACAACTATCCAATATGCACAAGCTATTAGGATATCTTGATTATTGATTCCTTTTTCTTTTCCATCGATTGTGGCTCCAAAGCCAATATGAAGGATTACGACGAATACTTTGCTCAAGACGAGCAAGATAAGCGCGCGTATAAGGATTCTCTTCGGAATCTTCCAATGGTTTCAATGGGGAGACATCAATTACGTAGTGACCTCTTCTAATGGGACTACATTCAACATATAAGAATTCCGTGCCAAGTTTTTTACCGATCACTTCACCTCCATTGACATAGGCAGTGTCAATGCCGAGAAAATTTGTCCAATACTTCAACTCTGGTGTAAATGGACGTTGATCAGAAATGAATCCGCACACAAACTGCCGACCCTGTTTGTTTATTTCAAGAAGACGTCTCACCGTCTTTTGCATAGGAATATTTTCCGTCCCAAAACGGCTACGCAGTTCAATCATTAAGCGGTTGAAATCCTTGTCGCTGAGTATATGATAAATCTCGGCCATAATCGCGATAGGCGAAATTCTGCGAGCAAGAGCCGTTACCCACTCCCAATTGCCAAAATGCCCCATAAGTAGCACCACAGAACGACCTTGCGCTAAAGCGGAATTTATATGTTCAACCCCTTCAATTTTAATGCGGCGATTAATCTCTCGTTCCGACATATTCGATAGTTTTGCTGTCTCGATAAAAATGTCGCATAGATGCCCATAGAACTCGTCTTCTATCTGTTTGAGTTCGGCTTTGCTTTTATCAGGAAATGCCATGGCAAGGTTTTTCTGAACAACCGGCACACGATATTTCACCACTTTATGCAAAATAAAAGACACCAAGTCACTGAGAGGATAGAGCGCCCAAAGTGGCCAAATGGTAGCTGATTTTAATAAAAAACGATATAGATGGTATTTCTTCATCAGTTTTGTTTCAGTTTTTTATACAATATGTCGATAATTTCCTCATCCACATCCTCATCAAATTTGCGCGCCCATAAGTGATCCACATTTTCGAGGAGCGAAAGGTCTTCCTTTCTGAAGACCCACGGATGACGAATACTCTCACCGCGAGTCCAGTCAATGAAACGCATATTTGCGAGATTAACCTTTTTCTGATTAGATACAGGTTCTGATACGTAGAGTTTATCTGCAAACGGGGATTTTGCGACAAGAGTCGGAATAAAAATCTCATCGCAAGTGCTTGTGTGGCGGAATACTTTTTCGAGCCAGTCTTCGTGATTCACAATATATTGTGCCAAGTCATGAGTGACACTGAACCACTGCGATCCAAAACGGAAATCCACATCGCGGTTTATTCTGTATCCTACAGCCATCTGCAGACCTTTGAAAATATGATTCACAATCCTTGTAAGAAACCTACCTTCACCCTCCGGGAATATAGTGTAGAAACTAAATCGCGTTTTAGTAGATTTCTTAAAATTCCACAGATTGATAAACTCAACACCTTTGTGAGCATCAAAAAATTTATGAATCTCAGGCTGAGTCTTGATAGGCAGGTCAAGCCCAGAAAGAAGATGATAATAGTCATGCGGACCATCAGCGACAGCTCGCTTAAGCAGATGCAGTTCACTTCGCATTATGCTCACACCTCCCCAATTGACATTTACTCGGTCTGGCAGAAACTCAAGTTTCGACATGCTGACAGCATTGCTAAAATCAGCAAGATTAAAACCCACGGCCTTTGCATCTACATGAACATAAATATCATTACGTTCATGGTCAAGCAGTTCGATAAGTTTCTTAAGCTGACTAAAATTCTTATGAGCAAGTATGAGATACGCGTGCTTTCCCATTATGATTCCATGTTGCTGTTAATGATGTATTGGGCTATCGAGCCTGCTGGCATGTTCTTCAATCGTTTATCCTTATAGTTAGTTTTCTGGAAGAAAGCCCCCGAAGTCATTTCGTCAAAAATAGCCTTGTCATACGGGTCTAAACAATGATTTTCCCATAGCACATGAGTTGGATCCTGGTCAACTTTTGTCATCTTGCCAAAGTTCTGAGCTGCAATAGGATTGACCTCAACAGCAAGACGCAGCAACATGTGATGAACAAAATAATTAATCTTGGAATATTCGTGTTTCCAATATATTGCATTGGCCTCACGCCAGACGCCCAACACAGGATTTCCCTTGCGTGCACGCATGAAACAGCTCTGAATAAAAGCGTAAGAACCACGAATTTTTTTCCCAGCCATGAATAGAAAGAGATCCTGATCCATAATATATTTCGGCACAGGAGCTGTAACGAAATCGGTTGCATCAAACCACAGCCCACCATGGCGGTAAAGAAGTTCTACTCGACAGATATCGCTGAACTGAGTGTGTGCAATCATTCCTTTGCGCCATTTATCTACTATATAATCTGGCAGAGAAATCCAGTCGAAAAGAGTATTTTCATCAAGCACCACAAGTTCCTGATTGAGATGACACCTCATACTTCTAAAGCATGCTTTGACAAGCTGAGGAGCTTGCTCTTCACCCTGAAACCAAATAGTAAACGCTCGTTCGGGCTCAGCTGTAGTGTCGAGCATTTCTGGACGGATTTGACTTATGGATTTCGCATAACGATGCAAATACCCCATTACAGAGTCGAAAGTTGCCTGATATCGCTTTTTTCGGCGTTGTTCGCGAGGGAGCCACAATGGATTCATCACATGTCCTCTAAAGACAAGATGCAGAAACTTCATTGCACGGCCAGCAGCCAATTCTAAACTGCTCATTTTCTGTAAACCTTTAAATTATGCGACCATTGTTTTGGTGTCATATAATCGGGACCATACACCATAGAGAGATAGCTATGAGTATCGCTGAATCCAAGAAAATCATAACCTTCAAAAGATATATTTACAAGCGACTTAAAGCGATCTCTTTCGATAACTGTTCGATAGTTGTTCGACCCTACGATGTGAGCCACAAGATGACTACCCTCATACTTTTCATTACGCACACAATCGTTCATCTTATCCATCCACCAGTCTAGAGAGTGTCGGTATGACTTGATGATAGATATAATATCTTTGCGTTGGCGATGATAGATCCGATTATGGATACTCATCACCTTGTGCATATGCAGTTTACGTTCTTTTTCATCATCTGGAACATTATCGAGAGGAAAAATGTCTACAAACACCCCATGATTCGCCATAGTGAGTGTTTCAGCAATATGAGTTGTAGGGTCGTTCACCTTAGCATATCCTGATGCGAAAAATTCATTATCGCTACGAGTGTTAAACAACAGCCCGAAACGGTCACTTTTATAAATGGCAACAAAACGGTCGAAATCCTCACGAAGCATGAACATATCAGCATCATCATCCCACGGAATAAAACCACCGTGACGCACAGCTCCGAGTAGTGTGCCGCTTGAAAGTGTATATGGGATATTGTTCTTACGGCAAAAGCCGTCTATATCTTTCATAATCTCAAGGATTATGCTTTGTTTCTCTTTAAGAGTAAGTTCTTTCTTCATATCCTTCTCAAAGATAATGTTAAGGTTTGTAGTTATCTGCATGTGCAGACTGCATGGATGCCACAAGGCGACTCAGCATTTCCTTTAGGTTATAACGTGGATTCCAACCCAAAGACAGAAGTTTATCAACACTCAGGTTGAGATGCGTTTCCGGAGCATACCCTTGGTTTCGCGACTGTATTGTCACATTAATTTTAGGATTGAAACTTTTGCAAAAAATTTCTGCCAGTTCACGTATGCTGACATACGTTCCAGGCGTGGCTACATTATAAGCATTGCCCGGTGTTCCTTTAATAAGAATATAGGCAAGAGCAGCAATGCAGTCAGTAGTATAGCAATATGGTTTTGCTGATCGCCCATTGGTGTGCAACACTATGTCGCTGCCGGCTATCACACTGCGGGCGAACTGAGCGAACACACGATTATCGTCGGGAGCAATTCCAGCTCCAAAAGTCTGTGTGAGACGAGCAGAAGTCACTGGAATATCATACTCTGTTGCATAACTTACACAAAGATACTCAGCAGCCTGCTTACCTAATGGATATGAGCTCCGTGGAGAACTGTGATCTATGAACCCAGTCATATCTTCTTTCACAAGGTCATCGTCGTATCTTTGACCATAATATTCCAAAGAAGATGTATAGACCATACCTCTCACTTTGTGTCTGCGGGAATACTCAAGTGCGGCATGTGTTGAATCCACTGCAAGAAGAAATGTCTCTACTGGACAACGCACCATTTCTTCTCCATTTGTTGGACAAGCACAATGCACAATGTAATCGGCTCGGAATTTAGTATCATTAAAGAAATTTACAAGAGAACTTTCAACTATCGTCATTTCTCCATATCTAGACAAGCCTGTTGATGTACAAAATAATCTGTTAGCCTTTGCTGCATTCCTAACCGGGAGGATCCAATGTATATCCTTGACAGCATATCCCACACAGCGCACAAAAAGACTACCAATCAATCCTGTAGCACCAGACACAATCACTGTCGAGCCTTTCAGTTTCTTGATAATATCTTCCGGCAGTCGAAACGTTTCGATGTCTTCTTTGAGAATGATATCCATTCGCTAATTACTAAAGTCCGAAAATCTGTTGGTTCTCTTGAACCTCTACAATAGTTCTAAATAAATAGAAATCAGTTGGTGTTGTGATTTTAATATTTTCAACAGGTCCGATAATTGTATGAAGTGCATAGCCATAGTGACTCATCATAGTACAACTATCAATGAAATCATTTTTACCAGATTCACGAGCCTTTATATGTGCAGAAAGTATATCCATAAGTCTGAATGTCTGCGGAGCTCGAGCAATCAGCGAATCAGCACGAGGCGGGATACAAAGCGAGCCATCTGGCTGTTCAACCACGAAAGTCTCTGTCGATTTCACACATGTAATGCAATTGCCGAAGCGCATAGTAGCATCTATGTTATCGCTCACAGTTTCTTCTGTAATAAGAGGTCTCACCCCATCGTGAATCAGTACGTTGCAATCCTCTCCATAGGTATCTTTAGTAGCAATAAGACCTTTGTATATACTCTCCTGTCCTGTACTACCACCAACGACCACAGCGCCCACCTTTGAAAGACCAAACTTTTCAAGAAGTTTGTAAAGATAGGGAATCCAACCTTCCAAGCATACCACAACAATACCATCAATACGAGGGTGATTGTCGAATATCTCTAAAGTATATATAATTACCGGTTTGCCATTCAGCTCAAGAAACTGTTTTGGCTTCGACACAGACTGCATGCGACGCCCAGTTCCTCCTGCAAAAATCAATGCTATATTCTTCATTAAACTATTCAGTTTGATCTACATTGGCACAATCAAGCATCGAGCATCATCTAAATAATATGACTAAAGCGATCAGGAATCTGCACTACTATCTTTCGACCAAGCATAGCCGGCTTATTCCATGCATATATGGGGCGAATCCAGGTCTGTATCTTTCTTGCAACCGCTGTCCAGTGGTCAAAATCCAGCGCCTCTCCATTGGTGACAATGCTAATGGTACGTGTTCGTTTGTTGAAATGACGAGTGGAAGCCCCCCCTATTCTGTCTGGGTTCATAAACCGTTCGCGCATCCTCTTCATGTCGATACATCCGAAATGAAAAAGGTAAAGATCTTGACAAATATGGAAATTATGTCCCTTCACTCTGTGAAATCCTCTACCCCATCTCACCGGGCGCGCTATGACAGACCCTTTGGTGTAGCGAGTATCAAGAAAGCCGAAACGTCTCTGTTCCAAAAACTTTTTCGCAGGATCAATCTCAGACTCCTTCTCCAGATGCTGACCAATGTCGACACCAAGAGGCGAAATTGTGGCATCGATATGTCGAGTGCTGAGGAAATCAGCAAGCCCCATGCCAAGGCGTGGATCCACAACGATAAACTCATCGCAATCCACGCCAATCACAAGGTCATAGCCACTATCAAACAACTGCGCAGCCTTGTCGCTGAGCAGTCCGAGGCGCATACGCTCGCCCTCCACAATCTGATTACACAGACGCTTGTGGATGAAGGTATTTGCGCCTTCACAGAAATCAGGTACGATTTGGTCTTCTCCGTCAAAAAGGATATATATGTTCTCCTTTCCGAGTTCTGAGCCATAATAATCCACCCACCTTCGCAGGAAGAAATCATCATCACGCACCATCGTGATCGCGGCTATCTTCTTCATAATTCAGTTTTTCAATTTCACGTTATGGCATGCCGACATTATCACCTCTGAAAGAGTTGGATGTCCGAACACCACATTCTTCATTTGCTGAAGTGTCATACCGGCATTCATCATGCAGGCACACTGCTGTGCAAGGTCTGCAGCACCAGCGCCCATTATATGCGCACCCACAAGCACAAGGTCTGTCTTTCGGAAAATAAGTTTACAGATACCTTCCGATTCTCCGAGAGCCAGAGATTTGCCATTGGCACGGAAAAAGCTCGATCCTTTCACAATCTCTACGCCTTTTTCCTTGCACGCTTCCTCTGTAAGTCCCACCATGCCACATTCAGGCACAGTGAAAACAGCACTGGGCACAATGTCGAGTTTAATATCGTCTACTATGCCGTCAATAGCATTGAGAGCACGTTTTCCCTGAAATGATGCTACATGTGCAAGCATCATGCGAGCATTCACATCGCCTATTGCGAAAATATTATCGACATTTGTGCGCATCACATCGTCAACAGGAATACCCTTGGGGCTATGCTCCACACCGGCTGCTTCAAGATTCAATCCTTCAGTATAAGGCATTCTGCCAACAGCCATAAGCAAATCTGAGCTGACCACTGTCTCCAACTTACCTTTCAGTTCATAAGTCACTACAACATCATGATCCTCATTCTGCTCAATTTTTTTAGCAGCAGCACCGGTGACAATTTCTATACCTTTCTTTGAAAGAGCCTGCTTAAGACGCTTTGCGATGTCTGAATCAAAAGGAGGTAGAATTTGCTTCATAAATTCTATCACAGTCACCTTTGTGCCGAAAGACGCGAATATTCCAGCAAACTCCATTCCGATTACACCGCCACCAATGATTGTGAGCGATTCGGGTATATAATCAATATCAAGCAACTCCTTTGAAGACTTCACACATTCCAGTTCGGCTCCTTCGATAGGCAAAGACTTTGAAGAAGAGCCGGTAGCGATTATGATATAATCTGCCTCATAGTCTACGCCGGAGGCTGTTACAGTATGATTATCTTTAAAAGAAGCTTTCGCATTCACCACGTTCACTTTGGCACCTTTCAAGAGAGAATCTACTCCACCGCGCAATGTCTCCACGACTTCACGCTTGCGCTCCATCACTTTATTAAAGTCGAGCGAAAACGTGAAATCGTCAATACCAAACTTATCGGCTTCCTTAAACGAAGAAACCATCTCGGCATTGCGACATAGGCACTTGGTAGGGATACATCCTTCATTTAGACATGTACCTCCGAGTGCATCTCCATTAAAAAGAGTTACCTCATGACCTCTTGCTGCAGCCTCGAGAGCTGTTTCATAGCCTCCAGGACCAGCTCCTATGATTATAATTCTCATGAATTTTTCAATGCGTTATAATTAAGGATGGGATTCTTAGCTGCGGTAGTCTCATCAAGTTTACGCACTATGGTTGAGAGCGGAGCATTCTTCACATCATCGGGAGTTTCGCGAGCCTCTTTTGCCACTTTGTGCATTACGTCGATAAACTCATCAAGCGTCTCAAGGCTTTCAGTCTCTGTAGGCTCGATCATCATTGATTCATGGAAGAGAAGCGGGAAATAAATGGTAGGTGCATGGAAACCATAGTCAAGTAAGCGTTTTGCCACATTGAGAGTAGTCACACCGGTAGACTTATCCTTAAGGCCATCAAATACAAACTCATGTTTGCAGACGCCATCAATAGGAAGCAAATAGTCGTTCTTTAGGCTCTCCTTTATGTAGTTTGCATTCAACGTTGCCATCGGACCTACTTTGCATATACCCTCCTTGCCAAGACTCAAAATATATGCGTAAGCCTTCATCATCACTCCGAAATTTCCAAAAAACGCAGAAACACTTCCAAGAGAGTCCTTGCCAAAGTCTACATAGTATTTGCCATGAGCATCTTTCTTCACATGCGGATTTGGAAGGTAATCCACCAGATGTGCGGCCACACCAACAGGTCCACTGCCTGGGCCGCCACCACCATGAGGAGTGGAGAACGTCTTGTGCAGATTGATATGCATGATATCAAAGCCCATATCGCCAGGACGCACCTTTCCGAGAAGAGGATTGAAGTTTGCTCCGTCATAATAAAGGAGGCCGCCCGCCTTATGCACGAGTTCCGCAATTTCCAGAATCTCGGTTTCAAACATGCCGAGAGTATTTGGATTTGTCATCATGATACCGGCGATCTCATCATTGAGCAGAGGCTTGAGATCCTCTATATCGATAGATCCGTTAGGACGGCTCTTCACTTCGACAACCTCGAGACCTGACACCATGGCAGAAGCAGGGTTTGTGCCGTGAGCAGAATCAGGCACAATTACCTTGGTACGTTTCATATCACCATGTGCCATATGATAGCTACGCATCACCATGAGTCCGGTTAGCTCACCATGAGCCCCGGCAAAAGGATTAAGTGTAAACTCAGCGAAGCCTGCAAGCTGAGAGAGAGCATTCTGAAGGTTCCAATACACTTCAAGAGCACCCTGCACTGTGTCAGGATCCTGAAGAGGATGAAGCGTTGCAAACTCTGGAAGTGAAGCAATTTCCTCGTTAACCTTCGGATTATACTTCATGGTGCAGCTACCGAGAGGATAGAAGCCGGTATCAACGCCGAAGTTCTTATTTGAAAGGTTAGTGTAATGACGCACTACGTCAAGTTCGCTGACCTCGGGAAGGTCGAGATCTGAATGTCTCAACATGTTGCCGGGGATAGAATTCATACCGTCAACACCATATGTATTGTCAGGCAACTGATAGCCCTTCCTACCGTGACGGGAAAGTTCGAAAATAAGTTTATCGTAGTGTTTCATCGCTTAAGCCTCCATTATTTCTTTTACGAATAGGTCGATTTCCTCCTTGGTTCTCTTTTCTGTAACGGCAAACTCCACAAGGCCATCACCCAGATCCAGACCTCCCATAAAACCTTTTGCTGCAAGACTCTTATTGAGAGCCTTCACGTCAAGATTCGTGTGAAGTGTAAATTCCTTGAGGAACGGTTTGGCAAACGGATCAGTAAATTTGCCTGTTGCAATTAGGCAGTTGTAGAGATAGTGTGCGCCATCACAACTGAGACGATTTACATCCTTCAAGCCTTCCTTGCCCATAAGTGCCATATAAACCGTAGCATAAAGAGCCATAAGACTTTGATTCGAGCATATATTAGAAGTTGCTTTTTCTCTTCTGATATGCTGTTCACGTGCCTGAAGCGTTAACACGAAAGCACGCTTTCCATCGGCATCTTTTGTTGCTCCCACAATTCTTCCAGGCATCTTGCGAAGGAGAGCCTTTGAGCAAGTCAAGTATCCAAGATACGGACCACCAAAAAGAAGTGGCATTCCGAGTGACTGACCATCTCCGCAAGCGATATCAGCACCCAACTCTGCGGGAGTGCGTAGCACAGCCAGAGTAGAAGGATCTGCATAAACTGTAAGCAAAGCTTTTGCAGCATGAACTTTTTCGGCAAGACAAGATAAGTCTTCAATTATACCATATCTATTTGGCGATGCAACAATCACCCCAGCAACATCTCCTGCTGCAAGCATATTGTAGAATGCATCAAGGTCAGATACACCCTCTTTCTCATCAACTATACAGAGGTCTACATTATGAAACTTAGCATAAGTCTTTACAACCTCAGCCACACGAGGAGAGATCGTTGCAGACATCAGCACACGGTTTTTCTTCTTTGCAGAAGCAACCATCATCATCATAGCCTCTGCTGTGGCAGTAGCGCCGTCGTACATTGATGCGTTGCATGCATCCATTCCAGTAAGTTCGCATATCATGCTCTGATACTCGAAAATATACTGAAGTGTTCCCTGTGAGATTTCTGGCTGATAAGGAGTATATGCAGTATAAAACTCACTTCTCGCCAAGAGATGATTAATAACGGAAGGAGAATAATGGTCATAGGCACCTCCACCGGCAAAAATAGTCAGCTGGCTATTTTTTTTACCGAGTTCATTGAAATGCTTACGAAGTTCAATTTCCGACATTGCTGAAGGAATATCATATTCTCCTTTGAAGATTACTTCCTCGGGTATGTCAGCATAAAGATCGTCGGTAGACTTCACACCGATCTTTTCAAGCATCACCTTGATATCCTCTTCGGTGTGCGGTATATATCTTAACGAAAAACTCATAATAAAATCATTAATACACTTAGTGACAGACTATGCCATTTAAGTGACTAAAAATAAATCGTCAAAATACTTCTGTCACTATGGCAGGTCACTTAAACAATGCATAGTTCATAATGCTCCATACATTATGAACTATGCATCATTTTTTAGTCTTCGCAAATTTTAGCGTAAGCTTCAGCATCGAGTAGACCTTCAATTTCAGAAGGATCAGAAACCTTAACCTTCATAATCCAGTTTGCGAAAGCATCCTGATTGATAAGGCCCGGTTCATCTTCGAGTGCGTCGTTGATCTCAACCACTTCTCCACTTACAGGAGAATAGAGATCAGAGGCAGCCTTTACAGACTCTACTGCGCCGAATTCCTCACCGGCAGTCACTTCATCTCCCACCTCAGGCATATCAACGTAAACGATATCGCCAAGCGCGTGCTGAGCATAGTCTGTGATACCAACAGTAGCAATTTCGCCGTCAAGGCTAACCCACTCGTGTGATTCCGCATAGCGGATGTCATCAATAATCTTCATGTGAATTAATAATTATATGTGTTTCAATTATTTCTTATAGTTTTTCTCATAGAAGCGTTTTTTCACTACTCGTCCGGGGAAAGTCTTTTTGCGTATACGCACTTCAACGTCTGTGCCAAGCTTGTCATATGGTTTATTAACCATAGCCATAGCCACTGACTTACCAGTTGAAATTGATCGGTAGCCTGTAGTGATTTCTCCGACTACCTCACCATTAACCTCTACTGGATAACCATGACGAGGAATTGCATTGCCTTCAAGTTCTATACCTACGATGCGGCGTTTTACGCCTTCAGCTTTCTGAAGAGCAAGCGCCTCCTTGCCAATAAACTCATCTTTGTCAAGTTTTACAAACATCGAGAGGCTTGCCTCGATTGGAGAAATATCAGCTGCAAGTTCATCTCCATAAAGGGGAAGACCAACCTCAAAACGCAGGGTGTCGCGGCATCCAAGTCCACAAGGTTGCACGCCATCAGCGATAAGTTTATCCCACAAATTACGAGTTAAGTCGTGAGAAGCATAAACTTCAAAACCATCCTCGCCGGTGTAGCCAGTACGGCTTATGATTACATCTTCGTTGTCTATATGGTATGTTTTGAAATTGTAGAAAGCAATCTCTTCGAGCGGAAGGCCAAGAATTTTCTTCAAGGTTTCTTCAGCCTTCGGTCCTTGAACAGCAAGTTCTCCGTAGTATGGACTTTCGTTCTCTATTTTTACATCATACCCTTCCGCGTTATCGAAGATCCACTTCACATCTTTGTCAATATTGGAAGCGTTTATCACGAGAAAGTATTCGCTATCATTCACCTTGTATACGAGCAGATCATCGACAGTTCCACCATTTTCATAGCACATCATACCATAGAAAATCTGACCATCTGCAGCACCCTCTATATTATTGACAAATATATGCTGGACATATTTGAACGCGTCAACTCCACTTATTCTCACTTCCCCCATGTGGCTTACATCAAAAACACCCACATCGTTTCGAACAGCGTTGTGCTCGGTAGGTATATCCTTATACTGAATAGGCATATCAAACCCACCAAAAGGTGACATAAGAGCACCAAGCTTCACATGGCGATCGTGAAGGCATGTTTTCACGAGATTATCTTCCATTTTATCTTTAGATTTGTTTTAAATATATTCCATTAAACGCAACATGACTGACATTCTATAATAATAATTAGAATAGACAATCACACTTCAACTTCCAAAATTAACAAAACGAATCAAGACAGCCAAATTTTTCGCAAAAATTTATTACCTTTGCACAAAAAATATTGAGTCTCATCAGGAAGATGTGTCAACCGATAGAGACTCATACTATTTTGAATTTATGAACTATCCATTATATCTTGGACGGCGACTTGCCTTAGGTGGCGATGGGCGCAAATCGAGTCCCGGAGTGAAGGTTGCAATAGTAGCAATCACGCTATCGGTGGCTGTAATGTTGGCATCCATCACCGTAATGCTTGGATTTAAGCGCGAGATCACTGATAAAGTGATTGGGTTCACGTCACACATAGTGTTGACAGCCAATCCAGAATCAGGAGAAGACAATAATGTGATGCTTACGCCTACATTAAAAAGCATACTTGACTCTCAGCCATACATATCCGATTATTCTGTGCAGGTAGCACTTCCGGTGATATTAAAGACACCAACAGATTTCAAAGGTATCTTTTTGAAAAATCTTGACGACAAAACAACCGATAGCTTCATACAGTCTTGTCTCATTTCGGGAAAAATTCCAGACTGGAGCTGCGATTCGACTCGCTACGAAGTTGTAATCTCCAAATTAGCGGCAAGTCAGCTCGGGCTGTCGGAGAGTGACAAAGTAGACTGCTTCTTCATCAATCAAGACGTAAAGGTGCGACGTCTAAAAATAGCAGGAGTGTATGATTCTCACTTTGATGCATACGATGATTTAATGATGTATGGTAGTCGTGAACTATGCAACATCTTCAGCGGACTTAAAGAGTCGCAAGGATCAAGCATTCTTATCACCACCAACAATTTCAACAAGTTGGATGAATCAACTGAAAAGTTGAGAAACGTGCTTAATAAAGCTCTTGCAGAAGGACTTATATATAGAAGTTATTACGTAGAAAATGCCCATACCAATGGAGCTAATTATTTCCATTGGCTATCAATGCTCGACATGAACGTGATCGTAGTGCTGACTCTGATGATGGTTGTAGGATGCGTAACACTCATAAGTGGAATGCTCACCATCATACTTGATAAGAAGCGATTTATCGGCCTCATGAAAGCCATGGGAGTACCGACCGTAAAACTGCGACAAGTGTTTGTGTATCTTGCTCTGCGGATAGCACTGACGGGCATGCTTGCTGGAAACGCAATTATGTTGGGCTTGATGTGGATTCAAGATCGATATCACATATTCAAACTTGACGCCTCAAACTACTATATTGACTTCGTTCCAGTAGAATTTAATTGGACAGCAATAGTGCTACTCAACGCCGGAGTATTGGCGATAGCATATCTATTCCTAATATTTCCAAGCCGCATTATCGCCAATATAACGCCTGCAGAAACAATGCGTTCTGAGTGATATAAGCAAACGATTTACCTGATTTCAATCAACAAAACACGGCAGGAGGGATTTTGCAGAACCTGCCCCCAATTAATAGAAACATGTCGGAAAAACTTTGGAACAGCGAATATCTAAAAGTGATGTCGTGCAATTTCCTTCTGTTTTTTGCATTCTATCTTTTAACCCCTCTTCTTCCAATCTATCTTGATACGGAATTTGATGCAGACAAGGACTTAATTGGCATCGTATTATCTGGCTATGTAATTGCAACACTGATAGTAAGGCCCTTCAGTGGATTTGTGGTAGATTCATTTGATCGCCACAAAGTGCTGACACTTTGTTTCTTCTTTTTCTTTATCTGTTTTGCAGGATACTTAGGAGCCACGACACTTCTTATGTTCGCAATCGTGCGCACTCTTCACGGCATTCCATTCGGTGCAACAACTGTAGCAAACAGCACTGCAGCCATAGATGTGCTACCATCGAGTCGTCGCAATGAAGGGATTGGATATTACGGACTCAGCAACAATCTTGCCATGGCAATAGCTCCAAGCATAGGGATATACCTGTATCATCTCACCGATAACTTCTCACTCCTCTTCTGGCTATCGCTTTTGCTTGCGTTTTTCGGTTTTCTCTGCTCTACTTCTGTAAAACTTCCCAAAAGGTCAAAAATAGAGGGAAAGCCTAAAATGAGTCTTGACCATTTCTTTCTCGGGCGAGCATGGCTCCTTGCCATCAACATTAGTTTTTTCGGACTCTGCTGGGGAGTGATGAGTAACTATGTGGCACTCTACGGCATGGAAGCAATGGGAATCACAGATGGCACCGGCATATTCTTCATGATTCTTTCCTTGGGACTTTTTACATCACGACTTTTCGGAGCAAAAAGCCTGCGCAAAGGCAAAATGACCCATAATGCAACAATCGGAGTATTACTGTCGTTGGTAGGCTATTCGCTTTTTGCTTGTGTAGCACAATCATGGAGTTTCTATCTTTCGGCATTATTGATCGGACTTGGCAACGGACAGATGTATCCTGCATTCCTCAACATGTTTATCAAAGTGGCACGCCACGACCAGCGAGGGACAGCCAATTCCTCCATCTTAATTTCCTGGGACCTTGGAATGGGATTAGGAACTCTCATTGGCGGTATCATCGCCGAGAATATCGGCTTTCGGGCAGCATTCTACACCTGCGCCATGATGCAGGGTGCAGGTGCTATTCTCTTTTTACTCGCCACCTGCAAATTTTTCGAACGTCGCCGTCTGAACGAAAATTAACACATCGGGAAATTCAGACTAACAGCATGACACATAAACATCTTACTGAAAAGATGTTTGGATTTTCATGGAATTATTACTAAATTTGCCAAATGAAAATGCTTAAGACACTCTTCTTTATCATCATTTTGGCAATTCCGGGATTTGCCACAGCCCAGATTAATGCCGAGCAGGTACTTATCATCGGGAGAAATGTGCTCTCTATGGACGACTACATGCTTGCCATACAATATTTCAATCAGGCCATTAAAGCGAAACCATATCTTGCCGATCCCTATTTCTTTAGAGCACTTGCGAAACTGAATCTTGAGGACTATAAAGGTGCAGAATTAGACTGCAATGAGGCCATAAAGCGCAACAAATTCAAGGCAGAGGCATACAAACTGAGAGGTTTTGCTCGCCAGAACCTCGGACTGGATTCTCTGGCAGTAGCAGACTATAACGAAGGTCTTAAGCATGACCCGACCGACAAGTATTTTCTTTACTACAAAGGAGTGGCACAGACATCAATGAAAAAGAATGATGAAGCTCTCGCCACTATGAATATGCTGCTAAGGCTGTATCCTCGTTTTGAAGACGGCTATGCCGCACGCGCGTCAGTCAATCTTCAACGTGAAGACACAGTGTCAGCACTCGCAGATGTTGACAATGCACTCAAACTAAATCGAGCCCTAATCAATCCCTATTTGATAAGGGCTGAAATTAAAAGCAATCAGAGCAACTGGGAAGACGCTCTCGCAGACATGGATGAAGCAGTAAGACTTCGTCCGGAAGAACCATCATTCTACATCAATCGTGCATATCTGCGCTACAACACCGACAATTATCTCGGTGCAATGTCAGACTACAACTATGCTCTACAGCTTGACCCGAACAATATGGCTGCACTTTTCAATAGGGCTCTTCTTCGCTTTGAAGTAAAAGATCTAATCAACGCAAAGAAGGATTTCTCATCTGTACTGACCATTAACCCGGGGAATTTCCATGCCTTATACAACAGGGGACTCGTAGAATTGGAATCAGGAGAATATCGTGAAGCCCTCTCCGACTTCAAAAGTATAGCAGCAAAGTATCCGAAATTCTACCCAGTTTACTACGCAATAGCGGAAGCAGAAAGAGGGCTTGGCAACCTAAAAGCAGTAGGAGCAAATGTGAACCATGCAGAAAACCTTGTGCGCAAATATGTAGCGAATCCCGAAAGCAATCCACTTGACCGACCCACAATCGCCGCTGGAACGCCCAACAATGCCAACAAGCATCCAGAAGGCAATGAAGAAGACGACGAAATAGAGGTGATGAACCGCTTCAACCAACTTGTAACGATGCAAAACAACCCTGAAACGGAATTGACATACAACGAAAAGATCAAAGGAAGAGTTCAGGATCGCAACGTAATGGCAGAACCAGAGCCTCTATTTGCACTCTCGTTCACTCCAGCCCCCCAATCGCTTGGAGCTACATCAAACTATTTTCGCGAACTTGACACATTCAACAGAGGCCGATATATAAACCGCACCATCTACGTTACTCCTCTATCCGGCACACTGAACGACAAAGAATATGAAACACTCTTCAAACTTGCAGACGACTATACAGCAGTGATTTCAGCGAGCGGAAAGAAAGTACGCCCCGCAGACTTAATAGCTCGCGGGGTTACATACTCGATGCTGAAAAACTACAAGGCTGCAATAGAAGACTTCGATGCAGTTATCGAGTCAAATCCGGAGTTCACCATAGCGTATATGGCGCGTGGAGTTGCTCGATATGTCTCCTCTCTCTCGCAAGAAGACCAACGCATAGCCATGCAGGGCATAGCCATGGCTGCCTCAGATTTTGACACAGCCACAAAGCTCAATCCAGGGCTCGCCCATGCATGGTATAACAAGGGATGTATACTCTACTCGCAACGAGACTATTCTCAAGCAGCAGAGTGTTTCAGCAAAGCCATAGATATAGATAATGACTTTGGAGCTGCATATTACAATCGAGGACTCTGTGCCCTCTCTTCCGGCAGAAAAAACGAAGCATTCGCCGACCTGTCGAGAGCCGGCGAACTTGGCATACTTCCAAGTTATAACATTCTTAAACGAATGAAATAACCTCGTTATCACATGTTGCACCAAGGCAACAACATCATATGTAGTTACTCCACACACCAAGAATCTGATTAAGTTCTGGACTTGCATCCGTGCGGAAATCGGTAAGCATGAAATCGCCAGAAATATTCACAAAACGAAGAACAGAATCAAACGAAACATCGAGGGTTACAAGCTGTGGATTTTCGGCTATATTAACCCTCTGCAGAAGCGAAAAATTGGATAGGTAGACAGTAGTCAAATCATTGTACTGGAGGTCTACAAAAGCAAGATTTCTACAGTCGACTACAGAGAAAGATGTGAGTGAATTGTAAGGAAGCCATAGGTCGCAGAGCATCGGACACCCCGAGATGCTGAAGCCTGCCATGTGATTGTCGCTGGCGAGTAATGTATATAGTTGTGGAAGGTTCTGTATATAGAGATTAGTTATTTTATTGTTGCTAACATTAAGATTCTGAAGTGAAGTCAGGCCAGAAAGAGAGATGTCTTGCAATTCGTTGTAGCCCGCATATAGATGTTTTAGAGCCGTGCAATCAGTCACCACAAGCTGTTCCAGACGATTGTTCATCACATTCAGAGTTGTAAGGTTTGCAGAATTTGCCACATCAAGCGAAACAAGGAAATTACTTGAAATATTGAAATTCTTAAGCAAAGGCACTCCGCTGAGATCTATTTCAGAAAGACGATTGCGATAAAGTTTCAAAGTTTGAAGTGACGGACATTTAACTGCAGAAAATTCTTTTAGCATATTGCGACCAGCATTCAGGCTTACAAGTACGGGGCAATTGTCGACAATAAGGCTTGTCAGACGATTATCGGAAACGTCAACCTTCGTAAGCGCTGGAAAATTGCTAAGGTCAAGAGTGCCGACAAGTTTCTTTCCCTTGAGATTGATTTCTGTTATAGCTCCGTTTTCAACCTTCACACCTTCCATTAAAGTAAATTTGCTACCGTTAAGATTTAGAGCCTCAGCATTAGATATGCCTTCTGTATTGGTCTGAGACAAGAAAGCCTCCATTGCTTTTTTCTCATTTTTAGACTGTGACCATGCGCAACTAAAGGTCAATACAGCAGTAAGGATGAGGAATGTACTTTTCATAACTTTAAGATTTTAGTGTTTTTCAAATATCAAGAATAAATAGGCCTGCTCTTTTATCAAACTAAAAGGACAGATTATTGGGATTAGGATTTACTGAGATATCATCTTCTCTATCGGTTTCAACATTAAAACACTTAACCATTATTAAGGTTTAGTTACTTTTGAAAAATTACTATTCATTCATACTGATACTAACTGAGCGTCTCTGTAGCCATCATATAGCATGTATAAAACGAACATGAATGGGTTGTATCGAAAAAGAGCTGCACCCCAAAAGTTTTTGTCTAACTTTTGGGGTGCAGTTTATTTAATACTACCACAACACTCAGTTGCTACTAATATTACTTACTATCTCCTCGTCATCCACTAATTTTGAATCTTCCAAATCAAGGATAATATTACCATTTTTAGTGGTATTTGCAGTTCCTGTAATATTAACTTTCAAAGTTTTTCTGTACTTTGCCTTTACAGTTGTCGTAGTCCTGAATGATTCTATCAAATCACCACCTTTATGCCATGTAAACTCTAAAGTAATTGATTTTTCTAAATCAGTGAGATGATTTAAAGAATAAATACTTTCCCAACTATTGTTTTCAGGTGTAATCTCAGCGTCTTGGGGAAATTTGAGCGTATTATTATCTCCATTATCACGTACAGTCACATCTTTCCAAGTCACAGATGTTCCTTCCGGAATATTCTCACCTACCACTTTAAGTCCGAAAGATTTATATTTCAAATCTATTTTGACTGACGGATTGTCTGAGGAAGGGTTATAATCAGAACTTATGCCATAGTATCTGTGAACCCTTGGATAATCATATGTAAAGATATTATTATTGCCAGAATTTACATAAGCAGTTCCACTAGACAACATACAAAGCCAAAAATCGGAAGTATTCACATTCTCAGTGACCTTGGTACTATAAATAAACTTATCGGCATCATTGCTATCATAACCTACCGGATTATTTTCTCCGATTGTCGTCTTTAAAAACGGTTTCTGAAAACTATTCTTATTCAATGTATAAATGTCATCGTTATCTGTAAGAACAGTCGCTTCGAATGTATAAAGGAAACCACTAACCAGAGTAATTTCAATTCCTTCTTTACTGGTAAATACTCCATGCGCATACTGCTCTTTAGTTTCAGAGCTACCATCTTCGGGTAACCTTGTCACGTTTATACCGACATATGAATTTTGAGTAGTCGCTTTTGTGAGAGGTTCATCTGCGTCTTCTACATAGTCACCACCCATAGATAGCGAGACTGTATAAAGTTTTCCTTTGTCTTGCCCCGGATCTCTATGGTTTCCCGACTCCATTGGATCATTGCTATTGCTGCATGCAACCAATCCCGCAAGCAGAGTCATGCACGCCAAAGCATAAAAAACAAGTCTTTTCATGGTAAAAATTATGTAATTAAATTTATTCAATCAAAAAAATTCAAAGATTCTTAAGAGATCTAATCGCTTCATGAGGAGCACTGCTACCAAACACATAGCTACCGGCCACAAGCACATCGGCACCTGCAGCCGCCAGCATAGCACCAGTCTTTTCATTTACTCCACCATCAACTTCAATCACTGCTTTTGAGCCAGACGCATCGCGCATCTCTTTCAGTGAGCGAACCTTATCAAGAGTATTTCTAATGAATGGTTGTCCTCCAAATCCTGGTTCTACCGACATCACCAATACGAGATCCAGATCTGCAATTATGTCGACAAGTGAAGAAATCGGAGTTGCAGGATTCAGAGTAACCCCAGCCATCATCCCAGCCTCATGGATATGCTGCACTGTGCTATAAAGATGCAGACACGCCTCCTGGTGCACATTCATAATTGCAGCGCCAAGATCTCGCACTTGAGATATCCATTTCTCCGGAGTCACCGTCATCATATGCACATCGAGGGGCACTTGACACCGACGTGCTACACCTTTTAATACTGGAAAACCAAAAGAAATGTTTGGCACAAAAACTCCATCCATCACATCAAGATGAAGGAAATCCGCCTCGGAATTATTAATCATTTCAATTTCCTTGTCAAGATTAAGAAAATCAGCGGCAAGCAATGACGGTGAAACTTTCATATTTTAAAAATATTTGATTCTATTATCAATTCTTCTGATTACTATTCTCATGCGAGTCTTTTCTTCTGAATGCATTCCAGCAAATGTAGGCTACGCATACAACCAATAGTCCATATCCTGCATACGTAAGATATGAATTATAGTGTTCTACTTTTTCGAAAAGGTCTTCCGGCGACACATGAAGAGAGAGCCAGTAGCCAAGAGAGGCAAGCACTATATTCCATAAGAGAGCACCGAGCGCAGTAAATATAGCAAAGACACCTATATTCATTTTTGCAAGACCTGCCGGAATAGAAATAAGCTGGCGTATGGCAGGAATCAAGCGTCCTACGAAAGTGGACACCGCACCATGCTTGTCGAAATATGCCTCTGCTTTGTCGACCTTTGCACGATCGATAAGGCAAGCGTGTCCGAATCTACTGTCAGCAAAAGCATACACGATCGGACGTCCCACCCACATTGCGAGAAAATAGTTTATAAAGGCACCACACAAAGCACCAAGAGTCGCCATCACCACCACCATGGCTATATTCATGTCGCTTCCGGCACCAGCGTTAGTGCAAGCAAGATATGCAGCCGGTGGCACCACAACCTCACTCGGGAATGGAATGAACGAACTTTCCACTACCATGAAAAGAAACACAAACAGATAGTTTGCGTTTTCTATAAACCACTGAAAAAACTGAGAAGCGTCAAAAAGGCTTAAAAGTATCATATAATCAAGTAATAAGTTAAGAAATAAACAAATCAGAACGAGGTTTGAAGTTCGGCATTCACCTCGTTGACAAAATCGCTTTCTGAAATATCATAAGGCAACCATCTTATATCGAACCCTCTGCGCTCCATGCCACGAAACCATGTCATCTGTCGCTTGGCAAACTGATGGATAGCGATTTCGAGTTGTCTTCTCATTTCCGACAAAGACAGATGTCCAAGCAGATAAAGAGTTACAAATTTATATTCAAGACCATAATAGATCAAGTTATCAGGATCTACACCAGATTCAATAAGACCTTTCACCTCCTCAATCATTCCCTCTTCAATACGAGCATGAAGTCTGGAAGTTATTCTCTCTCGTCTTATGTCGCGCGGTATATTAATTCCAATGATAAGGCTACGAAGCTTTCCGGAACTCTTTCTATCGGTAGCAACAGCCTCCTCTGGATGTTGCAAATAGTAATGCTGAATCTCTATGGCACGCAAAGCTCTATCACGGGTATCCACATCTGTAGAATTATGAAGTGTTTTCATTCCTCTCAAAATATCCGTGAGTTCAGAAAGCGATTTTCCCTCCAGTTCCTTACGCAAATTTTCATTCCGCTCCACTTCCGGCATTATAATTCCGGAGAGCGCAGACTCTATATACATACCGGTTCCCCCACATAAAATTGGCATTACACCCCTCTCTCTAATATCATCGAATGCCGAACGGAAATCTTGAAGATATCGATGAAGATTATATTTCATACCTGCATCTTCTATATCCACCAGATGGTATCTAATATCTCCGTATTCAGAAAGATCTTTTCCTGTACCGATATCCATTCCTCGATACACCTGACGACTATCTCCACTAATTATTTCACCACCAATGGCTCGTGCAAGTTGCACTGCCCTACGTGTTTTGCCGCAGGCAGTCGGACCAACTATAGCTATTATCTCATAATTTGTGTTCATCAATTTGCTAACTTATCGAGTAAAAATCAGCAATTTACGCTCTGTCCTCTTTGGATTATACCGGAAACTTTACGCAAAAACCTCTTTAGCTTAAAAAATCGCGAGTCACTATTGAACTCAGCAATCCTAATCCATTTATCATCTTTCATATCGATCTCTGAATTGCGGAGATCAGCATGTGTGATATCATGACTAAAAGAACGAATAGGAATCTTCCTCATGCCATTATCATCATAAGTCTTTTCAGTTATAATAATGGTATAAAGTCGCAAAATATCAGCCATTGTATTCACACTCAACTTCATAGGCTCGGTGCTATATAAATTCTTTAACAATGAGAAAGAAACCCATTCTCCAGCTGCACTGAGTTTTGGATATAAACTCTTGTCGCCATCAAGGAAATAGAGAAACCTCATCATGGAATACTTGCCTTCTCCATTGATGAGACTGCCGTAGAAAAGACGAGACTCACCACCTGGAATGCCAATCAACTCCTCCGCAACTGTCGCTACATAGTCATCACCAACTTCGTCTGCAGACTTTTTTATAACGAAAGGTGTTTCATAGACCCCATTAACCCCGTTAACTCTATCTTGTGTATTAGGGTTTAGGAATACATACTCACCGCATATAACATAGAAACGTAGATATGTATATGCCGACAATTCATTCAACTGCTGCTGTGAAACAATCTCATCGTGCTCCTCAAGATCTACAAAAAGATTGAAATATCTTATCATAAAGTACACCTCATCAAGAATAACAAGAAGCACCACGACCCATACAAACACATACCAATCTCGCGCATTCTGATTAACATCAATGTATGAAAAGAGAAAATACCACCAAACTATCACAGTGAGGACAGCAAAAAGCCACACCATGTTTCTCAGTTGCAAATTCGTTTCCCTCAAAGAAACAATTCCAAAGGATCCGCGTTCCTTAAGACCACCGTTTGCGACGCGACAACGACGGCATGCAGGCATAGACTTTTTGAATATGCAGGCAAGAAGCGACACCAAAAACGACACTGGCATCAGAATGAGAGCAGGCAGATAAGGATCAGTGAAAAAACTGAGTTCTACAGGAATAATAACTACGTCGCACAATTCCATCACCACCAATACAATTGCAACAAAAGTATAAGAGAGAATGCAATAATAGACTGTTTGCATCATCACCATACACATGGGGTGCTCATCCGAATCATTATTAAGGATAATTGTATACAACACAGCACAGATGAAAAGAGAAACAGCAGGAGCCATAAAAAAGGGCAACATGTTAGTTGCCACAATTGTCACAACAACGCAAAGAAGACCTATGGCGAAATTACGCCATAGGTAATAGAATTGCATACTGCTACTTTCCCTTACTTCATCCATCTGGGCATTCTCATTTATATATAATTGGTATACGCCTGACAGATAAGGCTATTTCTTAAGATTTGTATCCAAAAAGTCAAGAACTTTTCTATACAGTTGCGTTCTGGCGTTGCAAGTACGTAATGAATGATCCATTCCAGTGAATACCATCATATCGAAGATATGACCCTCATAGTTGAGCTTCGATGCATATTTGAGAGTATTGTAAAAATGCACATTATCATCGCTCGAACCGCTCATGATTAGTAAACGTCCCTTCAACCTATGCGTTCTGCCCATTGCAGAAGCCTCAACATAGCCTGATTCATTTTGAGCCGGCGTGCGCATGAAACGCTCAGTGTAGATAGAATCATACCATCGCCAGTCCGTAACGGCAGCCATTGCCACACCACATTTGAAAGGAGAATTGTCTGCTGTCATCTCCATAAGAGTCATGTATCCACCATAGCTCCATCCAAAAAGAGACATCCTTGAAGAATCGACATATGGAAGATTTGCGATATTGTTTGCGCCAGCAATCTGATCTTCTGTCTCATACCTACCAAGATGCATGTAGACACATTTGCACCACTCCTCACTTCTACCTCCAGTACCTCTACCATCAACGATGGCCACCACATAACCAGACTGGGCAATAAAGTTCAATCCGTCAAGATGCCAGCGGTTTGTGACCTGTTGCGATTCTGGTCCGTTATACTGATACATGAGCAATGGATATTTCTGAGAATCGCTAAACCCTGCCGGTTTCATTATCATAGCGTTCATATCATCGCCAACAGCATTTTTCACCGTAGTCAGTTCAAATTTTGGAGCAGACGCAAACTTATCGGCATAGGCCTTATTAAGTTGCAAGTCTAGCGTTTTCTTTCCCACCGTTGACCATACGGCATATTGTGGCGGAGTGTTTAAGTCGCTCCAAGAACGCATGTAATAAGAGAAATCTGCACTAAAAGCACATGTTTCCCAACCAGGTATGTCATGGAGGAGCCTCATCACACCCTTTGAATCTACAGAAGCCACGTTTCTATTGACAGCGCCAAGTTTAGTAGTCTGCATAAAATGTGTACCTACTGCATTCTTTCCATAGTATGCTGTGACATTGAAGTCACCGCTTGTGATTTGGCGGATAAACTTGCCATTGTAGCCATATTCGTACAGGTGTGTCCAACCAGACTTACCGGAAGCTATTACGAATGAACTTTCGCCATACTTCACCATTTTAAACACATCGTTACCAAGCCAGGTCTTACTCTGCTCGGCATAGATCTGGGTAGCGACTGTAGAAGCAGGGTTTACACTATAAAGCCTCAGATCATTCTGATCTCTATTGAGTTTCATCACCATCAAGCGCTCCCCTTTTCCATCGAAACGTATATCCGGGACATAGTCATCGGCACCGATATTCAGATCCATTTCTTTCGTAACCCGCGAATTCAGATCATAGGCAAGCACAGCCACGGTAGAATTTCTGCATCCGGCGAGAGGATACTTATAAGAAAAGCTTTGCGGATATGGGTCACCGAGGGGATCGGGATCGCAAAAAGAACGATAGATATCAAAACTGTATTCCGGCACCCGAGCTTCATCCCATTTCATAAAAGCAAGCGTCTGATCGTCACCGCTCCAGCACAAAGTGCATTGAACACCAAACTCCTCTTCATACACCCAGTCGGGCGCGCCATATGAAATTTTGTTGACTTCACCATCGGTAGTCACCGCTATATCAGTACGGTAGTCAAGATTGGATATGAAGACATTATTGTCGCGCACATACGCCACTCTCAGTCCGTCGTGCGACATAGTGGCTCCACGTTGCGCTCCCTTAGATGATACGCGTTGAATAGTGGAACGCATAGTGTCGTAGACATAATACTCAGCAGTAAAACTGTATCGCCATATGCCTTTTTTATCGTTCCACAGAAGAATTTTTCTACCATTATCAGAGACCTCATAACCATCAAAGGAATCAATTTTGACATCACCCTTCACAGCATCAAGGTCAAACAGTGTTCCTGTTTTCTTTCCAGTCTGATAGCTAAAAATTTCTATTTTCCTCCCATCATCACTCACCATTGCATACGATTTTCCATCGGCGAGCGGACGCATTTCGCCTACACTTTCAGGAGCACTCCTGATTATATCGCAATAATCTGCGACATCAAGCGATGCTGCACAAGCAGCCACCGACATTCCGGCAATAGCCGCAACCGTTAACAATTGTTTCTTCATATCACGACAGATAATCAATTTATGACATTCGTTCTAATAATCAGAATCAATAAGAACGAGCAAAAATCACACGACGTGCAGAAGGCTTGCCTGTTACCATACATACACCCGGAGTGGTGTCGCCCTCAAACGGGATACAACGAATTGTAGCCTTTGTCTCGTTTTTGATGAGTTCCTCGGTTTCAGGAGTTCCGTCCCAATGAGCTAAAATGAATCCACCCTTTTCAATTTTCTCCTTAAATTCCTCATAAGTATCAGCAGTCGCAGTCATCTCATCGCGATAGTTGCGAGCTTTATTGAAGAGGTTCTTCTGAATATCCTCAAGCAAAGAGGCAACAACATCCTCAATACCATCGAGCGACATAGTTTCTTTTTCAAGAGTGTCGCGACGCATAACCTCAACTGTGCCGTTCTCTAAATCACGCGCACCAATAGCGAGACGCACAGGCACACCTTTCACCTCATAATCGGCAAACTTAAAACCAGGACGGCGATTGTCGGCATCATCATACTTCACGCTAATTCCCTTAGCACGAAGGTTTTTCACAATGCCATCAACTCGTTCAGAAATTTTGTCAAGACCTTCCTTATCTTTATAGATAGGCACAATCACCACCTGGAGCGGAGCGAGGTGAGGAGGCAAAACAAGACCATTATCATCGGAATGTGTCATAATCAATGCGCCCATCAAGCGAGTCGACACACCCCATGATGTTGCCCAAACATACTCCGGTTGGTTGTCTTTGTTGATATAAGTCACATCAAATGCCTTAGCAAAATTCTGTCCGAGAAAATGACTAGTGCCTGACTGCAGTGCTTTTCCATCTTGCATCATAGCCTCGATTGTGAAAGTATCGACAGCACCGGCAAACCGCTCGTTTGGCGATTTTACACCTTTGATAACTGGGACAGCCATATAGTTTTCTGCAAAATCTGCGTAAACATCAAGCATCCGGCGAGCCTCTGCCTCTGCTTCTTCACGTGTAGCATGTGCGGTATGACCTTCCTGCCATAAGAACTCGGCGGTACGAAGGAACATTCTTGTTCTCATCTCCCAACGCATCACATTTGCCCATTGGTTAATAAGGATAGGAAGATCTCTATATGAATGAATCCAGTTTTTGTAAGTATTCCAAATAATAGTCTCAGAGGTAGGACGCACAATAAGTTCCTCCTCAAGTTTTGCATCCGGATCCACAACCACACCATTGCCATCAGGATCATTTTTAAGGCGATAGTGTGTCACCACAGCACATTCCTTCGCAAAGCCCTCTACATGCTCTGCCTCACGACAAAGGAATGATTTCGGTATAAGAAGAGGGAAATATGCATTCTGATGTCCAGTTGCCTTAAACATATCGTCAAGAATACGCTGCATTTTTTCCCAAATAGCATATCCGTAAGGCTTAATAACCATACATCCACGAACAGCCGACTGCTCAGCCAGGTCAGCTTTTACCACCAATTCATTATACCACTGCGAATAGTTTTCAGATCTCTTAGTGAAGTTTTTAAGTTCTTTTGCCATAGTAAAAATCAGGTCTGTAGGCCTGTGAATTATTTTTGTATTTTTATCTCAAACGATCAGCTGCCTCAATTTTTTTCCAGTCGAAACTAATCATTCGGTATGCGAAAATCTCTGCTATTAACGCTACTATCGGGGTGCTTATCATTAGATTCCATTGCACATCACCACTCTCTATCGAAAAGTCATATACATTATATGCGACAAGTGCTACAGAAAGCACTGTAAACAGCATCGAGAATACAACAGTTTTCTTATGCAATTTCTTGTTTTTGTAGCAAAAAATGCTCAACAGAGCAATCAACGATGCAAGAACGCTGATAGTAAAAGCAACATAGGTATAGACACCAGACTGCACCTCTACAGCTGCATCCAAACTCTCATGCAATATGCCGAGAGCTGTTATATTAAAACAATAATCATACATCTGAATCTGTCCAAGCGACAAAAACGAGAAAAGTCCCATCATAACCGCGGCAATCAATAACATAACAGACTGCCATCTCTGAATCACCATATACAAGAATTTTAAGGCAAGTCCTAAAAAAACGGACACCTGCCGGATTAATATCTTTTCGGACTCAAGAAAACATGACAAAAACAAAAAATACACACATCTTCTTTCAATCCATATGAATGCAAAATTAATAAAAATAATGGAGCTTTCATCGTTTTTTGGCATTAAATTTGTTCTTATATATGAAGAAGCGTACTCTTTTTCATATTAGGTCGCAAAACAAGATAAAAAAAATGAAACAAGCCACAGATAAAACCCTGTCTGAACAGACACAGATACTAATAAAAGATGGTAGTTACAAGGAAGCATTTACACTTCTCAGGAGCCAATTAACTCAAAATCCCATACCTCGCCAGCTCAACAAGCTGAGTCAGGCAGAAAGCACCTACCGTTATCTTCTTCAGTATTATGCGACCGGAGCCTCAGATCCCGGGCGTGAGACTGTGCTTGCAGGCATAAGAAGCGACCTATTAACCGTGGCAAGTCTAATCGAAAGAGAACAGAAAGTCACAGACTCTCCGGAGTTGTACTATTCCACACTACGTATGTGTCGCATGCACCCGACCGATATTGAGCAGACCATAAATACGCTATCTGAAAAAAGTGCTATGCTACAGCTTGCGGAAAGTGCTGGCGTTTATTCCGATACAGAACAGCTGCAACTTGAAGACGAGGAAGAAAATCTTTTCAACACACTATGGACAGCCGATTTGCTACCGGAAGATAGCTACCGCGCACTATCCAGAGCAATAGGCAAAGGGATTCTTTCGTCAACATCCACATCTGCGATAATTGCCGGTGTTGGCCTTGGTACAATGCAATACTTCAGTCCGGAAGCCATAATACTTCTTTGCGATGCGGCATCATCAGCAGACCCTGCTATAGCCGCTCGTGGCATCACACATTTGCTTTTTGCACTAAATAGATGGAATGATCGCATAAAAGACAATTCCAAACTCATGCTGAGACTTGAATCTCTAATGAAGGAAGAAGGAATCAAAAATAGAATGGCAAGCGCTGTAATGACTGCAATTCGCACTCGCGACACATCTCGCGTTACACGAAAAATGGAGCGAGACGTGATTCCAGGACTTATGCAACTTAGTCCGGACATTCTCAAACGTCTCAAGGATGTGTCGCAAGAATCACCATTCACAGACCTTGAGGCAAACCCGGAATGGGAAGATATTATCGAGAAGTCAGGTCTTCAAGACAAATTGAGAGACTTATCTGAGATGCAATCAGACGGAGCCGACGTTATGATGGTAGCCTTCTCAAACATGAAAGGGTCCTCATTCTTTCGCCGGCTATGCAACTGGCTCAGACCTTTCTCTCCACGCCACAGCAACATGAAAGCAATCGGCGACAATGATCGCGAAGCTATTGGAGAACTCCTCGAAATGAACTTCATGATGTGTGACTCAGACAAATATTCATTTGCATTTGCAATCTCATCAATGCCGGAAGCACAACGCCGAATGGTAACCGGACAGATGCGCGGACAGATGGAGCAAGTGAGCGAACAGATGAAAGAAATCACCGGAATCGGCAAAGGTGACGCATTCGACAACGCACTTCTTAGCTACATGCGCGATCTCTACCGTCTTCACAAGCTTCACCCCAGGCGTACAGAAATACCAGATCCGTTCAATGAGTCCATCGCCATCTCTGAGTTACCCTTAGTTGGGACAATTCTGCAATCCGACACAGAGACTCTCAATAAAGCAGCAGAATTTTATTTCAGAAGACGCTACTACTCCGATGCATATCCTCTATATACCCGCATAGCCACCATCTCCCCCGACATGCCTCATCTATGGGAAAAGACCGGTTATTGCATAGAAAAAGCAAAAGATTCAGAAGACAAGAATAAAACAATCCGCAAGGCAATTGAAGCCTATATGAAGGCTCGCCTCTTTAATCCCGATAGCCACTGGATAAGCCGCAGACTTGGAATATGCTACCGACAGATTGGCGATTTGCGCAATGCGACAGAATGCATAAAAGAAGCCTTGCCGGAAACAGAATATGACCACACTCTGACACTTCTGCTGGCAGACATTCTTGCAGAACAAGGAAAATGGGAAGAAGCACTGAAAGCACTCTACCGCTCAGAATACGAACGTCCGGGAGATCCAGATGTACTCCGACGGATGTCAAAATGTGCCCTAATGTCTGGGAAAGTAGACAAAGCAGCAGAATGGATGGCTAACATACCCACTATAGAACTGCAAGAAGATGATCACAGGCTTAAGGGACACATTTCACTTGCACTTGGCGATATAGCCGGAGCCATAAAAAGCTATCGTCTCACAGTACGTCCGAACGATGAGAGTCAACACTGGAAAAACCTCATTCTCGCTGATGCCACAATGCTTTCTGCTGTGGGTATAAGCCACAACGACCTTCTGCTTCTAACAGAGGCCATGGCATACGAAATGGAATAAAAATGAAAAAAAATTAAAGTTTTGAAAGGCGGTTTATTTCAGCACGGATTGAAGTAACCGCCTCTTGCACATCTTTAGCATACTTGATTCGATCCTGCACTGCAGTTATACCATGAAGCACTGTGGCATGCCTACGATTAAGCTTAGCACCGATTGCAGATGAAGAAAGACCTGTAAGGTCATGGCTCAAATACATGATTACCTGACGGGCGTCAGCGATATCGCGAACACGACTCTTTGTAAAAATTACATCTGGGTTAAGCTTATAGTATTCTGCCGTAGCATCCACAATCATATCAAAATTAACCGGCTTTGATGACGGAGCAGACTTCACAGTATGTCGCATCACTTCCTTCGTCAATTCAAGCGTCACAGAGCAATTGAGAGTGATCGAACGAGTGAGAACTCCCATCACTATACCTTCGAGTTCTCGCACACTACCTGTTGCTGCACTGGCAATACAATCGATAATCTCATCAGAAAGTGCCAAACCATTTTTCTGAGCCTTGAACTTCAGAATATCACGACGCAAAGCATAATCCGGTTTCGGCAGTTCCTCCGTCACACCCCATTTAAATCTGTCGATCAAGCGATCTTCTATGCCATCAAGTTCAATCGGAGGTCTATCACAGGTAAACACAAGTTGTTTGCCGTTGTGATGCATGTGATTGAATATTGGGAAGAGAGTTTCTGCAGTCTTTTCCTTACCAGAGATTTCCTGAAGGTCATCAAGCAGAAGTACATCTACCTCCTGCTGGAACCAATTAATAAACACAGGCACCTTCTTATTCAGCACAGCATTGACATACATGTTTTGAAACTGCCTCATAGCCATAAAAAGCACACGAGCCCGAGGGTTCCTCTCCTTTATCCTGATACCGATTGCCTGAATTAGGTGAGTTTTTCCTACACCGACAGAACCATACAGGAAAAATGGGTTGAAATCCGACTTATGGGGATTCTCGGCAATGTAATGAGCAATAGTGTAAGGAAGTTTATTGCTATCGCCGAGACAATAGTTTTCAAAAGTCATTGCCGGATTCAACTGAGGATCTATCTCAACAGCCTTGGCACCCGAATCCTTTAAGAGATCAGAAGCCGGACGTTGCATCTGCTGCATAAACTTAGTGTCTACAGCATTACTACGCTTGACGCTTGGATAATTGACAGTAGAATCTTTATCACCACCAATCACTTCAACCTCATATCCGAGACTTATATCAGGACCGAACTCTTTGCGCAAAACACTTGCAAGAAGATTGATAAAACGATCCTCATACTCATCTACAAAAAACTTAGTAGGAAGAGATAGAGTAAGCTTATTATCCTCATAGCGAACCGCCCTAGCAGGCGTAAACCAGGTTTTAAAACACTCCTCCCCGACATTATCACGGATAATGTCGAGACACTTGTTCCATTTTTGTAAATAATCCCGGTTCATGAGCTATACTAATTGTTTTGCCTATTTCCCAAAAGCGGAAAACGTTTGCAAAATTAAGACAAAAATTCTGAAAAAAAAACGAATTTTTATTTGGAAATTTAATATTATCGTTATCCCTCTGATTTTAAGCCTCAATAATTTTCTTATTTATACTCAATCTAAATAATAATTAATTTTTAACGAGCTTATTTCTGCTATAATGCACAAGTTTGCAGTAACACATACATCGTGTATTACGTTTGTAAATAAGATGTATTTGATTATACATTATTCATGCAAAAGGACACACTGTTAGCGTGTCCTTACAAAGCTATTAAATAGTTAATTACAATCAAAGAATCATTCTATCACTCGCTTTGAGCCTACATAGCGTTTAGCATAATAAGGCTCTCTACAATTAGAAATGACAATTCCACTTGAAGTAGCTGCATGAATGAAAGTAAAATTACCTTCGCCATCGGCATCTACTACGATACCAACATGTCCTACTCCACCTCTTAGACTTCTTCCTTTAAAGAAGACAAGGTCGCCCTTGCGAAGATCTGCGCGGTCAACGCACTCTCCTTGGGAGTACTGGTCGCGAGAAGAGGGAGAAAGTTTATACCCGAACTGACGATATACATAACTTGAAAAACCTGAACAATCAAAAGCCTTAGGGCCTTTGCTACCGCGAGAATATCTCTTACCAAGATGACTTCTTGCTTCTGAAAGGAGGTCATCAAGAAGTCTTGATGTCTCAGAGTCGATAGACTTTGCATTTTCTCGCTCAGCGATATCTTCTTCAACGAGACGAGAGATTGAGTTCTTCTCCAGACCGGTATTTCTTGCGGCTGCAAGTTGCTTCTGATGAGCCTCTGCATGTGCATTGCGAGACTTGACATCGGCTTGCAACCCGAATCCACATAAAAAACACGCTGTCAATAATATACAAAATCTTTTCATCATTAGGTTCTTAACAAATTCTGTCGTCATTACAAAGTTAGTTAAAAATCCGAAACAAACCAAACGACTATTAGCTGCAAAATGATATTTTAAAGAACTTTAGCAAATAGCACACAATTCGATTATATGTGCACCTAAACAATAAAAAATGCCGCTGCAATGGGAAGCATCGCAGCGGCTGGCTTTAAATGTAATAGGATAAGAATTACATCAATTACAAGAGATGATTCATTGGGTTATTCAAATCGATAATTTTATCACTGTTGTCCTTATCAATCGCGATTGTATAAGTCACCAGTAATATTGAGACCATTTTTACCATCACTAAGATCATCACCATTATAATTTACAGTTACATTAATTGCACTCAAACCGCTAATAGTGTTTACATCAGGATAGCAATATCCTATAACTTGAGCAGCATTACGACGAGCCATTACAGTTGAATTGGTAACGGTAATATCTTTTACAACGCATTGTGCATTCGGAGCGACAATGCCAATTGCACCACCAGATTTGTCACCATCTAGGTCACTGCTGACGCATTTTGCATTTACTGACGAATTATCAACCTTGCAATTGATAACCGAACCAAACTGGTTGTAGCCACAAATTACACCTACATAATGAGAACCAATTACTGAAGCATTCTTGAAATTAACGTTCTTAACAGTAGCTCCTGCTCCAAGCCATCCGAAGAATCCAGCTGTTCCTTCTGCCACATCAGCACAATCTACTGTTAAATTTTTGATGGTATGTCCACGACCGTCAAACGTACAATTGTTGAATCCGGTGCAGTTTGAAGTAGAAGCAATCGGAGTCCAGGCTATGCCTGCAAGGTCGATATCGTTGGCAAGAGCAATTACTTTACCTGCGTAATTATTGCTACTATTTACAGCATTAGCAAAAGCAACGAGTTCTTGAGCAGTTCTTATTGTCAAATCGGCAGATGAAAGAGGGGAAAGTTCGGTCTTAGCAACTGTGTTACTACCGGTTGTAGCAGAACCGTTGATTGTGCCATTTGCACGTGTAGCAGCAACCTCATTGATAGAACCCTCTCCACGACTTGTTGCGTAGAATGCATCAATTGTGTTATTTTTGACATTAACATTATTTTGGATATTGAGAGTACCGGCAACCTTACCTACAAGACCGCAAACATATCCAGACTCTTCATCTACAGCGAAGTTACTGAGGTTGTTTCCTTCTACTGTTGTATTCAACACGTTGACAGTTGAACCTGGAGCAATAAAGCCTACAATAGAGCCAACAGACTGAACACCCTTAAGTGTTGAATTCTTCACAGTTACGCCATCAATATTGAGAGTCATATTATTCTGAACATCAGCAACAAGCGCAGATGCATAACCTTGAGATTCGACGGAATTAGTAGCCTTGACATTCTCTATAGTGAGATTCTTGATAGTATAGGTTGCATCCTGAGCAACTGTTTCAAAAGACAACAAACCGGTCTGGTAATTCGACAGACCTCTTACCGATGAATAAACAGCATTTCGAATGGTCTTATCATTACCGTCTAAGGTACAGCTACTAGTGAGAAGAATCATGGCTACATCATTACCGGCAAAATCAATATCGTTAACAAGTGTGATATTCTTATCAATTTGGCGACCACTTAACCATGCCCATTGAGCGGCATTTTCAATCTGATAAGTATCATTAACTAAAGCTGGCTGTTGAGTAGTTAAACCATCCCAAAGTTCTACCTCATGATCGGGGTTTTCGAAATTCTTGTCAACAACAACCTTGAAGTCAATCTGCTTGGTAAGGAGGTTACCAATTATGTTGGTACGGTAGTTGCGCTGAATAGGGATGTTCTGCAGACCATCAGACAGAGTGATAGTCTTTCCACCTGCAGCAAATACGAAATCAGCGCTAACGGTGGTGCTGTTTTCCTTCTCTGAGGGAAGCACGTAGCTCATCGAAAGCCAAGTGTAATCCGATTGTGCAACAGAGAGAGCCTCAGTTGGGCGAGCAGCTTCCATATAGGTTACGTCTGTTTGTCCTGAAACGTCACCGGTAATTACGTCAAGAGTAGTTGCAGCTTGCTTGATGACTACCTTTGATGTCATTTCATTTACATTAAAACCGGCTTTAATGGCATCATCCTTATCGCTTGTGCCAACATTAATCTGAGCGAACGGACGCTTTAGAGTTACTGTCTTAGCAACATTGCCCATAACCGTGAATACCTCTGTGCCGAAAAATGCGTCACGCTTCTCATTGTTGTTAAGTTCTTGGCTACTATTGTCATAATTCATGTTGATATTAAACTGATTGTTGTCGGCAATATCAACACTATAAGGAGCAGCCGGCTCCTGAGCCCAGAAAGCCACTGTATATTCCTGTCCCTTAACAAGAGGAAGTGTAATTTTGTGACCATTAGCAGTTGTTAGGTCGCTACATCCAGTCACACCATCCTTCTTACTGATTTCCTCAAGCAATTTGCCATTAACATCATACACGGCATAATAAAGTTTTGTAGCTGATGTACCATCGCTAATAGCACGGGTTGCGGAAGCACCCTCGGTGTTAACCGCAAACGATACAGTTGCTACATCGCCCGAAGTCTGTTCGATGAGTTCTTCGCTCGAACATGATGTTGCCAGAAGCATTCCTGCTAATGAGAACATTCCAAATAAACACTTCATGTTCATAAGTCTAAAATTTTTGTTAAACGATAAATTGATAGTAGTTGAATATATTATTAATTATGATTTATGCAGATATAAAATTCCAACCTCGCCTCCGCCCCCTCGGTACTTTATTATTCTGTGACAAATGCTTTATCATTGGAAAACTTATTATATAATACCTGTCACTTGATTCCCACGATGTTAGTGTTTTTATTAACACCGACAGGAACATCCTTAACTGTATTTGAAACTATCACTTCTTCTGTTCCGTTCTTTGTGCCGTAGACCTTATATGTAAGGTCTACATTGGAACCATCAGTAAACACCATATAAGAAGCCATCGCATTGTAAGTAGTGCCGTTAACCGAAAGCGAGCCATTTTCTGATACAGGCAAAGTCATTGCCAGTGTTTGAGCGGCACCGCAAGATTTGCCACAAAGCGCGTTATATGACTGCGGGACAGTGAGTGATAGTTCAACTTTTGTCGGAGTGCAACCGCGTTGAGTTACAGCCTGCATGTCTTCATCGCTTATACCAAGGTTGATTCGAGCCATTGGACGAGTCAATGAGATCGATTCTGACAAAGAACCGGTAACTTTAAACTCCTTGCTGTTGGTAAAGCACTCATATTTTACAGGGTCGCCGGTGAAACTTCCACCCTCTGCAATCTCCGGACTGATATTAGTCAAGTCAGTAGCATCGTAGTTGTCGCCATTCATTGCCCAAAATACCACTTTGTAAGTTAGACCTTTGACAAGAAGTGGAGAATACATGATGGATTCACCATCAGTAATCTGAAAAGTTTCGCGCAAATTAGTGATTTCCGTATAAGTGGTGGCGCCTTCTACCGAAGGTCCGACCTCGAACACAGCGCACACGACCTTGTCAACGTTCATACCGGTTCGTGTCTGCATATCAGCGTCGAGGGTTGTCATGAAAGTCACCGTGGCGACATCATCACTTCCGGATAATTCCCTAAAATCATCCGAGCACCCCACAAGCAACAGTGGGATTGCCACTGAGAGCAGGGTTAGTGTAATATGATTTAGTTTTCCAAACATAATAATCAGAGTATGATGTTATGGTCACCGCTGTATGAGGTATCGATGCTCACACCACCCGATGCGTTCTGCATAAGGAACTTTCCTTTAAGCAGGGTGTGTTTGCTGCGCTGTAGCGGCACATTGACCGGGTTGCTCATGGAGAGACGATTGCCATCCTCGTCGTATATACCAATCTGCACTGTGACAGCAGATTCCACACCGTTAACAAACACATAATCGAAACCGAGCGATGCCTCTCCGTTGTCAAGCATTGAAATTCTGCCGGGGAATGATACGCCGGTAGAAGAATCCGATGGTTTGTCGGTAAACATATTGAAAGTATCCGGCATAAAACCTACATAATAAATCTCGACCCTGTATTTCTCAAAGTCTATACCTCTTGAAGGAGCTTCCTCCGGAAGAGTCTCTCCGCGCGAAAGAGCCGCCCTAACCTCCTTGTCGATAAACGCCTGCACATCGGTGGTTACGAACTCGTATTTAGCCAGCGGGCGCACCATCTCGACTCTCACCGTCTCAGGTGTCTTTTCTTCAATGCCGGCGACAAGTGACACATCTCGCGAGCCACGGAAAGCGTCACGGTAGTCGTTGTTGCCTTCATGTTCACCTTTAAGCACAATCTGCGAGAAGTCTGCTGCATCGTAGAAGCGGAAGTCTCCATTGACAGTTTCCGTAAGATCCGACCACACCATAATGGTATAGTCTCCAGCAGGCACCTCAAGCAGGAACTCAGCATTATAACCGTCTGCCACGTTTCTTGTGAAAAAGAACTCACGAATGGCTGTCGAACGAGAAGACCTGGTTCGCGAATACAAGCGAATTATGTAGCGCATACCACCATCCGACTGCATACTTTTAGACGGCACGACGCTTCGTGCTTCGGTTATCGGATACTCCCACTGTGGCATATCGGTGTCGTAGTTCAGTTTCAGACGTAGCATCACATTTTCAGGCACATCCGGAAATTCATGCACATCGCACCCCGTGAGTAGCGACAATGAAGCAAAAAGGACTAACAACAATGATAGGATTCTCATCTTGCTCCTCCTTTCTTTTTGTCTGTTCCAAACATATACACCATCGACACGCTCGCCCGGTCAATGCCAAACCAAGTTTTTTTCTCAGTATCGACCAGAAGACCGTTCGGCTCATTGTGGAACTTGTCGTAGTGCACTCTATATGCGCCTGCGCCCAATGAGAACTCCATTCTCCACCGTCCGTTGCCACACAAAGGTAGCCGATATCCAACAGAGACACCACCACCGATAGCGGGGCTGTCGCCGTTGTGGTCTTGTGTGCGATAGTCACCGCAAGTGGCGATATTATACCATCCCAAACCAAAATGTGCGCCTGCAAACCAGCCATTACAGCTATCCGACAGCCAGTAGCGCACCTCAGGTTGCAACGTAAAAGTACGGAATTTCAGTGTTCGCTTGAAATAGTTCCACGAAGACCAATATATGGGAAGAGAGAATGACCAGTGCTCTACTATGTCAACTTCCGCCGCGATATTGGCAACACCCATTGCCCAACCAATTGCGTTGGTCTTCACATACATATGCCACCGCCATTCTTCCGGCACAGCCGGAAGTGTCTCCGCTGCCGCGTTTTTTGTTAATGAATCCGTCACAACCACATTATCAGTCACTATCACATCGACGGGAAGCGGTTCTTCTGCCGCCACGGTATCGGTGACAGCCGTCACCGGTGGTACTGGAGGAACGGCTTTAACATATGAGACAAACACAGCGCAGGCGTTGCGCAAACGACTGAAGAACATGTCTTTCATCTGCTGCCACACACTGCCACTGTCAAGTTTCTGTAATTCGAGCACCCGGCGGTCAATTTTAGCTCCGGAACGATATTCCACATATTCCGGCTTCATGTCAAGTATAGCGATTACCTCTTCCTTGTGACTGATGTCGGATTCCTTCACCAATGACTTCAGGGACTCCCAGGGAATATAGCTATCATCACGAGATATGATGCTGTCTGGCAATTCTATTTCGCTGCGTACGATACTCTCGAGTACAGAGAGACGTCCGCCGGCAAGCCTGCGGTTAAGTGCTCTACTTCCTTCTGGAGAAGCTGCTCCACGAAATAACACCTTTGTTACATGTATGGTGCTATCACTGCGAACTTTACGCAAGAAATCTATCAAATCCCGCATATTGACGGTGTTATCACCATAGAGGGAATCAACTGACGTGCTATTCACTCGAAAATCAAGTCTGAATTCCGAGCGACTCTCTTGCGAGCGGACAAGACCTACACACAAGAGCAGAAGAGACAATGTAACACTGTATTTTAATATATGCATATATCTAAAGTTTGTACATCTCTTAGTAAGAGATGTTCATTTTATGCACAAGTACTGATAATAAAATAAT
>CAYZPH010000013.1:0-53114 GCA_964480495.1 uncultured Sangeribacter sp.
TAGAACATGCAGCAGAAAAAAATATGGGAACTATTCAAATGGCACATACTCTGATTATGCGTCCTCAAAAACTGAACAGAATATGCCATCGTTTTTGGGGTATTACAGCCGGTGAGGTTATTCGCAGGGTTCAGCATGGAATGCTATTGACTGAGTCAGACCCGCATCCCAAGTCTTAAGTCCTGAGTCTTCAGTTGTCGAGCTGTCAGTTGTCGAGTTTTCAGTTTTCAGTTGTCAAGTTGTCGAGTTGTCCAGTTGTCGAGTTGTCGAGTTGTCGAGTTGTCCAGTTGTCAAGTTGTCGAGTTGTCAAGTTGTCGAGTTGTCAGTTGTCGAGTTGTCGAGTTGTCCAGTTGTCCAGTTGTCGAGTTGTCCAGTTGTCGAGTTGTCGAGTTGTCAAGTTGTCGAGTTGTCAGTTGTCGAGTTGTCAGTTGTCGAGTTGTCAGTTGTCAAGTCGTCAGTTGTCGAGTTGTCAGTTGTCAAGTTGTCAGTTGTCAAGTTCTCTGACAACTGAGGACTGAAAACTGAAAACTATCAGATACTCAATTCGTTTGCAATAGCATGCACGAGCTCTGAATACAGATATTCGGGAAAATGAAAATTGTCAACCTCATCTATTTCCGGCAGTCTCCAGATGCTGACGCGAGGACGACGTGTGTTGTCTTCTTCTGTATCAGATTCAATTGCAAAAGGTTTTTCGCAACTCATTGCCCTTAACATCACACCGCTTTGCGAAGTACCTATATATGCTATCGGCATTGTAGGACAACCGGCAATTCCGCATTCTGACGACCATTGCCGTGCCCATTCTGTCGAGTCGGCAGTGATTACTCGCCACACATCTTTTTCCCAGCCTGGCATGTTGATCGTTACTATTCTGGCTGTAGTAGCCGGCAACTGCATGTCTATGGCATAAAGTTCGCATGGCATTTTCTTGCATGAGAACTGTGGCGTCAGTTGCTCGCCACCTCCAAGAGTGTGGAGTGAAGCCTCCATAATGATAGTTTTGCCACAGATAGGTAGTAGCGCTTTTATTTTGATTGCAATAGCATCATTTGCCCAGTGGGCATCGACTGCTGACACAGATTGGCGCTGCCGGGGATTTTCCCCCGATAGCGCCATTACATCAGCTTGTAGTTTAAGCATTTGATATTGCATTCTGCTTCCCTTTTAGCTTTATTTCAATACCTATTTTAAGTGCCTCGTGCTTGCACGATTCAAGGTCGATAAGTCGACTGGTGGGTATCTGTCGCTTGAAATGTAGATAGTCAGACACTTCTTCAAGATTTTCAAATTCCATCGTCGTGAGTTCTTTCTCTTGTTCCCTCTTGGGTGTTGCAGCTGAGTGTGAGGCTTCCAGTGCAATAGTAGCGTGATGGGTCAGTGGTGTGGCTGTTGCCACCGCAGTGCTGTTCTCGCACGGTGCCAAACGGCTGCTTGCGAGCCTAATGCGTTTGCTGCGAAATGCTGCAGAGTTTTCGATCACCATTTGCACCACAGGGTCTGCGGTTTCATAAGCTGCCGGTGTGGTGCCCCCGCCACAGAGGTGTCCCCCTGTGAACGATACTCGCATTCGGGTACGCCCTATGTTGAACACAGGGTGCCATTCCATCATCCCGCTTACTTCATATCTTTTTATCATACTGTGATTTCTCCGGAGTTTTCTTTCCATTCTTCGTTTTCATAAACCCACATTGTGCCGTTGAGAGCTGACGGTGAGATTGCAGGACATGCTTTTACGAGATAGTAGACCGTGCCGGATACTCCGACTGGAGCCTCGTCGCTGTCCCAGAGCACCATCTTTTTCTCACTGTTGCCTTCTTCTCCTTCACCATCAATCCAAATGTGGCAACTTCCTTTCAACGCAAGTGCGTCCCAGATGAGTATTCCACTGCGTGTTGCCTCATGACCCGTCATGCGATCCTCGAAACTGTGTTCCGCGCTATACACGTAGTGCACGAGCCGATCTTCTCCTATAAGTGCGCCACTGTGGCTCCAGCCAAGGCGGTCGAGTGTCGGCTCTCGTTTTATTTCAATGTCGCCAAACACTGTGTGGAAGTTGGTCACAGTCCAACCTACACTGTTGGTTTTTGTGGTGATATGAATCTCGGGATGCTTGGAGTAGTCGATACACTGTATCTGCTCCAAAAGGTCTTTGCCTGCAAGCAATAGTGCGGTTTTGGGTACGTCTTCTACGGTGAAGAACATTTTGGCGAGAGCAATAATCTTTTCTACTGTCCAGCTACCGGTGTGCTGCAATTCGCGTTTGAATTGCCATCTTAGACCCTCTGTGGTGTAGACATATTGCATGCCGAGACGTGGCACACTCACTTGGAATTTCCCGGCACGTCCTGCCCATAGCGTGCGGTTGCCGCGCACTTTGAAGTTGGCAATTGCTTGTTCTGCTACTACTGCCTTGGCAAATGGTACGCGCTTGCGTTGGGAGTCGAAGTAGTCGCTCACCACTTGGTTCATGCCTCGTTTCTGAAGGTAAACCCTCGTGGGTTGTGGCACAATGAGATCAGGATCCACTTCTTTCTGGGTCTCGTAGAGGGAGTTGGCGAGCATTACTATCTTGCTGCCGGAGGGAATAAGCGGCACTGTAGAGGTTTCGTCTTCCGGTGAGGCCTTGATGCCGTTGACAGCCTTCACCACAGGATTCCCGCTACTCGTGTCGTGACCTACCACAAAAAGCATCAACGGTCTTCCCGGAGTCTGTGTCTTGCCGTCTTGATCGTAGCCGTCTACACCCTTCACGAGTAGTGTAGTGTATTCTCTCGGCAGGTTTTGTTCTCCAGCCATCAGTGGCAGGTTTACCTGAACTTGGTTGGCTATGGTGTCGCTGACAGTGGTGAGAGTGGATTTGGGTTCATCTATCATGTAGTGGTCTACTTCCGGTGAGTTCACTTTTACTCTCTTGGCACGAAGCATGAGGTTCATCAGCGGAGTGTCGTCGCTGTTAAACTGAAACAGTTGCTGGTCAATGTCGGTTTCTACAAAATTTCCGGGTTTGATTCCACCGGTCGCATTCGCCAGCGATCCAATAGTGGCAGGTGTGCCCGCCTGAATTGATGTGTTCATAATCAGTTAAAGTTATATGGTTAAAATAGTTAATGGATTCTATCACCAACGAAAGTATTGGGATTAGGATTTATACTTGCTTTAGAGAACCCGTCTTTAGAATCTGCTCTATGCAAAGGAAGCAAGATCAAAAATAGAGTGATATTTCGGTTCAACTGATAATCCGGAACGCATAGGCTCATTCTCTTCGCCCTCTTTCAGTTCTGCAAGAATCTGCTCTATAGCAGCATTCCTGTTGTCGCGAATCAGTTGCAAAACTTTCTCTGCGCCCAGACTCTCCACCATCTCTCGGATGCTCTCAAGTGCAGCATCTCCTATTTCCGATTTCACAGCCTCGCCTTCCTTCTTCTCAGAATCTTCCTTTTCCTCTTCCTCTTCAGGCAACTCGACATCAGACGGTTCGACAACTGAAGACTGACAACCGACAACTGACGGCTTGACAACTGACGGCTTGACATCTGAAGACTGACAACCGACAACTGGCAACTTGACAACTGACGGCTCGACAACTGACAACTCGACAACTGGACAACTTCTCCGTTTTTCTTCTTTCATAAGGCAATTATTGTTTGTTGTTAATTTCTGACTGCAAAATTAGTCCGTAACTTTTCTATAATCCCTTATTCTCGTAAAGTATCACCCGCAACAGAAGCTCCATGCCTGATTTTGCGAGGAATTAGAATTGCGGTTATGCACGTTAATCACTTCGCTATAATGAGAAAATTACATTCAAAATAGGAGTGTTTATGTGAAAAACAATATTGCTTTTGGCCTGGAAATATAGTAGGAGACATGCTTGTGAAGCAAGGCTACAATCTCTATTACTACAGTAGCGATAGACCTTCACTTGAAATGGATTTCTTTGTGTGCGATGCTGAATCTCTCATTCCGGTAGAGGTAAATACCAACGATGGAGCAACAGCATCTCTTAGCAATTTACCCTAAAAGAAGATTAGTATCCCGATGTTTAATATGGAATAAAGTTGGGTTATAACAATATCGGATTAAATAGCAAATTCGATACTTTCCCATACCAGAAACACAAGCTGCAAAAGCACACATCGTGAGAATAACTTGACCGATTCCTCCGGTTCTGGCTGAATCAGGCATGTTGTGTCATTCGATTTTGAAATTATACTGTGTGCCGAATTTGCGTAGAGTCGCAAGCCGCAGTGATCGCTCCGTAAGATTGTAAAGCGACGACCATTGTGTCTGAGATGTAATCTCTTTTGTAGGCGGTTGCGAAACGCTGTCAAGCAGTATCCATGCGTCTTCTGTATAAAGTTTGTAGTCGTTTGCTTGAAGTTCTTTTTTCAACTTGTTGTAACGGTCTAATCCATGTTTTGACCCCCAACCATCGGGACGCCCCACCATTGAGGGTGAAACATAGAAATTGGTCACATAGCGATAAGTGTCTTTTCCTGTAAATACCTCCATTACACTTGGAATGGTATCCCCCTTGGCGTTGGTGTATTCCACTATGGCATAATCGCCTTCTGCGTCTGCCATAAAGAAATGATAATTACTTCTTCCTTGTCCTCTCATGTCCATGTCGTAGTCTTTAAGCATGTTAATTGCCTGCTTCACTGTCGATGCGCGGTCGAGTAGCATTCGCATGGCAACTGTGCAGCTGATCTTGGGCTTGCCGGTGTTTTGTATGGTCTGATTCTCGGTCAGAGCCAGAATCCCGATTGCAAATCCATCCTCGTTTATGCCGTCGAGCAATGCGTAGGGAAGTCCCATCAGCATAGAAAGATCGGAGTTGCCATCGCTGTAGAACCCTTTGTCGTAACCGAGATTAGCACCGTCTACAATCGAAATTGATCTTTTTTCTCCGGCTGGAGCCGTATGAACCACAATGGCGGGTATATCTTTATAAGTGGAGTCTGGTTTTACGTGGCGGAAGTCATAGTTGCGACCCATCAGAAAACCCTTGCCGGAGGCTTCTGTTGTAGCAAATGCGCTGCAACCGGTTCCGAATTTTACAATTTGCTTTCTTCCGGGGATAGTATCAAACAGGAGACTACCTATGTAGTTGAAAAGGGCATTGGTTTCGGTGATGCCTGCGCTAAGCACTTTGTCTAACTGATAGTCGGCTGTATAGTTAATTTCATATAGACCACCATCTTTGTCAAGGGTCTTCATTGAATGCAACATAGCCATCTTTTTTGTGTCTAAAATGCATCCGGCAGGATTTTTGCTCGTTTGTTCCGGAATGGATTCTTTGTCTTCGCAGGATACTAATAGTGCTAAACCTGCAATCGCTCCAATAGTGATTTCTTGTAAGTGCTTCATATTTCGCTTTTTATGGTTTGAGTAAAAATTTATCAATACCAATTATTAATGTTTCAATGAGTTCTTTTTTTTAATTATAATTCAGCATGAAAACAATGAGGATGTGATAAACGTCAATGGCATAGAACTCTTTATAAACGCGAATTTAATTATATTTTTGCATTTTTAAGAAAGTTTATGAATTTTAATATATTTCCCATAGACAATTCCTCACAACAAAAGCCCCTCAAACAAAAGCAGGCGAGTACTTTCTTAAATGTTGATAATTCAAATGATAAATAATCTCCTAAATATTTGCGTATATGATTATTTCTGTGTAATCTTGCATCATTAGTGTCAACTAAAAATTCAATAGAGTTCTTTGAAGTCTAAAGTTGCTCTCGATAAATTGAGATACCGAAAAGTAGTTCATATTACCGGCATGTTTTTATACCTTTAGGTCGAATTAATTCAGCCCTCTTTCTAAATCTGTGACATCTGCGCAGTTTGCGAGAATCTCATCTCTTTTTCAGTCGAAATATTTAATGCATCATTGATTCTGCAGTGATGTGACTTTTTTATCTTCAACCTATCATAAAGTAAAGAAAGAAGTGTATCTTTACTTATTTTATGATGGGTTGAAGATAATGCTTCCCAAAAATACAATAGAATGTATTCTGTGAAATAATATTGCTCCAATTAAGCCGTTGATTTCAATACTCTGTTTTGTCGCCCTTTTTCATCCATTGATCAAATGCCCGAAAGGCTTCTGATTCAAGAAGTATCTCTACCGGCACTTTACGCTTGTCGCGGGGGAGTGCCAACTCATCGTAGATGAATGAGTCGTCAAACCCGATATTTTTTGCATCGGTCTTGTCGTTGCCGAAATAAATCTTGTCGATGTGTGCCCAATAGATAGCACCAAGACACATCGGACATGGCTCGCACGATGTGTAGATCTCACATCCACTCAAGTCAAATGTGCCTAACTTCTCGCATGCTGCACGTATGGCGCTGACCTCGGCATGCGCCGTGGGGTCGTTTTTCGCAGTAACACGGTTGACTCCTGTGGCTACTATCTTTCCGTCTTTGACTATGACGGCTCCAAAGGGGCCACCTCCGTTGGCTACATTCTCTTCAGAGAGGCGTATGGCCTCTCTCATAAATTCTTCTTTTGTGTTTTTATCACAGCTTTGTGCCATAGCTATACTTGTATTAATTAAGATTAATGCAACAATCAAAGTTATTTTTATGCGTGAAATGTTCATGTGCTATTCCGTTAAGATTCTTCATACACTCTTTTCCGGATACATTGAAATGAGAACCTCATTATATTTCAATGTCACAGCAATGTCACTATCATTCAGTTCAGAACGGGAATATCAATGGCAATACAAATATCATCAATATGCCGAGTATGATCTGAAGTGGTGCACCAACTTTTACATAGTCCATAAATGTGTATTGCCCGGCAGACATTACAAGTGCATTTGGCGGAGTGGAGAATGGAGAGGCAAAACAGAGTGAGGCTCCAAGTGTTACGGCAAACAGCATGGGGAGCGGACTCACACCATAAGCGAGGGCACTCTGCATGGCTATCGGTGCCATTAGCACAGCGGTTGCTGTGTTGGAGATGAAAAGTGTCATCAACGAGGTCGTGAAATATAACCCCGCAAGTAGCCAATGTGGACCAAGTGAGCCAAGATGTGTCACCAATGCTGATGATACCGCCTCTGATACTCCTGTCTTCTCTAAAGCTACACTCATCGGCATCATCGCGGCTATTAGCACTATGCTTTCCCAATTGATTGTCTTGTAGGCATCGCTTACCGAACGGAAACAGCCCGTCAGCACCATGGCAAGCGCTGCTATTATTACTGTCATCACAGCCGGTATGATGTCTAATACAAGCATCACTATCATTGCTATCATTATCACAGCTGCTACCGGTGCCTTATAGTCGATGGTAACTTTTGATGCTTCCGATAATGGCTGCCCAAGCACCACCCAGCGACGTGTGTCGCGGCTGAGCTGGTCTATCGCACTCCAAGTGCCTTGAGCTAGCAGCACGTCGTTTTTGCCTACTTTGAGCGTAGCGAGATTCCCAGTGATGCAATCTCCGCCCCGACGCACTCCAAGCACATTGACATTAAACTTGTTGCGGAAATCAAGCTCGGATATTGTCCTGCCGAGAATCGCAGATTCAGGCATCGGTACAATCTCTGCTACTCCTATGTCGTAAAACCTCAAATTATGTCGTGTGCCCTCAGGATTTACGTCAAGTTCCAAGCCATAGTCGCTGACAAATTTGTCAACTCCCTCTTTTGCTCCGCGAACAAACAATACGTTCCCCGGATCTACTGTTGATTCGGCTGTCGGAGCTTCCTGCGAAATGTTTTTTATCAGACGTCGCGGATGCTCTCCTGTTCGCAGTTCTATTACCTCAAGTTTGTAGTTGTTGCGCAATGCAAGATTGCCAAGTGTCAGTCCTGCTATCGGAGAGGTGGATGGTATTCTTATCTTCCAAAGATCATTGTTCAGACCATACTCATCTATTATCTCACTGAGTGTGCGACTCTTGCCTCCATGGGCATCAGAACTCGTTTCTGATGATTTTTTGCGAGAAAGTCTGCGACTGAGTGGCAACATGAGAAGTGTTCCTGCCACAAGACATATCACACCTGCCGGAAGAAATGAAAACATTGTCAGCGGACTGTTGCCTGCTTCTTCCCAAATCTCGGCTATCACAAGGTTGGGCGGGGTGCCTATAAGGGTCAACATGCCTCCCATGCTCGATGCGAAAGCTAGCGGCATCAAAAATCGGGAGGCGGATTCTCCGGAGGCTGCTGCCATCGATACAACTATTGGTAGCATCAAGGCTACTGTGCCGGTGTTGCTTACGAAACCACCAATCAATCCGGTGGCGAGCACTACTACAAGAAATAACTTGGTGGAATTACCTCCGCCAAGCTTCAACAGTCCCGCGCCAAGCATCTTGGCAAGACCGGTGTTAAATATTGCTCCGCCTACTACAAACAGACCGACCATCATGATCACTATCGGACTTGAGAATCCCGACAATGCTTCTTGTGTGGTTATTATCCCGCAGACGGCAAGAAACACTAATGCCAATAATGCTACTATGTCTGCGCGAATACGTCCAGATACAAACCCAATGACTGCCAGTCCGAGTGCTAAAAGTGAAATCCACATATTTAAAGTGTGCTCAAAAAATTTTTAATGATGTTACTATTTTAAGAATTCAAATCCTGTCTATTTTAGAAACAGAAAATAGCATTTTATTGTTCAGCTATAGTTTTGAAAACTGGTAGCTGTAAAGGATTTGCTGATGACGTGATCTGTTGGCTTACTTTTTCCAAAATACACGAGTGAAAAGAAGAAGTACTGTGTACAGTTCAAGTCTTCCGATGAGCATCGTGAAGCCAAGAACCCATTTAGCAGCATCAGGAAAGATTGCAATCCCTTCTCCTGCTCCTGCTATGTTGAGCCCGATTCCGGAGTTGGATATCGCTGACAATGAGCAAAAGAAACTTTGCGTCACGGGTACTCCCATGGCTGAAAGCAATAGTCCCGCTACGAGTATCACTAGAAAGTATAGAGCAATGAATGCCAATACTTTCATTACTATTACGTACGATAAACCATGTTTGTTGAAGCTGACGGCCTTCACAACCGAGGGATACATCGTGCGATTCATCTCATTTTTTAGGAAGCGAAACAGGATTATGATTCTTTCTATTTTGACTCCTCCGGATGTGCTACCGGCACATCCCCCAATTGCCATTAATATGATCATTACTATATTGGCAACTGCTCCCCATGTCTCAAAGTGTGGCTCGATAAGTCCGGTCGAACTCAGAATTGATACGCTCTGAAATAGAGGTATGATTGTGAAATCCTCCCAACTGTCTGAAAGCCCTTGAACACACATGGAGATTGCAAAGGTGGCGTAGCCTATTACTATGACGTAGCAAAACCATCGGAAGGCATCGTTTTTCCATGGCATTTTGCGCTTCCCATCATGGATGGTTGCGAATATAAGATTGAAGTTGACTCCTCCGATAAACATAAACACGGTGAGAATCAGAATTATGTATGGACTGTTCCAGTCGCTGATGCTCATGTCGCTCGTGGAGAATCCTCCGGTCGACATTGTAGACAATCCGTGGCAGATTGCCTCGAATAGACTCATCTTTGAAAACCACAACAGCATTATGCACGCAAGGGTGAAGATTATGTAGATATACCACAAGGTTTTGGCGGTGTTGCTTATGCGAGGTCGTAGTTTGTCGTGCGTGATTCCGCTTACTTCTTCGTTAAACATTAGCATCCCGCCTCGGTTGTTGAGCATCGGAACAACCGCAAGCGTGAAGAGTATGATTCCAAGTCCACCTATCCATTGCAACAAGCATCGCCATAGCAATATGGAGTGTGGCACATGTTTAAGTGTGCCAAGCACCGATGCTCCCGTTGTGGTGAACCCACTCATGGTCTCGAAAAATGCATCTGTCACGCTCCCGTGCGTGCCACTCAGTAGAAACGGAAGCATCCCGAAAAGAGAAAGTATAACCCATGTTAGAGCTGTGAGTAGTATGGCCTCGCGCTTCCCGAGATCTTTGCTCTTGGGCTTGAGACTCATTAAGCAGATGGCAATCGCCAGCGTGATTGCTATCGATAGAAGTATGGGTTGTGTGGTTGAGTCTTCGTATACAAATGTAGATATTAACGGAATTGCCATAAAACCACTTAGCACCATCAGAAGCCATCCGATGATGCGTAGTAGCATCCGAAGATTTATATAATTGTTATGTTGATGTCTCAGTTGAACCACTTTTCAATCTTGGATATTGTGCCATTAAGGCAGAACACTACAACATGATCTCCTGCTTGAATGTGTGTCAATCCATTGATGAGCTCGGCTTGTCCATCGCGCATCAAGGCGGCAAGTGTCATGCCCCACGGTAGGTTGAGGTCTTTAACCGGCGACTTGGTGATTCGAGCTTTTTCTTTAACCACAAGTTCACACACTTCGGCATCGGCAAGTGCCAGAAATTTGGAATTCGACTCGTCGGAGTCAAGAAGTATCTGGAAGATGCTCGATGACGCCATCAACTTCTTGTTGATGGTGGTGCCGATATTCAGACTTTCTGCTACGCTAAGAAACTGAAGATTCTCTACCTCTGCGATTGTCTTGGCTACGCCAAAGTCTTTTGCCGTAAGACATGAGAGTATGTTGGTCTCAGACTGTCCGGTTAGCGACATAAAGGCGTCATACTGATAAATGTTGTTCTCCCTGAGTACTTCAATGTCGCGCCCATCGCCGTTAACTATCTCAATGTCTGGTAGACTGGTGGCGAGATACTCACAGTGGTCGCGACTTATGTCTACCACTGTGATGTGATATTTGTCGTGATATTCGGAGCAGAAGCGTACTGCTATCTGACTTCCGCCCATTATCATGACTTTTTTAACTTCTTTCTTTTTCTTGCCGCATAGCTCACGAACTTCTTCTACATATTCGGGAGTTGTGATGAAATAGACTATGTCGTCTTCTTCTATCGTGTCGTTACCACCGGGTATCACTGTCTCTGCATTGCGCTTGATTGCTGATATGTGAAAGTGGTGTGCCGACACCGGTAGGTCGCGGAGTTTTACTCCATGGAGCTGTGCGTTGTCGCGAATCTTTACGCCTATCAATAGTAGCTGCCCCATACACATTTCGCCCCAATAGCGCGCCCAGTTGTGGGCGAGTGCAAGGTCTATTGCCTGGGAGGCAAGATATTCAGGATAGATGAGTGTGTCGATTCCCATTTCTTTGAGAATCTGAAGATTTTCATTCTCCAAAAATTCGAAGTTGTCGATTCTTGCAACTGTCTTTTTCACCCCAAGCTTTTTGGCTATGGAGCATGAGGTGATGTTGCGTGTCTCGTATGGAGTTACTGCTATGTAAAGATCTGAATTGCTGATGCCGGCGGCTCGCAGTGTGTCGAACGATGAGGTCGATCCATTGAGGGTCATCAGATTGTAGTTCTGATCTATGTTGTCAAGTTTCTGCTGGTCGTTGTCGATCAGCACAATGTCTTGACTTTCATTGCTCAGCATTTTGGCAAGGTGTGTGCCTACTTCACCGGCTCCTGCGATGATTATCTTCATGGCGTCTGTGTTGACGTTATTCAGAATATGAATTTACTATCTCCTTCACTGTGGCTGCTATGCCTTCGGCGTTGTAGCCGCATTGGGCACGTAGCTGTGCCACTGTTCCATGATTGACCCATGCATCGGGTGCTCCAAGTGTGCGAATCTTTGTGCCGTAGCAGTGGTCGCGAAGCCATTCTGTCACCATACTTCCGAAGCCGCCTTGCGCAACTCCGTCTTCTACTGTGATTATAACATCATGCCTCTTTGCTATTCTTTCAAGTAGGGTCTCATCGAGCGGTTTCACCCAAATCATGTCGTAGATATCGGCTTTAATTCCTTCTGAGGAAAGTAACTCTCGAGACTTTTGGGCCTCTTGCAGTATGGGACCCACTGTCAATATGGCGATTCGACTCCCTTCTGTCTCTGAAATTACTCTTCCTTTACCTGTTTCTATAAGGCGCATCTTAGTTTTCCAGTCTTTCGTAGTTGCTTTTCCCCTCGGATACCTAATGGCAAGGGGGCCGTCGGTGTGAAGAGAACTGTACAAGAGGTTGCGAAGTGTCTCTTCATCGGCAGGCGATGCTATGCGAAGATTGGGTATGCAACGAAGATATGCTATGTCGAGAAGACCATGATGCGTCACTCCGTCTTCTCCTACTATGCCGGCTCTGTCTATGCAAAAGGTGACAGGTAGTCCCTGGATACAAACATCGTTTACTATGTTGTCGTAGGCTCTCTGAAGAAATGATGAGTAGATGGCTGCGAAGGGGCGTTTGCCACCTGTGGCAAGGCCCGCTGAGAATGTTACTGCATGACCTTCTGAGATTCCTACATCGAAGGTGCGCTCCGGATATGCCTGCATCATTCTAGACATTGAAGTGCCACTCAGCATTCCGGCTGTTATTCCCATCACTCGTTCGTCTTCGTCGGCAAGCTCTACAAGTGTTCTTCCGAATACTTCCTGCCAGGGTAGTGCACAATCTTTTGATTCGGATACAATCTTTTCACCGCTCTCGGGATCAAACATTCCCGGTGCATGCCACTTGGAGGGATTTTCTTCTGCCGGTTTGTAGCCTTTCCCTTTTATGGTGTGAAGGTGTAGAAGTCGCGGAGCCTTTATGTCTTTTATGTCGGTTAAGATTTTTACAATCTTTATCACATCGTGTCCCTCAAAAGGTCCGAAATATCTGATATTCAATCCCTCAAATATGTTTTGCTTGCCGCTTACAAGACTTTTCAGTGAGTTGGCAAAACGCTGTATGCGCCCTTTTCCTTTATCCGTCACCATTCCCTTGCTTCGGAACGCATTGAATATCTTTGTGCGAAAGCGGTTGTAGCTCGCTGACGTCGACATCTCCGACAAGTATTTGTGGAGACCGCCTACGTTGGCATCGATACTCATCTCGTTGTCGTTGAGGATGATGAGCAGGTTGTTGGGATTGTTTGCTACATTGTTGAGACCTTCGAATGCCAAGCCTCCGCTTATCGAGGCGTCTCCAATGATGGCTACTGTGCGGCGATTTTCACATCCTGGCGTGTTGCGGTCGGCTATCGCTCTTCCAAGAGCTGCAGAGATGGAGTTGGACGCATGACCGGTCATGAATGTGTCATAATCCGATTCAAGTGGATTGGGGAAGCCGCTTATGCCTCCTAGTGTGCGCTGGTTGACAAATGCGTCTTTGCGCCCAGTTAGTATCTTGTGGGTATATGCTTGATGCCCGACATCCCAAAATAGATGGTCGATCGGGGTGTCATATACATAATGGAGCGCTACGATGATGTCTACCGCCCCCATGCTTGATGCAAAATGCCCGGGATTTACCGATAGATGATCTATCAGGAATTTCCTTATTTCAGTACATAACTCTGGTAATTGGTCAATACGAAGACGTCTTAAGTCTTCCGGTGAATTGATGCTGTCTAGCACCCCATAACCCATAGTACTGACCTTGTTTGCCACAGTTGTCGCTGATTCTTGTTTCATAAGATGTTCTTCCTTCTCGAAGTAAGATTCTACTTGTTGCCCTTATATTTTTTGTATAGTGGCACAAAAATGATGATTCCGCTCATTGCCGCTATTAGGATGTTTTTTAGGTTAAATCCATCTGCGGAAGTGAGCAATCCAACGCTTAGCCATACCCACACGAGGGCAAGCAATGCAAGTCCTGCAATTCTTATTGGTTTCATTTCAATTGCGAAGTTAACACTTTTTTTTGATATAATGCCGATTTTTTTTACTAATTTTGCAATATAAAACTAAGAACTATTTCAGCTATCTTACCATCTATCTTTGCCTCATGCCCCAATTCGATAATTATTCTCCGGAAATTCCACAGTTGGACGACAGTCAAGAAATTTTAGATGACACATCGGCTTTGCAAAAGCCTGAGCCTGGTCGTGGGTCGCGACGCAGACGCGGTCGCAATGCAGATGCAGCATCTTCGGTTTCAGATAATAATGATTCTGTGCCAAAACAAAAACGCATGTCCCAGCCAAAGGAAAAACCTGCACAACCTCGCAAAAATGTTTTTAAAGAAATTAGCGATTTTTTTTCTTCTACAGCTACTCAACTTGTGATAGGAATAGTGCTAGCAGGTCTCGGCTTTTGGTTGACGGTGGCGTTCTTCTCATATTTCCATACCTGTGTCATCGATCAAAGTTCTGTAAACTCTTTGCCTGTAGGTGAGGTGATGAATGTTGCAAATGCAGCAGGCGAGGGAGGAGCCAGAATTATGGAGACGATGATAAACCAAGGTTTTGGTGTTGGAACTTTTGTCTTGGTGGTCTGGCTGATATTTATGTCGCTTAAGTTTCTTGTAGGTTATCCGCGTTTCAGATCGCTCGATTTTACCCTGAAGTGCCTTGTGGCATTTATCACTCTGAGTGTAGTTGCCGGTATGCTCTCAATTGGATTGGATACTGATGTGAATTGGGGAGGGTTCCACGGACGATATATTAATGAAATCATATACCAATTTATCGGTTTGTCGGGCGCAATTATCCTTTCTGTTGTTCTTATTGCTATCTTTGGAGTTATTTGTCTGAGAGACGTTGTTAAGTGGATTCTTGTTAAAAAACGCGCTTTTGATGAACAACGCCGCATACGTCGCGAACAGGAAGAGGCTGAACTTCGTAAGCAAGAGGAAATCAAAGAGATGGAACGTCGGGAGCAACATGATCAAGCTCTTTCTGGCGAAGGAGTGGAGCTGAATGCTGACCAACTTGATAAGCAACAGGCTGAAGATGTTTCTTTTAATCCTGATTCAGATACTATTTTTGATATCCCGGATCCTGAAGAGGAAGATGAAATATCTTCCGATGATATGAATCTTTCTCTAATTGATTCCGATAGCCTTGATGTTATTGAAGAGTCTGTTGAAAAAAAGGAGCATGAGCCTTTTATGTCGAATCTTGCTTCTGATAATTCCTCAAATTCAACTGTCCCTACTAATGATGCTGTGGAGTTGTCGCATGAATCGTCTGAAACGATTGTTTCTTCCGATAATTCCAACGCTTCTGATGACGCTATTGTGGATAATGCCGTCTCTGAGTCGGACAACGTTGCCTCTGAGGTGATTGCAGATAAGAGTCAAGATGTGATGACTGTTAATGTGAACCAAATAGAGAAAGGAGATTCTAAACATTCTGTGAATTATGATACGAATCTCTTTACTCATAACTATAAATTCCCTCCGGCTCAGTTCCTGCGTCCGGGTTCCGACAGAATCTCAGTGGATGCAGATGAACAAATGGAAAATAAAGAGAAGATTCGTAGAACTCTTTTAGATTTCGGTATCCCTATCACGAGTATTGAGGCTACGGTGGGACCAACGGTGACTCTCTATGAGATAAAACCTGAAAATGGTGTGAAAATCGTGAAGATTAAAAATCTTGTAGATGATATCGCTCTTTCTCTCGCTGCTATCGGTGTGCGTATTATTGCTCCTATTCCAGGGAAGGGAACTGTGGGTATAGAAGTGGCTAATAAAGATCCTCAGACCGTTTCGATGCGTACGATTATCGAGTCTAAGTCTTACCAGAATGCAAAGTTCAAACTCCCTATTGCTATGGGGTCTACGATTTCTAACGATGTTTATATCGCGGATCTTTCTAAGATGCCTCATTTACTCGTGGCTGGTGCTACGGGTCAGGGTAAGTCAGTGGGCCTTAATGCAATAATTACTTCGCTGCTCTATAGTAAGCGTCCCGAGGAACTGAAGTTCGTGCTCGTAGACCCGAAGAGAGTGGAGTTCTCCCTTTATTCGAAGATTGAAAATTATTATCTTGCTAAGATTCCTGATAGTCCGCAGCCTATCATTACAAATATGGAGAATGTGGTGGCTACTCTCAGTTCGCTGTGTGTTGAGATGGATGAGCGCTACAAGTTGCTTGAAACGGCTTTTGTGAGACAAGTGTCTGAATATAACGAGAAGTTCAAGGCTCATAAACTTGACCCTCGTGAAGGACACAGATTCATGCCATATATTGTTGTGGTGATTGATGAGTTTGCTGACCTTATTATGACTGCCGGTAAGGAGGTGGAACTCCCTATTGCCCGTCTCGCTCAGCTCGCACGTGCTGTCGGTATCCACGTTATTGTTGCTACTCAACGCCCGTCTACTAATGTAATCACGGGTATGATCAAGGCAAACTTCCCTGTTCGTATCGCTTTCAAAGTGGCTTCGGGTGTCGACTCTAAAACTATTCTCGATTCTACAGGTGCTCAACAGTTGATAGGTCGCGGTGATATGCTTATCAGCAATAATGGGGAAATGACCCGTGTGCAATGTGCTTTTGTTGATACTCCGGAAGTGGAGGAGATTTGTGATTATATTTCTCGACAACCATATCCCCAGGGACCGTATATCCTTCCTGAACCTCAGGTGGGTGGCGCAGAACCGGTTGAAACGGAACAACTCTCTTCTATTAAAAAGGATCCTTTGCTTGAAGAAGTGGCTCGTCAGGTGGTGATGAGTGGCACAGCTTCTACTTCAGCGGTGCAACGTCGATACGAAATTGGGTTTAACCGTGCCGGTAGAATTATGGATCAACTTGAGGCTTTCGGAATTGTCGGACCGGCAACAGGCGGTAAACCTCGAACTGTGCTTGTTGATATGATGGGACTCGAAAATATCCTCTCATCTGTCTGACAATTGTTGTTAGTTTTTATTGCTTTATGAACTTGATTTAATTATTTATCGTATGATAAAATCCAATCTATCTATCTTCAAAGTATTATTGCTTGTCTTGACATTTATTTGCTCTACGCAAAGTGTGTCTGCAGCAGAGACTGCTGATAACGTGATGAAACGGGCTGCAGCAAAAATTAATGCTTCTTCAGGCTTATCGGCTTCTTTTTCTATTGTGGCAGACGGCAATAAGGTGTCGGGCACGTTGAAGGCGTCCGGGAGTAAATTCGTTATCCGTACTTCTTCCGCTTCTACTTGGTTTGATGGTAAGTCTATGTGGACTTATAATTCTAATTCCGGAGAGACAATCCTTACAAATCCTTCCGCTTCTGAGGTGGCGGAAGCAAATCCTCTTTCTTTGGTTAATAGCTACAGTTCTTCTTTTACTGCTGCTTTTTCAAAAACTACAACCAAAGGTTGCAAGACTATAGTTCTCTCTCCTAAGTCAAAGAATCTTGGATATAAGAGTGTGCATGTCACAATTCAAAATTCTTCAGGTCTCCCTTCTTCTATTGTCGTGATTCCTTCTTCTGGCCCGAAAATGACTCTGTCTGTCATTAACGTGAAACTAAATGAGTCTATCCCGGCATCTGCTTTCGTTTATCCGAAAAAGGATTATCCAAAAGTGGAAGTGGTTGATCTTCGCTGATTTTAGTGCCTGCGGTCAACTTCACTTTTCTTAAATAAGTGATAATTGAAAGATCTATCTTTCGTTTTTTGTTTTGATGTTAAGCAAAACATTCTTACAAATTGTTATCTATAAGGAGTGTTTTATTCATTAGTAATGTGTACTCCTTTTTAATACAAATAATTATTTGATATATGTCGACTGTAAAAGTACTTATTATAGGTTCCGGTCCTGCTGGTTATACAGCTGGTATTTATGCCGGACGTGCGAATCTTTCGCCTGTTATTTATGAGGGAAACCAGCCTGGTGGGCAGCTTACCCAAACTACAGAAATAGAAAATTTTCCAGGATATCCAGAGGGTATCGGTGGAATGGATATGATGAACGATCTGAAAGTTCAAGCTGAGCGTTTCGGTGCTACCGTAATACCACAAAATATTGAGAGTATTGATCTTTCAAAACGCCCGTTTGTTGCTATCGACGATCGTGGAGAGTCTATAGAGGCTGAATCTGTAATCATTGCCACTGGAGCAAGTGCTAAATATCTCGGTCTTGATGATGAAAAGAAGTATCAAGGTATGGGTGTGAGTGCTTGTGCCGTTTGCGATGGCTTCTTTTATCGCAAGAAGGTTGTAGCTGTCGTAGGTGGTGGCGACACCGCTTGCGAGGAGGCTCTCTATCTTTCTTCGCTTTGCAAAAAAGTTTATCTCGTGGTCAGAAAACCATTCCTTCGTGCAAGTGACGTTATGCAACGTCGTGTTTTCAATGCTGAAAACATTGAGATCCTTTTTGAGTGCAATGTGGTAGGACTTTTCGGTGAGGATGGAGTGGAAGGCGCTCATGTGGTGAAAGCTGCCGGTAGTGATAAGGAAGAATGTTTCGATATTAGCATCGACGGTTTCTTCCTTGGTATTGGTCATAATCCCAATACGGCTTTCCTCAATGGTCAAGTCGATGTAGACGCTGATGGATATATTAAGGTTAAGGGCTTTACTACCCATACGAATGTTGAGGGCGTGTTTGCTGCAGGTGATGTTGCCGATCCTCGCTATCGTCAGGCTATCGTTGCTGCAGGTTCCGGTGCAAAAGCTGCTCTTGATGCTGAGAAATTCCTTGCAGATCATTCAAACTCATAATCTTATTGCTTATGCAAAACGATGGTGTTTCGGTAGACCTCGGAAAACAGGCAATGCTGGATCGTCGCTATCTAAGAATGGCTACTGTTTGGAGTGAAAATTCTTATTGCAAACGTAGGCAGGTAGGGGCTTTGATTGTGAGAGACAATATGATTATCTCTGATGGTTATAATGGTACTCCTTCCGGATTCCCTAATGTCTGTGAAGAAAATAATGTGACTTTCCCTTATGTGCTTCACGCTGAGGCTAACGCTATTACTAAAGTGGCTCGTAGCAATAACTCAAGCGAAGGTGCTACTCTTTATGTTACGGCTTCTCCTTGCATGGAGTGCAGTAAACTGATTATTCAAGCAGGCATCAAAAGAGTGGTGTTTTCTGACCTCTATAGAATACAAGATGGTCTTGAACTCTTGAAAAAGGCCGGTATTGAGGTTGTTCATATGCCTCTCGATTGATATTTGAAATAATGAATAGTAAAAGAAATTTAGGATATGTTCTGATTCCGCTGGTGCTTGCCATTGGCATAACCGGTGGTGTCTTTATTGGTAAATATTTATCAAATAGTAAAATATCACCGGCCGAGACAAAGCTGAGAACTATTACTGATTTGATTCAGAATGAATATGTCGACAAAATTGATGTCGATTCCCTCTTGGCTTCTTTGGTGCCGGATTTGCTTGCCGGTCTTGATCCTCATTCTGTTTATATGTCGGCTGAGGAGTTGAGAACAACAAACGAGGATATGGATGGCCATTTTTCTGGCGTCGGTGTCTCTTTTCAAATCGTTAATGATTCTGTTGTCGTGGTGGAAGTGATTGCCGGAGGTCCTGCTGAGAAAGTTGGTATCCTCAATGGCGACAAAATCGTTATGGCTAACGATTCTTCTATTACCGGAAAAAAGGCTACTCAAGAAACTGTTTTCAAATCTTTGCGTGGCCCGAAAGGTAGCACGGTCGCTCTTAAGGTGAAACGTTCAAATTCTGATAAACTCCTCGATTTCGATGTGGTGCGTGACGATATCCCGGTTAATACCGTAGATGCTGTATATTTGGCTGACGTGGATAATGGTATCGGATACCTTAAGGTGTCGAAGTTTGGCAGAAATACTTATGAGGAGTTCATGACTGCTATTTTTAAGCTCGCGGTAGATGGCGCTAAAAGTATCGTTGTCGATCTTAGAGGAAATGTCGGTGGATTCCTTGATCAGGTTATTCTTATGGCAAATGAGTTTCTCCCTGAAGATAGAATTATCGTAAGTACTAACGGAAAACTCGTGGAGAATAGAAGTGTCGCTATGAGCGATGGTAATGGTCATTTTCAAAATATGCCTATTACTGTGCTTATCGACGAGTATTCTGCATCTGCTTCAGAAATCTTTGCAGGTGCTATGCAAGACAATGATAGAGGACTCGTGATTGGCCGCCGCTCTTTTGGTAAAGGTCTCGTGCAGCATCAGATAGAATTGCCGGATAGTTCGGCTATCCGTCTCACTGTGGCTCGATACTACACTCCTTCGGGCAGATGCATTCAGAAACCGTATGAAAGAGGTGAGGATGGAAAGTATGTGCTCGATATTCTTGACCGCTATGAACATGGTGAATTCTACAACGTTGATAGCATTAAGCTTGATAAGAGTAAACTATTCCTTACCAATGGTGGTAGAAAAGTGTATGGAGGTGGCGGTATTATGCCGGATGTTTTTGTGCCGGAAGATACTACCGGATTTACTTCTTACTATGTGTCGGTGAGCAACAAAGGTTTGATTACTAAATATGCTATGCAGGTTGCTGATAGATTCCGAGAGGTTACAAAAAATGTGAAAACTATTGAGGAACTTCAGCGCGTGATTCCGAGAGACCAGACGCTGCTTGAAGGTTTTGTGGAGTTTGCAGCAAATAATGGAGTGCCGGCTCGTTGGTATTATATAAATAAAAGCCGTAAACTTATCCTTAATCTGCTGAAAGCTCAGATTGCAAGAAATGTTATTGGCTATTCTGGATTGATACAAACACTTAATCAAGAGGATGTAACTGTGCAGAAGGCGTTGGAGTTAATCAGAGATGGAAAAGCGAAACCCGTTTTGACCCATTAATGGTTAATGTCGTTGCTTGCTAAGTGTGTGCCTTTTTAGTTAATGCCTTAAGATTACTTGTTGTATGGAAAAGTCTGATATTCGCAGAAAAATGAAGAACCTACGCATGATGCTTTCTGATGATGAGAAGGCGATTGCGGCTGATGAAGTGTTTGCCAGACTCGAAATGACTGCCGCTTTCATGATGGCTGATAATATCTTGATGTATTATTCTCTTCCTGATGAACTCTCTACTCTTAAATTTCTCAAAAAATGGCATGATAAAAAGCACTTTTTCCTACCAAGAGTGAATGGCGTGAATCTTGAGATTCTTCCATATGACGAGTTGAGTCTCGAATCTGGCGCTTTCAATATTGAAGAACCGACAGGAGACGATCTGGCAAATGTGGAGGATATTGAACTTATGGTGATTCCTGCCGTTGCTTTCGATCGCAGTGGAAATCGCCTTGGTAGAGGCAAGGGGTATTACGATAGACTTTTGAATTCTTCAAGGGCTCTTAAAGTTGGTGTGGGGTATGACTTCCAATTGATCGATGAGATTCCGTGTGAGCCGCATGATGTGCCAATGGATATGGTAATTACTCAAAATTCTGTGATTAAGTTGTAATTTTTTTGACTTATCTTGCGTCAAATATATTTGAATATTATAAACCAACAATTTCAACAATATGAAAAGACTATCAAGTCTGATGGCGTTGATGTTCGTATGCCTCTTCGCCGTTGCCCAGCAGTTTACTCCGCTGGCTTTGAAACCGGAAGTGAAGTCCGGTGTTCTACCTAATGGGTTGACTTATTATATTCTTCATAATGAGCAACCTAAAGATCGCGCTAATTTCTATATCGCTCAGAAGGTTGGAAGTACTCTCGAGACTCAGGATCAGCTTGGTCTCGCTCACTTCCTTGAGCATATGGCTTTCAACGGTATTACTCACTATCCAGGTAAAGATATGCTAAACTATCTGCAGTCGAAAGGTATTCGTTTCGGTTCTGATATTAATGCATATACAAGCTTCGATGAGACTGTATATAATATTAACAATGTTATCACTACGGATAAACAGCTGATGGATAGCGTTTTGCTTGTGATTCGCGACTGGAGCGATGGTATCCTTCTCGAAGAGTCTGAAATTGATGCAGAGCGTGGTGTAATCAACGAGGAATGGCGCCAGAGAAATGATGCCAATACTCGTATGCTTACTGCTGTTCTTCCGCAGATCTTCACAGAATACCAGTATCAGCAGATGCCTATAGGCAAAATGGATGTGGTTATGAATTTCAAGCCTGAGACTCTTCGTGCTTATTATAAGAAATGGTATCGTCCCGACCAGCAGGGTGTTGTAATCGTCGGTGACTTTGATGCTGATGAGATGGAGGCTAAGGTTAAGGAACTATTCTCTACTGTGAAGATGCCGGAAAATCCTGCTCCGCGTGAGTATGTGGCTATTAGCGATAATTTAAAGCCTATCTATGCGCATTATGCTGATCCGGAACTCAGCATGACCACTATTTACACTATGTTTAAGAGTGAGAAGATGCCCCGCGAGATGCGCAATACTGTGGAAGGTTATATGACTGAGTCGCTAGTGCAGACTGTGCTCGTGAATATGATTCAAGACCGTCTTAACGAATATTCCAACAATCCAGAGTGCCCTTATTCTGCCGCTCAGGTTGGTATGGGTGACTTCCTCGTGGCTTCTACGAAAGATGCTTTCTCTGTTGTGGTTGTGCCAAAGAATGATCCTATCAAGGCTTATACGTCAGCTATGGGTATTGTGGCTCGTGCTTGCAAGACAGGATTTACTCCTACTGAGCTCGAACGTGCTAATGCTAATCTTCTCAATAGCATTGAAAAGGTTTACAATGAGCGCGAAAAAACTTATAATGAGGCTTATGGTCGTGAATTAATTAAGCATTTTATTGAAAATATCCCTGCTCCCGGAGTTGAAGCTGAACTTAATATTGCAAAACAGCTTCTCCCTATGATTCCAGTGGAGGCTTATAATCAAGCTGCTTTGCAAATTTTGACTCCTGAAAATCAGGTGATCATGGTTAGCGAACCTCTTGTTGCTGATGGCAAACAACTTAAAGAGACTGAGATGGTTGAAGCTCTCAATGCTACTCTTAATGCCCAGTATGAGGCTTATGTTGACGAAGTAATCACAGATCCTCTTATCGCTAAAATGCCTACTCCCGGTAGCATTAAGTCTGTTAAAGACAATAATGTGATGGGTGCGAAAGAATTTACTCTTTCCAATGGAGTGAAGGTTATCCTTAAGACTACTGATTTCAAGGCTGACGAAATTCAGATGCATGCTTTCAGCAAAGGTGGCATACAGGCTTATTCTAAGGATCAAGCTGACAACATTAAAGTGCTTAATCTTGCTGTTGAACTTTCCAAACTTGGAAACTTTGATATCAACATGATGAAGAAGTATCTTGTTGGCAAAACTGTTTCGCTCGGATACTCTCTTAATAACTACACTTACACGCTCGAGGGTAGTTCAAGTGTGAAAGACTTTGCAACTCTCATGGAGCTTGTCTACGCTTATTTCACTGAACTTAATCCCGACCCTGTGACTTATCAGGCTCAAATTGACCAGATCAAACCGATTCTCGCTAATCAGGAGAATCTCCCCGATATGGTATTCAATAAGAGATACAAAGGTGCTTTGTATGGCAACAATCCTCTGATGGGAGTTCTTGATGCAGCTTCTCTCGAGAATGCTAACTATGATGAGATGCTTTCTATAGCTAAAAAGTCGATGGCGAATGCTGCTGATTACACTTTCGTATTTGTAGGAAATGTTGATGAGGCTACTCTTCGTCCTCTCCTTGAGCAATATATAGCAGCTTTGCCATCTAAGGGAACTCCTTCTGCATTTAAGCCTGTTACTAATATTGCTCCTGTTAAGGGCAAAGTTACTGACAAGTTTGACTTCTCCATGCAGTCTCCGTCTACTTCTGTGCTCAATGTCTATACCGGCCGCAATCTTAAGTGGAATGTGAAAAATAGTATCATGGTAGACCTTATGGGAGATGTGCTCGATATGGTTTTCCTCGAGTCTCTGCGTGAGGACGAAGGTGGCACTTATGGTGCTTCTGTCTCAGCTTCTTATAACTTCTCTAACAATATCTGGACTCTCTTATATATGTATAAGACTGCTGAAGATAAACTTGATCGCCTCGAAGCTCGTGCCGACAAGGAATTTGCAAACCTTCTTAACAATGGAGCAAAAGCTGATCATTTCAATAAGGTGAAAGAAGCAGCGATTAAGCAGTATGAAATCAATTCTAAGACCAACAGCTATTGGGCAAGCAGTATTATGAACTCTGAAAGAGGTGCTAATACTTATGCGGGATATATTGAAACCCTTCAAGGTTTGACTCTTGGCGAGTTTAATAAGTTCCTTAAGTCTGTTTACGACGGTAAGAATATAGTGGAGGTTATCATGGTTGGTAAACCTGCTGCTGACGCAAAGTAATATAGATGGTTGAATCGTCATTTAATTAATATATTTTCTAAGTCGGGAACCCGGTGTATCCGGGTTCCCGCACGTATATCTATGAAAAAGCAATTTTGTTTATTTTTAGCAGCTACAGCTATGGCAACAAGCTCTTTTAATGCTTGTGCGCAGAACGACAGGAGTAATCCTGTTCTTGCGCCTTCGGGTCTCCCTCACAATGTCCTTCCGTTTGATAAAATCTCTGCCGCTGATCTTGAGGCAGCTGTAAAGGAAGGTATCAAGTATCAAAATAAAGCGATTGACGCAATTGTGATGCAACGTTCAATCCCAACTTTCGAGAACACTATTGTCGCTCTCGACAGAAGTAGCTGGGAATTGGATCGAGCTATACTTGCTCTTTCTAATCTTGAGTCTGCATGTGGTGATGATGCTTATCAGTTAGCTATGCAGAATGTGACTCCTCTCATTTCTGAGCATAGCTCTAATATTCTCCTCAACGAGGCTCTATTTAGCAGAATAAAGACTGTATACGATAATCGCGATAAAGACACAAGCCTTACTCCGGAAGACATTCGTCTTATTACAGAAACTTACGATTCTTTTGCCGACAATGGGGCAAACCTGAAAGGTGAAGACCGCGATAAGTATCGTTCCCTGACCGCAGAAGTAAGTGACCTAAATCTTCGATTCTCTCAGAATGTTACTAACGGCATGAAAGACAAAGCTCGCCGTATGTTTATTACTGAAGAGGAGACTTCCGGTCTGCCTGAGTCAATTAAAGTCGCAGCAAAAGCTGAGGCTGATGCAGCTTTTGCTGAAGAAGGTAAAAGCAACGATAAGGGTCTATATCTTATCTCGGTGTTCTATCCTTCATATTCTCCTTTCATGAAGTATGCTGACAATCGAGCTCTTCGCGAGAAGCTTTATCGTTTGAATAGTTCTCGCAATATGGATGGCGAGTTTAATAATGTCAATATCCTAAAGGATATTGCTAATGTGCGTCTGGAGATAGCAAGACTTCTTGGTCATAAGAATTTTGCTCAGTATAAACTTAGCCACACAATGGCCGCAAATCCTGAGGCTGTTATGGAGTTCCTTACAAATCTCAAAGATGCCTATACTGAGCCTATGAGAAAGGAAATTCAGGAAATTCAGGAGTATGCAAGATCTACTGAGGGCAATGATTTCGTTTTGATGCCTTGGGATTATTCTTATTGGGCTAACAAACTTAAAAACGAAAAGTATGCATTCAATGATGAAGACATGAAGCCCTATTTCGAACTGAATAACACTATCGATGGCGTTTTCGGTCTTGCTACTCGTCTTTTCGGCTATAAGTTTAAAAAGAATAAAAATATTCCTGTTTATCATCCCGATGCAGAAGCTTTCGAAGTGTTTGACAAAAAGGGTAATGTTCTCGGTGTAATATACACTGACTTCTATTATCGACCCGGCAAAAGCTCTGGTGCTTGGATGACTGAATTCAACACTGAAACTAAAGATGACAATGGCAATCGCAACGCTCCGATTGTGTCTATCGTGATGAATTTCTCCAAACCTGTTGGCAAAGAGCCGGTTCTGCTTACTCCGGCAGAGGTTGAAACTTTCCTTCATGAGTTTGGTCACGCTCTTCATGGTCTTAGCTCTCAGGCAAAATACGCAAGCCTGAGCGGTACTAATGTGTATCATGATTTTGTGGAACTTTTCTCTCAGTTTAACGAAAATTATCTAACAGAACAAAAATTCCTCGACACTTTTGCAAAGCATTACAAGACTGGAAAGAAGATGCCGAAGGAACTTATTGAGAAATTCGTTACTTCTTCACGCTTTGGTGCTGCTCAAGCATGCATGAGACAACTCGGATTTGGATATATTGATATGGCTTACCATACAATTGAAAATCCTCTTCGTGCTTCTCAGGATATTGCCGTCTTCGAAAAGAATGCTATTGCGCCCGTGAAGGTTTTTGATTCAGTAGGTGGTTGCCTCACATCTCCACAGTTCAGCCACATCTTCGCAGGTGGTTATGCTGCCGGATATTATGGCTACAAGTGGGCGGAAGCTCTTGATGCGGATGCTTTCGCTGCTTTCCAAGAAAATGGTATATTCGACAAGAAGACTGCTGAAAAATATCATAAAATGCTCGAATCTGGAGGTACTGTTGACCCGATGGAACTTTACATCGAGTTCAGAGGTAAGAAGCCGACAGTCGACGCTCTCATGATTCGCGATGGCATCAAAAAGTAAGTTTATAAACTTTATATGATTTTTTTGAAATGGCGTAATTTTTGCGCCATTTTATTTTTTTATAAATAGATATATTGTATAACTTCATTTGGAGTGTGTCCAGAATTTAGGAATTTCGCTTGCTTTTGCTTGAATATAGATAATTCCTCACAAAACCATCATTAGGCTTCACCGTAATACATTAATTGCTACTCTGCATTCTTGAAATAATGAATCTGTGGATTTTTCTAGTGCTTGTGTATTACGAATAATTAGTCAAAATGCTTTAGTCGTTATGAAATTCACTTGGGCGAGGATTTGAAAATCGTCTCTGTATCAGTCCAAGTGGTCTGGTGTCTGGTTTTTCTGTTGTGAAGAATTACCTATGGTCAAGCATAAGCAAGTGTAATTCCTCGTTTCCGGTGTTCTAGACGATAGAGTATATGTCCTCCAATTCTTCATCTTAAGAATTTGTTAATTTTTCGTCTAAAAGTAAAATCCTAGCATCGAAAAAATCTGGTGACCTGAAATAATTCAGGGAGCATAATAAAATTCAGCCCCAAAAGCATTAAACTTTTGAGGCTGAATTATTTTATGAAGCTAATATTTATTCTCCAAGATAGCTTTTGAGTAGTTTGCTTTTCTGGCCTTTTAATCTCCTTATAGCTTTTTCTTTAATCTGACGTACGCGTTCTCGTGTGAGGTCAAACTTTGTGCCTATTTCTTCAAGTGTCATTTCCTGGCATCCTATTCCGAAAAACATCTTGATGATTTCGCGTTCTCTGTCGTATAGTTGGCGCAACGCTCGGTCAACTTCCTTCGAAAGAGATTCCTGAGTGAGTGATGCGTCTGTGCTTGGACAATCATCGTTGGGAAGCACATCCAATAATGAATTGTCTTCTCCCTCTACAAAGGGTGCATCTACAGAGATGTGACGACCACTGACTTTTAGTGTATCAGAAATCTTGTCAACAGGAATATCAAGACGCTCCGCAAGTTCTTCAGGCGAAGGTCTTCTTTCGTTTTCCTGCTCAAACTTTGAAAGCTCCTTGCTGATTTTGTTGAGAGAGCCTACCTGATTGAGCGGAAGTCTAACGATTCGACTTTGTTCTGCAAGAGCTTGAAGTATTGACTGACGAATCCACCAAACAGCATACGATATGAACTTGAATCCTCGTGTCTCATCAAATTTCTGTGCCGCACGAATCAATCCAAGATTTCCTTCGTTGATGAGGTCTGGAAGACTCAACCCTTGATTCTGATATTGCTTCGCTACAGATACCACGAATCGTAGATTGGCTGTTGTCAACTTGTCTAGTGCTTTCTGATCTCCTTTTTTGATCCGTTGAGCCAATTCTACCTCCTCTGCTACTGAGATTAGCTCTTCTCGCCCAATCTCTTGAAGGTATTTGTCTAGCGATGCACTCTCGCGATTAGTAATTGATTTGGTTATCTTTAATTGTCTCATACAATGCTTACACAAAATTACTACAAAATTAGTGATTTTTTTTTATATACACAAATTTTTGTGGTATTTCTTCTATAAAATCATACTTAAAAACACATCAGAAACGCGTTAGGTTTTCCCAACGCGTTTCGATTGTTTGTATTTGATTAACGTTGATGTCAATCATTTTTCAAGAAATTTTACTCCGCAAGATTTACTGCGTAGTATCCTTTCTTTCCATTGCTGTATATGCCCTTTAGCACCATTAACTTGTCTTCGTTGTCTTCTTTCATTATGCGGTTGTAGATGCTTTCTACATCATCGCTTGTCTTAACCGGTCGGTCGTTGATCTCTATGATGATGAATCCTTCTCTTACACCTGCATCCTTGAATGGACCAGCTTTTAGTCCGGTCACCTTGACGCCATTGCTGATGCCTAGCTGCTTAAGTGTGCTTTCACTTACTTTCATGAATGCGCATCCAATTTCTGAGAAGTCTCCTTTCTTAGTAATGCCGGTGTCTCCTTGTGTATTGCGAAGCAATGCTTTTTTTGTTACTTTTTTATTGTCGGTATAATAACTTACACTGATTTCATCACCCGGACGGTATTTTGCAAGCTGTTCGTGTAGCTCAGGAAGATTCTTTATTTCAACTCCATTGATCGCTACTATTACATCGTTTTCTTTAAGTCCAAGTTCTTTGGCTGTGCTTCGGTCTGACACTCCGGCTACAAGTACACCCGATTTAGTGGCGGTGATTCCCTTTTCTTTCGCAAGTTCTGCTGTGAGATCTGCCACTGTGATGCCAAGAACAGCACGTTGCACTGTGCCATATTCGCGTAGGTCTGCTATAACTTTGGCTGCAATCGTTGTAGGAATTGCAAAGGAGAATCCTGTGTAGGAACCGGTGTTGGAATAGATTGCTGCATTGATGCCTACAAGCTCTCCATTGAGATTTACAAGTGCTCCTCCTGAGTTGCCTGGATTTTGCGCTGCATCTGTCTGAATGAATGCCTCAATGCCCATTTTGTTGCGATGTGAGTCATTGCCAAGACTTCTTGCCTTTGCGCTGACGATGCCCGCTGTGACTGTTGAGTTGAATCCAAATGGATTACCAACTGCTAGAACCCATTCTCCAAGCTTTAGTGCCTCTGAATCTCCTACTTTAATTGCATGGAGATCGTTAGCGTCTATCTTTATTAATGCAAGGTCGGTAGACTCATCTGTACCTATCACGCGCGCATCATATGTGGAGTTGTCATTAAGTAATACTTCCAATCGATCTGCTCCATCGATTACGTGGTTGTTGGTGACGATATAGCCGTCTTTGCTGAGGATTACTCCTGAACCGAGACCGCTCTGAACCGGCTCGCTCTTTTTCTGCTGTGGTTGCTGACGTTGCTGAGGCCCAAAAAAGAAGTCGAACATGCCGAAGGGATCGTAATACCCCTGATTGCCGCCATACTGGCGGTTGCGGTCAACATAACTTTTAATACACACTACCGAATTGACAGTGCTCTCGGCTGCTTTGGTAAAGTCTGTGTCTACTCCGGATGCTCTGTTGATAGTGATAAATTCCGGTTTTGAATCTGTTGTCTCTGATGCTTTGGAATACACCATTCCTGCTGCAGGTATTATTACAGCTACAGCTGCCGCTGCTACAAGATATTTTGCTTTCATTCTTGTTAATGATTTGTGTTTTCTATTAATTGTTTATCGCTCTTTGGAGTTGCAGCATTTTGTGCCACTCATTATTTTGTTGTTACTTATTATGTAAACAACAAATCTATTGCCAATAGTGCCTGAAAATCCATATTTTAATTTTATTTAATACTACAATCTCCCATTTTAAAAAAGTTTTAAAATACTTTGAAAAGTTGTTGCAATTGAGTAAATTTGCATTATGAAACGACTTTTTCATATTCTGTTGCTTCTGCCTGTGTCTGTCTTGACTCTTGCTTTGCTTCCTTCTTGTCATTCTTCTAAGAAGGCCAAGGGCGATTATTATCAGTCTCAGATTGACCAGATTGGAAATGTCTCCATTAATGACAATGATTCTAAAAGTAAGCCCGGAAATAAATCTCGGAAAAGAAAGAAGATTGTTGAGGAGGCATATACTTGGCTCGGCACTCCGTATGCTTATGCTCATGCCGAAAAGGGATACGCAACTGATTGCTCTGGAATGGTGCAGATAGTTTATGAAAAAGTAACTGGTATCAAACTGCCTCGCAACAGCGCAAAACAGGCTGAGTATTGCAAGAAGATTAAAAGGAAAAACCTTAAAATCGGAGATCTCGTCTTTTTTGCTACTGGAAAAAATTCTGATAAAATATCTCATGTAGGTATTATGGTTGATGATAGCAGTTTTATACATGCTTCTGCTTCTAAAGGGGTAGTGGTGTCGGATCTTTCTCAACCTTATTATGTGCGTACTCTGCGTGCTTTTGGCAGGGTGTCTGATGATTTTTGATTTTTTGTTATGCCTCAATTTACTCATCTTCATGTCCATTCGCAATATAGCCTGCTCGATGGAAAGGCTTCTGTTAAGGAACTTGTAGACCGTTCGATAGAACTCGGTATGCGCGGTATTGCTATTACTGACCATGGCAATATGTTTGGAGTGAAAGAAATGTTTAATTACGTCAATAAGAAAAATTCTGATCTCCCAGACGATAAGAAGTTTAAACTTATTATCGGCTGCGAGATGTATGTGGCTAAAGATCGCCTTTTCGACAGAAAAGACCGAAGCGACAAGGGATTTCACCTTATTGTGTTGGCTAAAAATCAGACCGGGTATAAGAATCTCATTAAGCTTGTCAGCAAGTCTTGGACTGATGGTATGTACTTTAAACCTCGCACAGACCGTGTCGAACTTGAGGCTCATAAAGAAGGACTGATTATCTGCAGTGCGTGTCTTGGCGGCGAAATCCCTCAGTTTATTCTTAACGGTAATCTTGAAGCAGCTGAAGAACGGGTAAAGTGGTATCATGATACTTTTGGCGATGATTATTATCTTGAACTTCAGCGTCATCAGACAAACAAGGAAAATTCTAATAAGGAGGTCTATCCGGAGCAGTGCAAGGTAAATGAGGTTCTTGTGCAACTTGCTCGCAAACACAACATTAAAGTCGTGGCTACCAATGATGTACACTTCACATATGAGGATGATGCAGAGGCACACGACAGACTTATCTGCGTGTCGATGCAGAAGACATTCAACGAGCCAAGACTTCACTACACTAAGCAGGAATGGCTCAAGAGTCCGGAACAAATGGCTGAGATTTTTAGCGATATTCCTGAGGCTTTGGAAAACACTATGGAGGTATTGGATAAGGTGCAACCTTACTCTATCGACCACGCTCCGATTATGCCTTTCTTTGATATTCCAAAAGATTTCGGAACTGAAGAGGAATATAGAAGTCGCATTACGGAGGAGCAACTCTATGATGAATTTACTCAAGATGAAAATGGCAATGTTGTGCTGTCTCGTGAGGAAGGGGAGAAGAAAATTGCTCGCCTTGGAGGTTACGATAAACTCTATCGCATAAAGTTTGAAGCCGACTATCTCAATAAACTTACCATGGATGGTGCGAGAAAAATCTATGGTGATCCTCTGCCGGAGGAAGTGGCTGAGCGATTGAAGTTTGAATTGTATATAATGAAGACGATGGGGTTCCCCGGATATTTCTTGATTGTGCAGGACTTCATTAATACAGGTCGCAATAAATTGGGAGTAAGCATCGGTCCTGGTCGTGGCTCGGCAGCAGGCTCAGCTGCTGCTTACTGTCTCGGTATCACACGTATCGACCCAATCAAGTATGACCTGCTTTTCGAACGTTTCCTTAACCCAGACCGTATTTCTCTTCCTGATATTGATGTGGACTTCGATGATGACGGAAGATATGAGGTGCTGAAATACGTTACTGAGAAATATGGCGCGGAGAAGGTGGCGCATATTATCACGTTCCAGACTATGGCAACAAAGAGTGCTATTAAAGACGTGGCGCGTGTGCTTGATGTGCCCATCCCCGAATCGAATAGACTTGTAAAACTCATTCCAGACAGATTGCCGGAAGTAAATGGAAAAGCTCCTAAGATTAATCTGGGGAATGTCTTGAAATATTGTAAGGATTTTGAAAAAGAAACTGAAAATCCCGATCCAAAGATTCGAGATACTATCAAATATGCCACACAACTTGAAGGAAACATTCGCGGTACCGGCATTCATGCCTGTGGCGTGATTATTTGTCGAGATGAGATTTCCGACTGGGTGCCTGTCTCTATGGCTACAGATACCGACGGAACCAAGCAGATCACTACTCAGTATGAGGGTAGCATCATTGAGGATACAGGTCTTATCAAAATGGACTTCCTCGGACTTAAGACTCTCTCAATCATTAAAGAAACTCTTGCAAATATAAAGGCGTCGAAGGGCATTGATCTCGATATTGAAAACATTCCTCTTGATGACCCGGCTACTTTTCGCTTGTATTGTGAAGGTCGCACTACTTCTACATTCCAGTTTGAGTCTGCCGGCATGCGTAATTATCTCCGTCAGTTGCAACCTTCGAAGTTTGAAGACCTGATTGCGATGAATGCTCTCTATCGACCGGGTCCTATGGAATATATTCCTTCCTTCATCGCACGTAAGCATGGTCATGAACCTATCGAGTATGATATTCCTATCATGGAAAAATACTTGAAAGAGACTTACGGAATCACTGTGTATCAAGAACAGGTGATGCTTCTGTCTCGTCTGCTTTCCAATTTTACTCGTGGTGAGAGCGATATGCTCCGAAAAGCTATGGGTAAGAAGCAGATCGATAAGATGATGAAGCTGAAGGTGAAGTTTATGGCTGAAGGCCAGAAAAACGGTTATAAAGAGCAAGTGCTTGAAAAAATTTGGTCAGACTGGGAAAAATTTGCATCTTACGCGTTCAATAAGAGCCATGCTACATGCTACAGTTGGGTGGCATACCAAACTGGTTATCTTAAAGCTAATTATCCTGCTGAGTATATGGCTGGTGTCCTCAGCCGAAATTTAGGGGCTGCTGATAAACTTAAGGTGATTATGGATGAATGTATCCGTATGGGTCTGAAGGTTATGGGTCCTGATGTCAATGAGTCGGTTGAGAAGTTTGGCGTGTCGAAAGAAGGTGTTATTCGTTTCGGCCTCGGTGCAATCAAAGGTGTAGGGCAGAATGCTGTTAGCTCCATTATTTCCGAACGCGAGGCTAATGGCCCTTATAAGGATATTTACGATTTCGTGGAACGAGTAAACCTCTCAGGTTGCAACCGCGCTGCTGTGGAGTCACTCGCTCTTGCTGGCGCTTTCGATAGTTTTGGAATTGCTCGCGAAATGCTGCTTCATCCGATGTTCGACACTACATATGCCGATATGCTCGTGAAGTATGGACAGAATTTCCAAAACGATAAGAATTCTCTACAGTTGTCTCTCTTCGGAGACTTTGAGACTATTGAAACAAATCGTCCTCCTTATCCCGATTTTGAACGATGGGACAGACTTCGTCTCCTTGAGGAAGAGAAGAAACTTGTTCTGATTTATCTAAGTGCTCATCCCCTGGATGAATACTACATGGAGATGAAATATGGTTGCAACACCAATAGTGACACTTTTGAAGATAAACTCAAAGAGGGTGCAACGCTAACTATGGGAGGTATCGTGACCGAAGCAATCACTCGTAAAACTAAAAGAGGCCAAGATTTCGGCAAGGCTTCGATTGAAGATTTCAGCGGAAAACATGAATTCGCATTTTTTGGAAGAGACTATGATACTATTTTCCCTCGTTTCAAGGTCGGACAGGCTGTTTATGTGAAAGGTACAGTACAGACACGTATGTTTAATCCGGGTGAACTTGAAATGAAAGTGACCGATGTGTCTTCTTTAGACAGTATTAAAGGATCTTTGGCAAACTCCCTGATGGTATATTTAGACAGGAATGTGGAGGATAAGGATTTATTTGAATTCCTGTCTACTCTTGAAACTGACCAAAACTCAGATGTGAGAAAGGGAGATCTCTTGATTAACCTTTACGATAGAGAGCGACGTCAGTCAATCAAGGTACATAGTCGCAAGAAAATTCGTTTAGACAAGAGTACTATTGACAGACTTGAATCTCTTTCTGTTCACTATCAAGTACTCACAGAATAATTCTAATTCTTTTCGATAACTCATCTAACAACATCTTGCATTCGATGGCTCATCAGAGGCAAGTCACTGTGGGTAGGAATTCGACTCGCTTTATCTTGACCATTGATGATTGCTTGCAACATAAGCATCTGTAACAGAAGACTTTGTAAAGTAAAAGAGGCTGTGTCAAAATAGACACAGCCTCTTTTACTTTGCAGTTATTTGTATGTCTGTTTTAAAGAATAGACTGCAACTTGGCTTCAAGGTCTGCGACCTTTACAAGTCCTACTGAGCGTTCCACAACAGCACCATCTTTGAAGAATAGAACAGTTGGAATGTTGCGTACTCGGTTTTCAGATGCGATCTCGTCATTATCGTCGATATTAACCTTTCCGAAAATAACTTTGTCGCCATATTTCTCTGCGAGTTCTTCTACCACCGGTCCGAGTTTTATGCAGGGACCGCACCATGTGGCCCAGAAGTCGATTACTACTGGTTTGCCGCTTTCAATTGCTTCGCGGGCTGTCTGATCATTAAATTCTGTCATGTTGGGTTGAAATGTTTATGAAGACGTTTGCCTAACGCTTCTATATGTTAAGTATTTTATTTTGCTTGTTTTGCTATATTAAATGTGTAGACAGCAAATGTCTTCGGTCCAATTGTTGTGGAGTAATTCTTTCCGGAGACTTCGATTGCTACCTCTTGAGGTGTGATTGCAGCTGGATTCTCAAGACTGTTTTCAGCAGTCTCTGTGTCGGAATGAAGTGTCACTGCTTTCCCTCCGGCTATCTGGCTCTTCTTGGGCATACCCTCAAATATGATATTGAGATCCTGCGGCTCGTCAAGCACATTTGCAACCTTTACTATATAAGTGTTGTTGACCTTGTCTATCACTGCACTAGCAAACAGCCCGTTCTGGTCTGGATCTCCTGCTACAGTTTTGCCATTCATAGTAAGAGTAAGCACATTGTCTCCTTTGTTTGTGGCGTAGAGTTGCTGCACGTAGTAGCTACATGTCGGGAAGCTATTCAGATTGTCATACCAAATCATGTCAGGACGCCATTGCCATCCTTCTACATGGGCGAAGAGTGGAGCATAGGTGGCCATGTGCACTATGTCGGCATTTCTTTCGAGTCCTGTCATGAATGCTGCCTCAAGAAGTGCTGCGTTGAAGTGGTTATACTTCTTTCCTTTGCCATGACATGCGTATTCACCGGCAAATACTTTTGGCCCTTTGCGGTCGTAGTTGTCGTAGCGACGCCCCTGACTTAGGAACCATGATTCAGGACGATAGAAGTGTTCATCTACTAGGTCTGCTTTGAGCTCTTTCATCTGTGGCCATAGATAATCGAAATCTTTGCCTTCAGAGTTAGGTCCGGACGATCCGATAATCTTTATCTCTGGATGTGTTTTGCGCATCGCTTGAATGAATGGTTTGAGGTGTTCGGGATATTCTTCACCCCACTGTTCGTTACCAATACCTATATATTTCAGGTTGAAAGGCTCTGGATGTCCCATCTCGGCTCTTAGTCTACCCCATTCGGTGTCTGTGCTTCCGTTGGCAAATTCTACAAGGTCAAGCGCATCGTCGATATATTGCTGGAGATCTTCTCCCCATGCATGAGCCTTCGGGTCGTTGTTCTGGTATTGGCACGCAAGACCTACATTCAAAATGGGAAGTGGTTCACTGCCAATCTCTTCGCTCAAAAGGAAATATTCATAGAATCCTAATCCATATGTCTGGAAGTAGTCCGGATAGAAGCGATTGGTGAAAGTGTAATGCCATCTGTTTTCGTTTAGCGGACGATTTTCTACCGGTCCTACAGTATTTTTCCATTGATAGCGCGTCTCAAGGTCAGTACCTTCTACGATGCATCCACCTGGAAAACGGAAAACTCCGGGGTGCAAATCTGCAAGCTTTTGTGCAAGATCTTTGCGCATTCCGTTTTCATGTCCTTTCCATGTGTCTTTCGGGAAAAGTGAAACATGTTCAAGATCTACTTGCGATTCCGGTTTACAAAGGAATATCCTCAAATGTGCCTTGGCATCTGTTTTCCCAGGCTTGAGCATTATTGTGTATTTCTTCCATTCCTTTCCTACAATCTCAAGATCCTGTTTGCAGATAGCTTGCTTGTCTCCCATTGTGTCAGGATCAGTGAGTTCGACGCGGATTTTTGACTTTTCACTGTCTACCGTGCGTGCCCATACCGTAAAACGATATTCTTTGTCTTTTTCTACACCTATTCCGAAAAAGCCTTCGTTTTCAATACCTGTATGCTTGTGGGCATGTCCCGGATTGCCAAGACGCACATAATGAGGATTCTTGTCAAATGGCCCGTCTTCGCGCACTTGCACGTTGCCGAAGATGTTCCATCCCATAAAGGTCTGGGGAAACTCAAACGAACGGTTTTTTACAAGTTCAGCATATAATCCACCATCTGCACCGAAGTTGATGTCTTCAAAAAAAATGCCATACATTGTAGATTGTATGGGAGCTCCGGGTTTATTGGCTTTTACCACCAATTCATTGGTGGCTGCAGTGGCTGTAAGACCTGCGATTAGCGATAGTGATGAAAGAAATATCTTTCGTTTGTTCATGTGTTTCAGATTATGAAGTTAATAATTTTGTATTAGCTTTTATCTTTTTTATTCATTTGCAAAGGTAATCTATATATTTGAAATTGCCAAATATCAGACTGCGAAAAATCTCCAAAATTCTCAATTCTCTCTTTTATTGCTTTGGCTTATTTCCATATTTTTAAATGCATTATTATCGTTATTTTTTGCTGTTTTAATGCTGTGGTATTGATAAATTTTTATTAACTTTGTGCAATACCTCTTCCTCGCTTGAAGTTCTTTGAACTTTTGATATTGATAACCTGACAACTTTAACAAAATATGACTGACAATCGAATCCTTCTCTCCGGTGAATGGTACGAAGATCCGGAGTTCAAACAGGGAATACGTCGTGCTCCTGACAGACACTACACTCTAACACCTGAAAAAACCCTAACTGCACTAAAAAACGCGCTCCGCTATCTTCCTGAGAGTCTTCACGAGAAGGCTGCTCCGGAATTTCTTGAGGAACTTCGCACACGTGGCAGAATATACGCTTATCGTTGGCGTCCGAAAGGAGATCTTAAGGCAAAGCCAATCGATGAATATAAGGGGAAGTGTCTCGCCGGAAAAGCTTTTCAAGTGATGATCGACAATAATCTTTGTTTCGATATCGCTCTATATCCTTATGAACTTGTTACTTATGGGGAGACTGGCCAGGTGTGTCAGAATTGGCTACAGTATCGCCTGATAAAGAAATATCTTGAGAATCTAACAGATGACCAGACTCTCGTTGTTGAGTCCGGTCATCCGCTTGGTCTTTTCCCTTCTCGTCCGGAAGCCCCTCGCGTGATTATTACTAACGCGATGATGGTCGGATTGTTTGATAATCCCAATGATTGGCACGAGGCTATGCAAATGGGTGTGGCAAACTATGGACAGATGACTGCTGGTGGGTGGATGTATATAGGCCCGCAAGGCATTGTTCATGGCACTTTTAATACTATTCTTAATGCCGGACGCATGAGGCTTGGTGTGCCTCAAGATGGAAATCTTGCAGGTCATCTTTTTGTAAGTTCCGGTCTCGGTGGCATGAGTGGTGCACAGCCAAAGGCTGCAGATATAGCAGGTGCTGTCTCCATCGTGGCTGAGGTTGACGCTTCGCGTATTGAAACTCGCCGTAGTCAAGGTTGGGTTAAGGAGGTTACTTCCGACATTGAAAAGGCTTTTGCTCTTGCAGAAGACGCTATGGCTGATAAGCGACCTCTTTCTATTGCCTATCATGGTAATATTGTTGACCTTCTCGAATATGCTGTGGCTAACAACAAGAAGATTGAGCTCCTGAGCGATCAAACTTCTTGCCACGCAGTGTATGAAGGTGGGTATTGTCCTGCAGGTATTTCTTTCGAGGAAAGAACTCGTCTGCTTCATGATAATCCCGAAGAATTCCACGCTCTTGTCGACAAGACTCTTCACCGCCACTATAAGGCTATTAAATCGCTCGTTGAACGAGGCACTTATTTCTTCGACTATGGCAATTCCTTTATGAAGGCAATGTATGATGCTGGTGTTAAGGAATTGTCGAAAAATGGTGTTGACGAAAAAGATGGTTTCATTTGGCCTTCGTATGTCGAGGATATCATGGGACCTATGCTGTTTGATTATGGCTATGGTCCGTTCCGTTGGGTTTGTCTCAGTGGTAAACATGAAGATCTTGTGAAGACCGATAAGGCAGCAATGGATTGCATTCCGAAGGAACGTCGTGGTCAAGATATGGACAATTGGATATGGATTCGTGATGCAGAGAAGAATGCACTCGTAGTGGGTACTCAAGCTCGTATCCTTTATCAGGATGCTATGGGTCGCTTGAAAATTGCGCTTAAATTCAATGAAATGGTGCGAAACGGTGAGGTTGGTCCCATTATGCTTGGTCGCGACCATCACGATGTGAGCGGTACTGATTCTCCCTTCCGCGAGACTTCAAATATTAAAGATGGTTCAAATGTGATGGCTGATATGGCTGTGCAGTGCTTCGCAGGAAACTGTGCACGAGGCATGAGCCTTGTGGCTCTTCACAATGGAGGTGGTGTCGGCATTGGCAAAGCTATCAACGGTGGTTTTGGTATGGTTTGTGACGGATCGGAAAGAGTTGACGAAATTCTGAAGAAAGCTATGCTTTGGGATGTGATGGGCGGTGTTGCCCGTAGAAACTGGGCTCGTAATGAAAATGCTATGTCTACCGTAAAGGAATGGAATGATTCTCAAGCTGATGCCGGGTTTATGATTACTGAACCGTTCTTGGCAGACGAAGATTATCTCCGTTCTCTACTCTAACTGATTAACCACTTTTTTATTCACTACTAATCATTCATTGCTCATGTCAAATCTTTATATAAAGCACGCCACAATTGTTACCCCTCTTGGAAATGAGGCGGTGAAGGGCGAAGATATGAAGCGACTCAATATTATCGAAGATGGCGCTATCCTTATAAGAGATGGGATAATCCGGTATGTAGGAAATTCAAATCCACTACGCCATATTTATTCAATCTTCGGTCATGGTGCCACTTTCAGAGAAATTGACGCAAAGGGAAATGTTGTGCTTCCTGGTTTTGTGGATTCTCATACTCATATGCTTTTCGGCGGGTTTCGACCGGATGAGTTCCGTTGGAGATTGGAAGGGGAGTCTTACATGAGCATTATGGAAAAGGGTGGTGGTATCCAAAGCACGGTTAACGCTACTCGCGATCTCTCTTCTGCCGATCTCGTTAAGAATGCTGAATGGCTGATGGAACGCATGATTTCAATGGGTGTTACCACTGTTGAGGTGAAGAGCGGATATGGTCTTGATTTCAACTCAGAGGCAAAGATGCTCGCTGCTATAGGTCAGTTGGCTGCCAAACGTCGTATCGAGGTTGTGCCGACTTTCCTCGGAGCCCATGCTGTTCCTTCGGAGTATAAAGGTCGCACTTCGGAATATGTTGACTTGATAATTGAGAAAATGTTGCCCAAATTTAAGAAGGCTGCTAAATTCTGCGACATATTTACTGAAAAAGGAGTATTCGAGATCGACGATTCGCGTCGACTGATGAAGGCTGCCTCGGCTATGGGATATAAGTTAAAGTTTCATGCTGATGAGATTGTGCAACTTGGTGGCGCAGAACTCGCTGCCGAACTTGGTGCCGTCAGTGCCGACCATCTGCTCCATGTCAGTGATGATGGTATAAAGGCTATGGCTGAACGCAATGTGGTGGCAACACTTCTGCCTCTTACAGCATTTGCTCTTAAGGAAGATTTTGCTCCGGCAAGAAAGATGATCGATGCTGGATGTGCAGTGGCTCTTGCTACAGATCTTAATCCTGGCAGTTGCTTCTCCGGATCGCTTCCTCTGATGATTTCTCTTGCATGTATCTATATGAAGATGTCGGTGGAGGAGGTGATTACAGCGCTTACTATCAACGGTGCCGCAGCTTGCTGTCTTGCCGACAGAAAAGGCTCCATACAGCCGGGAAAAGATGGCGACGTGGTGATTCTCAATTTTGACAATATTAATATGCTACCTTACTATGTTGGTATGAACTGTGTGAAGTCAACAATAGCAAAGGGTAATGTAATCTATGATTCGAATTATTGATAATTATGGATAAAATACAATTATATGAGATAGGAAGTTCAAGTCTTACCTATGAGCTGATAGAAAGATTATTGGCAGACAACACTTTTTTAGACCTCTCTCATGAGGCAGTTGAGAAGATTAATCACTGTCGTGAATTTTTGGACAAGCAAACAGAGGAAAATAAGGCTCCGATTTATGGTGTAACTACCGGTTTCGGTTCGCTATGCGATCGCAATATCGGTCCTGACGACCTGACGGCTCTTCAGGAAAACCTCATAAAAAGTCATTCCTGCTCTGTGGGTACTCCAGTCGACAAGACTGTGGTGAAACTTATGCTTCTGCTTAAGGCTCATGCACTATCAATGGGGTTCAGTGGTGTTCAAGTGAAGACAGTGCGTAGAATTCTGGATTTCTACAATAATGATATTCTTCCTGTGGTCTACGACCGTGGTTCGCTCGGTGCATCTGGCGACCTTGCGCCTCTCGCAAATCTCTTCCTCCCTCTAATCGGTGAAGGATATGTGACATATAAAGGTGAGGTGCACAAGGCTTCTGAAGTCTTGAATGCTTGTGGTTGGGAACCTATTAAACTGAAATCTAAAGAAGGTTTAGCTCTTCTAAATGGTACTCAGTTCATGAGTGCTAACGGTATAAAGGCGCTTATCGACGGCTGGCATATGGTGAAGTGCTTCGATTTATTTGGTGCAATGAGCCTTGAAGCTTATGATGGTCGTATTGAGCCGTTCTGGGACTGCATTCAGCGTGTACGTCCTCATAAGGGTCAGATTGAAACCGGTGAAGCTTATCGCAAAATTCTTGAAGGTAGCGAGATTATATCTCGTGAAAAGAAACATGTGCAAGATCCATATTCTTTCAGATGTATCCCTCAGGTGCACGGCGCTGTGAAAGATGCAATGCATCATGTCACCGAGGTGCTTCATGTTGAAATTAATTCTGTTACAGACAATCCTACGGTTTTCCCCGATGAGGGTTTAGTCGTGTCTGGTGGTAATTTCCACGGAGAACCACTTGCTCTTGTGTTTGACTATATGGGTGTTGCTCTTCATGAACTCGGCAATATTTCTGAACGTCGCGTTGCGCAACTTATTCTCGGCAAACGTGGTCTTCCAGAGTTCCTCGTGGCTAAGCCTGGTCTTAATAGTGGTTTTATGATTCCTCAGTATTCTGCTGCTTCTATGGTTAGCCAAAACAAAATGTACGCATGGCCGGCAAGTTGCGATTCTATCGTGAGCAGTAACGGTCAGGAAGATCTCGTGTCGATGGGTGCTAATGCCGCAACTAAACTGCACAAGATTATTTCAAACCTTAAGTATATTGCTGCAATAGAACTTATGAATGCAGCACAAGGTATTGACTTCCGCCGTCCTCTGAAGTCTTCTCCTGCTATCGAGAAGGTTATGGCTGATTATCGTGAACATGTTCCATTTGTGGAAGATGATGTGGTGATGACTGACTATATCTCTAAAACAATGCAGTTCCTCGATAATTACGAGATTAATTTCTGATTCTATAATACAGTTTAGTATGTCAAGAAAACCCAAGAGTCTCCCTCTTCTCGAAAATGTGTGCATTTCTAATCTCGCAGCTGAAGGAAAGGCTATTGCAAAAGTGAAATGGCGTCCGGAGGATGAGTCTGAGATTGTGGTCTTTATTCCTTATGGTGCCCCGGGCGACGTGGCAGATATAAAAATAGATAGAAAGAAGCACTCTTTTGCCGAAGGTCATATAGAACGCCTTGTGGTTCCTTCCCCTCTCAGAACGGAGCCAAAGTGTGTGCATTTTGGAATTTGTGGTGGTTGCAAGTGGCAGCATATTCCTTATGACGAACAGCTGAAGTGTAAATGGCAAACAGTGGTTGACGCTATCAAGCGCATTGGAAAGGTGGAAGTGCCATGCGTGAATCCGGTTCTCGGAAGCAAGAATATTTGGCGTTATCGCAATAAGATGGAGTATACGTTCTCCGATAAGAAGTGGCGTACATGGGAAGAAGTGAAAAGCGGTAAGGTGTTTGACGATGCTCCGGAAGCTCTCGGATTTCACATTCCCGGTGCATTCGATAAAGTGTTGCATATAGAAGGGTGTGAACTTCAGTCTGAACTTGGCGACAAGATACGTAATAGTATTTATAAGTTTGCTGTTGAAAGAGGTCTCTCATTCTACAATATACGCGAAAACAGAGGTCTTCTTCGCAATCTGATGATTCGTATTGCATCTACCGGACAATGCATGGTATGCATTCAGTTTGGGGAGAATGATCGCATGGGCATTGCAATGGTGATGGATTTTCTTAAGGATAATTTTTCGGAGATTACATCGCTCCTTTATGTCGTCAACTTAAAACTCAACGATACAATTTCTGATCAGAAGATCTTGTCATGGGCAGGACCGGACTACATTGAGGAGGAAATGGAAGGACTGAAGTTTCGAGTAAATGCCAAGTCTTTCTATCAGACTAATTCCGCTCAGGCTTACGAGTTATATAAGGTGGCTCGAAAATATGCCGGTCTCGCTCCTGTGTCAGAACTTACAGAGGTTGAGAAGATAAAATTCGGTTGCCGAGAGGATAATCTGAAACCGCTTGTTTACGACCTTTACACAGGCACTGGAACAATCGCAAACTTCGTGGCAAAAGGAGCCGAGAAAGTAATTGGTATTGAATATGTTGAAGCAGCTATTCAAGACGCAAAACTAAATGCTTCAGTCAATGGTATTGACAATACTCTCTTCTTTGCAGGAGATATGAAGGATATACTGACAGTTGATTTTGTTTCTTTGCATGGTCGACCTCAGGTGATGATAATTGATCCTCCAAGAGCTGGAATGCATGAGGATGTAGTAAAGGTTATCCTTAGTGCAGCTCCGGAAACTATTGTCTACGTAAGTTGCAATCCATCTACACAGGCGAGAGATCTCGCTCTGTTAGATCATTTATATGAAGTTACTGATGTTCAGCCGGTAGATATGTTCCCACATACTCATCATGTAGAGAATGTGGTCCGTCTGGTTCGTCGGTCTTTAAACTGATTTTTATCTAATAATTTTTATCATAACATTAAGAGGAGGCTGCGCCTATTTTGACACAGCCTCCTATAATTTTTTTTAATTGGCAATCATTACATTAAGCCTTATGTCGTTGATAGAAACGCATGTCCTTGCAAACTGTCTGATTATCTCAATAGATGCTTTGCTTGGTGATTTTGTCGGCTTAAGATTGCTTGAAGATGTAATAATAGCAGTATAACCGTTTGTCATAGGCATTAAATTTAATCAATACATACATTTAACGAGTTATATTGTCTTTATAGTATTTGGACTATAACAAAAAAATCAGGAAATATTTAAATATTCCCTGATTATACGATTATTATACAACTTCGTTCTAAATTTGTCTGTTCAATCTATTAGTTTGTAAGAACAATATCTTTCTCAGCGGCGATACGACGCAGGTTAATAATTGCATAGCGCATTCTTCCAAGTGCTGTGTTGATACTTACTCCGGTCTTCTCCGCTATCTCTTTAAATGAGAGATTCATGTAATAACGCATCGTGAGAACTTCTCGCTGAAGTTCCGGCAGAAGTGTAATCAACTTTTTTACATCACTTCGAATTTGATTCTTAATGATGCGATCTTCAATCGTGCCTTCACACAATTCTTTCTTATTGAGTATATCCACTTCCTCCATACTGGTGCTAAGTAGATTCTCTGATTTTTCCTGACGATAATAGTCAATAATCAGATTGTGTGCTATACGCGATATCCATGCAGGGAATTTGCCATTCTCTATATAACGTCCCTGCCTTATAGTCAGGATTGCTTTTACGAAAGTCTCCTGAAATATATCATTGGCTATATCCTCGTTTTTAACTATTCGGAGAATATAGTTGAATGTCTTATCTTGATGACGCTTTAGAAGCATATCAAATGCTTCATTGCAGCCCTGCTCGTAAGCTCTGACCAGTTGTTCATCGGTCATGCTTGCATTGTTTGCCATTGTTTTGATTTTTTATACGTTAAGTATAGTTGTTTCGATAGGCAAAGTTTTTAGATGTTGAAATATTTATAATAAATTCTCAATTTCTATTCTTTATGGCACAAATTTACAATATTTTTTCTTTCAATGCAAATATTTCCAGTCCTTTTACGTTAAATTTATTTAAGGTTAATAACAGTTGTTGTAAAAGAATCTATCTCAAACTATTTCGAAAAGCTAAATTCAGTCTTCAATTGATATTTTCAATACTTCGCTGATATTGCGTACATAATGGAATTTCAATCCCTTCAGATATCTTTCCTCTATTTCAGCAATATCTCTATGGTTTTCTTCCGATAGTATGATATCTGTGATTCCGGATCGTTTGGCTGCAAGTATTTTCTCTTTGATGCCTCCTACTGGAAGCACTTTCCCTCTGAGAGTCATCTCTCCGGTCATAGCAAGACGTTCCTTTACTCGTTTATTGGTGAATGTGGAAACTAATGATGTTACCATGGTAATTCCTGCCGATGGTCCATCTTTGGGAATGGCTCCCTCAGGCACATGGATATGCACATTGTTTTCTGTGAAGGCTTCTTGCGCTATTCCGAGATCTTCGGCATGAGCCCTAACATATTGCAAAGCAATCGTTGCTGATTCTTTCATTACATCGCCAAGATTGCCGGTAAGGGTGAGTTTCTCTCCTTTCCCTTTAGATAGCGATGACTCGATAAAGAGTATTTCTCCTCCTGCAGATGTCCACGCAAGTCCTGTGACTACGCCTATATAGTCGTTGCCTTCGTATACTTCTCCCATAAATATTTCTTTACCGAGAAGATCTTTGCATTTATCCTCATCAATTACTTCAGGAAGAGGTTTTTCTGATGCTTTCATTCGCGCTAATCGACGTAGTAGTCGGTGTATGACTTTGTCTAATTGTCTTACACCTGACTCTCTAGTATAATGCTCTACTATATATCGCAGACCTTCATCAGTTATGTTTATCTGTTCGTTGTCGAGCCCGAGTTCCTTCTTGGCTTTAGGAAGTAAATGACGACGTGCTATCTCGGTTTTCTCTTCTATAATGTAGCCGGAAATTTCTATCAATTCCATTCGGTCGAGTAGAGGCGCGGAAATGGTATCGGTAGTGTTGGCTGTTGCAATGAAGAGTACGTCAGACAGGTCGTAATCTATGTCGATATAGTTATCATGAAAATGAGAGTTCTGTTCTGGGTCAAGAACTTCAAGTAGAGCAGCCGATGGGTCACCCTTGATGTCTTTGCTAATCTTGTCAATTTCGTCAAGAACTATAACCGGATTATTGGTTTCAGTTTTCTCGAGCGCTGCAATGATGCGACCCGGCATGGCACCTATATATGTGCGTCTGTGTCCTCTAATCTCGGCTTCATCGTGAAGACCACCAAGCGAAATTCTGGCATATTCCCTTCCGAGAGCATCTGCTATTGATTTGCCTAGTGATGTCTTTCCTACACCCGGCGCTCCATGAAGGCAGATTATAGGTGATTTCAGATCGTTTCGGAGTTTCATCACAGCCACCTGTTCTATGATTCGATCTTTAATTTTTTCAAGTCCAAAATGATCTCTATTCAGAATCTCTTCTACATGAGTAAGGTCTATTTCTGATTTGTTTTTTTTATTCCAAGGGAGATTGAGGAGATTGTTAAGGTATGTGTATTGGATACCATATTCCGGTGTTGAGGCGGAAAACCGGCCTAATTTCTTTAGCTCTTTTTCGAAATGTGCGGCCACTTCTTTGCTCCAATCTTTTTTTAGGGCTCGGCTGCGAAGATCGGCTTCATCGGTATCTTCAGGCATGTCGCCAAGTTCTTCCCGAATGTTTCTCATCTGTTGTTGCAAGAATTGGTCTCGTTGCATGCGAGTGAGATCTTTGCGTGTACGCTCCTCTATATCAACTTTAAGCTGTATCATCTGGCTCGATTTGTCGAGCATCTGTAATAGCTTTGAGGCACGATTCTTGATGTCAGATTCTTCGAGCAAAGTTTGTTTGTCATGTATACTTATGGGCGAGTTGCAGATGATGAAGTTTAGAAGTTTCATCGGATTGCTAAACTGAGTGAGAGCAAACCTTACGTTTTTAGTGTCATCATCATTAAATAGATTCAAAATCTCGATAAAAGAATCTTTGGCAGAAGATAATATGGCAGCCATTTCCACATCATTCTTGTCTTTGGGAAACTCTTCGGCAAGAGGCTCAATCGCCGCAAACATTCCTAATTCGCTGTTGGTTGAAATTCTTGTGGCTTTGGCTCGGTTAAGTGCTAATAAAAATGCCGTGTAGTTGCCATCAGGCATCTCGAGCACTTTGGCTACAACGCATACAACTCCTACTCGATAAAGATCTTTACTCGATATTTCTTGATTATTGTTTTTTACAGTCAATACGAGTACTGCCTCATTGTTGTCGTGTGCATTGCTCAGTTTGTCGAGAGTATTGCTGTCGGTGACAGAGAAGGGTATTGTGATAAATGGAAATACCACAAGGTCGCGCATAGGTATGACCGCTATTCTGCGATCATTTAGTTTGACATCACTAAAATCTATGTCTGATGACACTTCCGACATTATTCCGTTTACCGGATTGGCAGTGCTCATCGACTCATATTTTTCATATATTGATTCCATAGTATGTTTGTAGCCCATAGTTTATCTCTTCTTATGCTTTCGCCTCTATATTTTCTTGACTTTGATTGTTTGCCTTGTTGTTTCCTTCTCTCTTTTTATGGTAGCGTCGATTCCTGCTTTGTTTAGCATTTTTAGAGCTATTGTTTTCTTTGCATTTGTCGACTAAAGAACAATTTTTGGCATCTTTTTTCTCTCTGTCCTTCCCTCTTTTCCTGTTTCTTTTTGAATTCCTGTTGCCGCTTTTCTTGAGAATCTCGTATTTCGGACCTTCGCCTAAGTCTTCAGAGAGTGGCATTTTTTCGACTTCCTTTTCAAGAAGCTTCTCTATACGTTTGAATTTTCCGATCTCTTTCTCTGAAATCAATGTGATGGCATGACCATCGCGGTCGGCTCTCGCGGTGCGTCCAACACGGTGAACATAGTCTTCCGCTTCATGGGGAACATCATAATTCACTACCAACTCGATGTCGTCGATGTCGATGCCGCGAGCTACGATGTCTGTTGCTACAAGCACCTTGATTTTGCCGTTTTTGAAATCAAGCATCACATCCTCACGTTTATCCTGATCAAGATCGGAGTGCATTTCTCCTATCTTGTATCCTTCCTTTCTTAATGCTTTTGCAAGGTCTTTTACCTTTAGTTTTGAAGATGAGAAAACTATTACCTTTTCAGGAGAAGTGTTGCTGAAAATTGATTTCAGAATAGGCAACTTCTGTGTCTCGTAGCAGACATAAGCTTCCTGCTTTATCTTGTCTGCCGGTTTTGACACAGCAAGTTTTACTTCGATGGGGTTTACGAGAATCTTGTCGGCAAACTGCTGAATCTTCGGTGGCATGGTAGCGCTGAAGAGTAGTGTTTGTCTGTTTTTAGGCAATTTGCCTACTATTTGCATTATATCATCGTAGAATCCCATGTCGAGCATGCGATCGGCTTCGTCAAGTATGAAAAATGATACTTTCGACAGGTCTACATATCCCATCGATAGGTGAGCAAGCAGTCTGCCGGGTGTAGCTATCACTACGTCAGCTCCTGCTTTAAGGCTCTTCCTTTGCTGTTCGTAGGTATGTCCGTCTGTCCCGCCATATACTGGCATACTGCTTATCGGTAGAAAATATGAAAACCCCTGCATCTGTTGATCTATCTGTTGTGCAAGTTCGCGAGTCGGAGCCATTATCACGCAGTTTACTGCATCTTTGGGAAAATCTTCCGACGACAATATGTCTATCACCGGAAGTAGATAGGCTGCAGTCTTTCCCGTTCCGGTCTGCGCACATGCCAGCAGGTCGTTGCCGTCAAGCACTGCGGGAATAGCTTTCTCTTGAATAGGTGTGCATGTGTCAAAATGCATATCCCATAGCGCATCCAGCAAATCGTCATTTTCGAGAAGTTCGTCAAATCTCATACTTTTCATATTAAAGTGCAAAATTAACAAAAAAATGGCTGATACCCAAAAGTCAAATTGCTGTTTAGCTATATTTCACTATTTTAATTACATTTCAGTATTATGATTGCAATTTTTTGCACAAAATTTCATAAACAATGACTCTGTTTGTTGCCAATTACCCAAATTTGATTAATTTTGTAATTACTCTAATGTGTTGGCTTAATATCTGCATACGATTATATATCGTATCGTAATGCCATCGTTAAACCTTTAATTATTAATAACAATGAAGAAGAAATCAATCATTTTGGCTGCATTGGCAGCGATAACTGTTTCAGCATTTGCTGAAGGTGTCAATCTTCCGGTTGCTGATAAGCAGGCCGGACTTCCGGTGATGGAGGCTTTCGCCAATAGAAAATCAGTTCGTAGTTTTTCAGACAGACAACTTTCTCAACAGGATCTCTCAAATCTCTTGTGGGCTGCGATGGGACAAAATCGCACAGACGGCAAACTGACCGCACCTTCATGCCGTAATTTTAAGGAAATAAAACTCTTTGTGTTCGATAAAAATGGAGTTAGTGAATATATTCCAGCAAATCATTCTTTAAGGAATGTTGTTAAAGGTGATTATCGTTCTCTTGTGGCAGGTGGACAAGATTTTGTAAAGGCTGCCCCCTTGTGTCTTGTTATGATTGCTGATATGTCAAAATTCGGAAACTTAGACGAGAAATCAAAAATGTTTGCATCGGTAGACGCTGGTATTGTCAGCGAAAACATTTCGCTTGCGTGCGCTGGACTTGGCTTGGCTACCGTACCCAGAGGCACGATGCAGTCTGAAGATATTTTAAAACTACTCGGTCTTTCATCTTACTTTATCCCAATTATAAACAATCCGGTTGGATTTGAAAAATAAGATTGTAACTATCACTATATCATAGTAGAGGGTGTGTCAGAATTAATGTTTTGATGTGCCCTCTCAAAATTAGCCAAGTTCTCTGTGGGTAATTTCTCACAATACAAATACCAGCCCACAGATGCATCTGACTAATTTAGTGAGAATTACTTCTTGCTGTAGTTTTGCCGTAGGTAAATTTTTACATCAAATACACAAATCATCATTCCTTAGTATATCTTCTCTCTGTTGTTATACGAACGCTAGTTAATGTCAGGAGAATAATCAATGTATTATTATATCTTTATGCTTTAGTATTTGTTTATTTAATTTTAATCTGTAAAAAATAATTTATAAATTTGCTTATAGATATCAGTAAGCAATCTGGTGCACTAATGCATCTCAACAACCAAAGAGACATTTGTTACGATTGCGGAACTTCTCGAAGTCAATATTAGCAAACTTTTGAGATTAAAAAGAAGGCATGAAATGTCAGTAGGATACTTATTGATAGTTTATTGGCAAAAAGTGATGGCAAGTATATGCTCAAAATTAATCCGTAGCATTAGGCGGATGTCTTATAATAATGAAATCATTAACGTAAAATGATACAGCAAATAGAAATATCTCTCACTCCCAAGTCAAGAGGCTTCCATTTGGTGACAGGCGAGATAGTGAATCAGTTGCCTCAACTTCCCAAAACCGGAATAATCAATATCTTCTGCAAACATACAAGTTGCGGATTAAGTATCAATGAGAACGCTGATCCAGACGTGAGGATTGACATGGAAACTATCTTCAACAGTTTGGTGCCTGAGAATTGTCCGGAATATGAGCATACATTCGAGGGTTCTGACGACATGCCGGCGCATGCAAAGTCTACTCTTAGCGGTGTCAGTCTCACTATTCCCATCACCAATAGACGTTTGAATTTAGGAATGTGGCAAGGTATTTATTTCTGTGAATACAGAAACTATGGTGGCGCTAGGAAACTGGTCATAACCATCATTGGAGAGTAATACATTCGAAAGAATATTAATTGGGCTGTTCAATCTGGTCGTTCTGCAGGCTTGAGTTAACTCGTTTCAGACATTCTTAGTGAAATACTATCAATCATAGTTCGCCCTTTCTTCTTAATAATACTTCCGCTGTAAACTCCATAAGTGCTGATACTTCATCGTGTGTAACCATGTCGCTGTCTGGATGGTTTATACCGCCTAAAATCCATTCATCGATACCCTCTGGGACATCCCTGAAGTAATAATCATATTCATCGTCTGTGACATTTGGAGGCAGATGCATATTGTATTCAAGAAAATCTACTTCAAGAGTATCGATATCAACGTTAAAATACTCTTTCCATAAGACTTTCATCTTTTCGTTGTCGGCACATGCTTCACAACGAGACCTTGATGCATTTTCTTCTTCAAGGAATTCTTTGATGTCTTCTTCTGTGCAATCCTCATCTTCTTCAGGACCAATCATAAAATCTATAGGAAATAGTTCTCCTTTCAATATAACATCCCAAGCTTTTGTTACATAATACAGAGGCACCTCATAATCTCCACCTTTGACCGAAGTCAATAATGAATGGTCGAATTTGTCTTCTGCTACTCTTCGCTGAAATTCATCAGGTAAAATGTTCATAACACAACGCACGCTCTCAAAGTCTGTGTTGATTTTCCATTCTAAACATTTCTGCTTGAATAGCTTATGTGAGATAATTTTCTCGATTTGATAATGAAAAGTATTTTCTGCTTCTTCTATGTTGTTTCCGGCAAATCCCCAGCTATCCATTGGAATTGAGGGATTTTCGGGTGTGCAGATTTTTCCCAAAAGTCTGTTATCTCTGGGATTCAATGTGAGTATAGCCCTATAGCCTTTATATTCCAATACTGGTATTTGGTCCATGTTATCAACAAATATAGATTTTAGTAAACATTACATTGGTTCTGGCAACTCAGATTCATATGTTGGCTCATCACGAAAGAACAACTGATAAAGCTCTTCTGTAGCCTGTAAAGACACATATTCTTCAGGGTGAACCTTGTTGATTGGTTCATTGTCCAAAAACTTTATATCGTCATTTGAGACATAAACAGGTCCAACTACATTTGTCAAAACAAACCAATCACAATCATCTATTAGTTTTTCTTCATTCTTAACGAAGAATTTCGCATTATCCCCCCTTGTAACTATATGTGTAAGATACAACTCTACACCACAAAGATTTCTATGAAGCAAGACCACCTTATTTCCTTCATCGGGAAAATCGTGTGCATCTGGCAATAATGCTCCCCATCGTTGACATGAAAAGCCTTTTGATTCAAGTGACGACTTGAATAGTTCGATCTGCTTATCATCAAATTCAAGAACCGGTAGCAAATGTTCTGGCTCTTCAATCTCTTCTTCATCTTTACTAACCATATAGATTTTCATGTAAAGACTGCCTTTGTAGGGATTACTACCATTAACCTGACTCAGTTCACACTCAAATGCTTCAGCCCATCCAAGATCGAGCATAGTAGCGAGATGCTTGTTCTCTGTGCGAGGTACATATCCAAGGATGAAATCAAAATCGAAATCATTTGGATCACCATCGTAATCGTCAGCAAGAGCAACGGCTATTGCATACTTGTCATGCTTGTTGTCTTTTTCTCTTACAAGTGCTAATTCTGCTCCTTCATAGAGTTCATCCCATATGTCTCTCAAATCATGGAATGTAATTCCTGCTATCGGACATTCTTTATATAGCACTCGTTTTTTCTCCTTGTATATATGAGGAGGAGCAGGTATACCCATAAAATCTGTCACAAGATTATCCGCTGCTATATCACCTTCAAGAATATGAATATCATCATCTTCTAAATGTTCTATATCTATAGAAATATTTATGAGGTCTATATCTGTAATACCACGAGATGCTAATTGACTTTGCAAATCTTCAAGTTCAGCATCACATTTAGGACAGGTACCTCTGCAATCTCCTTGATGTTTACATTCTGAAGGTTTGTATTGCAAACCATATCTCTTAGCTACATCTTGACGGATACGTCTGAGGATTTCGCATTTTTCTTTTCCTGTACACATAACTGATTCTATTTAGTTACAACTTCTTGTATTCGATCTTCCTAATTTTTATAAATCCGAATCTCTCTTTGAGTTCATCAATATCACTATCCAAGTCTTCGTCATCATTGAATCCTGGGATATGAGGAACCTTAATGGTTATATTTTCTAAGGTTACAAGCTCCTTTAAAGAATATAAATGCTGCAAAACTCCTGACATAATTCCTGTATATTTCTCATAAATGAATGGATTCATAGATTTTATATCAACTATCCAATGGTCAACCACACTACTTAAATCTCGAATGGTATGATATGAACATTTAAGGCAAGTCTCTAATGTAAACTTCCACTTATCTCCACAAATCTTTTTAAATTCAACGATAAAGTTTTTGTATAGAGTTGGTTCACCTCCGCCAAAACAAATACCTCCACCCGTGCTTTGGAAATAAATGTTATCTACTTTTACCATATCATACAGTTCTTGAGGAGTCAGCATCATTATGCCTTTACGCAAAGTCTTGTCATCAGATTCATAAATAGATTCATGACATTTCTGATTTAGGCAATACTTGCACTTGAGCGGACAGCCCATGAAAGTAACCAAGGTAGTTATTCCGGAACCATCTGTACCCATTCTAAGCCTGCTTATAGCAAAAATTGGAGCTTTTATGTCACGGTATGATTTCATTATTCAGCAAAGTATTTCTTTAAGAAATCTTCTTGTATCTCATCTAGCTCTTTAAATTGAGTATAGCGATTGACGCCTATATTTTCAAGTATTTAAGTTTTGCAAGTATTGATTTTCTAATATATGGGCATATAAAACGACATAAATCCTTGCATAATTGTAAGAATATTAATAATTTTATTATGCCTACACTACAGAACTAACTCAAAGCCATGTCGATACACGAAATTACTACTTTTCTCTCAGATATCAAAACATTTTTCAATAATTACTACATCATCAAGAGTTCTATAAAGAACAAGTCGGAGAGCCGTAGAGTCCAATAGCAAATGCAAAATTAACGAAAAAAAGAAAAAAATCGCTTTTTCGGTGTATCAAAGTTGATTTTCTCACGAGGCCGTCGGTTC
>CAYZPH010000014.1:0-51602 GCA_964480495.1 uncultured Sangeribacter sp.
TATAAATTTTGAGCGATTTTTTATAAATAATTAAAATTTTTATATTAATTTTGCGCCAAAAATAGACTCGCCATATTGCAACTTGGTGACTTTGACTTGCTAATCGAGTTGCTAAACGTTTGGATTGGGTTGTTATGGTTTGGTTTGTATTGTAATAAATATTAAATAATCAATAACTTAAAATTATTAGAGATGAAGAAAAGTGTTCTATACGGAGTCTTCATGGCTACATGTGCATTCGCAGCTGTGGGTACTCTTCAGTCCTGTAAGGACGAGTTGAGCGATTTCGAGCATCAGTATGCCTATGACCAGCACAATTTGTCGCAGGTAATCGAGGCTCTCCGTGCAAGTTGCAATGCAGCGAAGGCTGATTGTGATGCAAAAATCGCTGATCTCCAAGCTCAAATTACTTCAAACGATGGTGACATCGCTAAACTTCAGAATGATCTTAACACTCTTGCAGGTGAGGTTGCAAATCGTGTAACTATCGAACAACTTAATACTTCACTTACCACGCTTGAGAATAATTGTAAGTCCTATACAGATTCTAAGGTTGCTGCAGCTATCAGTGAAGTTAAGACTTATGCTGACAACCTTGTCCAAAAACTTAGAGATGATCTGAAGAAGGAATTCCAGTTAGGCAACGAAAGAATTACCAAAATTGAAAATGATCTTACTACTGTAAGCGATAAGGTCGATGCTAACACTGCTGCTATCAATAAACTGAGTGCTGATGTGGCAGCTGCTAACGCACAGATCGAACTCAATAAGGCAGCTATCGCCGCAATCAACGCTGAACTTGATGCCCTTAAGACTACTCTTCAGAATCACGAGCGTCTTATCACAGATCTTCAGGATAAATATGCGGCACTCGACGCAAAGATTGACGAAGTGAAGAATGAGCTGATGAGCGAAATCAACGATCTTCAGTCGCAGATTGACAACAATAAAGCGTTGATTGATGAGCTTTCTGAGAGACTTGACGCTGTAGAGGAAAAACTTGCAGAGATTGAAGAAGAACTTGACGCTCTTACCAATCGTGTCAATGATTTGCTTACAGGTATTCTTGTGCAGGGTGTAGATAACCCGGTATTTGGCAACTTTAGCCTCCCACTCGGCGTTCGCTCAAATCTCGCGTTTGATTGGTATGGTCAGTTTGACAACGACGTGGTTTTCCCATCTGCTCTTACTGAAAACACTTATGATGCAGAACCTTGCGCGTTGACTTCTGCCGATCTCGCATTCTTGAGAAATAGCCTTGCTCTTTCTCAAGAAAGCTTTAGCGCAGGTTATCAGACTAACGGTAGCCTTGGCACTGTCTATATGACTCTTAATCCATTCGGCCACAATCTCACAGAGGGTAAGACATTTACTCTTGAGACTTCTGCCGGTAGAGCTCTTCCATTTGAACTCAACGTTGTTAAGTCTGACACTGAGCTTTCATTTGGATATACTCGTGCAAACAATGGCTTCTACGAAACTGAAGTGCTTATGCCTGCTACTGCAGAGGCTATTAATGCTTGCAAATTTGAAATTGAGCCAAGTTTGAAAGACGCTGCTAAGGATATTCTTGACAACGTTTCAAAGCGCAACGCTCTTAACCTGCTCAAGGCTGTTTACGACCAGTTTGATGGTGCCCTTCCTGCATATGCAGTTCGCGCTGACTGGACTGCTACAGATGCTGAAGGTGTAGAGAAACCTTATGCTGTAGTTTCTGGATACGACCTCGCTGTTACTACTGCTAAGCCACTCAGCTATAAGTTCCTTTATGGTAAGGGTTCTGATCACAAGATCCCTACTTACGGACATATTAGCAACTTCATTGGCAAACTGAAAGAGAAATTTGATGCTCAGTTTAATGTAAGCGCAAATATCGAAATCGATGGTAAAGTTGTTAAATACACAACTATTGAGTTCAATGAGTGTGATGATCCAACACATAGCTGCGTTGACTTCGTAGTTGTTGGTCTTACTGTTGACGGTGTTTCTGTTGCGGTTGATGGCTGCATCACAGACATTGACAATGCTGTTAATGTAATCAATCAAACTATCGGTGATGCTGTTGCTAAAGAAATTTATGGCGCTTCATGTCCTGATTCTAAGAAGGCTGAGGTTTATGCTGCAGTTAATGTAACTCTGCTCGAAGTTTCAAAGCAAATCAATGGTGTTATCAATGATGTTAAGGGTAACCTTGATAGTGTCTTCGACGAGGCAGAAAACAGTGCTGAATCTTATTTTGAGAAAGTAAATAAGGTTATTGATGTCTACAACAAGGTTGCTGGCAAGATCAATAACTTCCTCAAGAATCCTAACAATTATCTTCAGGTTGCTGCTTTCTACAAGACTAATAGTGGCGTAGGAATGCTCTCTAATGTGAAGAATGACCCGACTGTCTTCTCTGGTGCTGGTAGCGCGTTCACTCTCTTCCTTTCAAGCTACACTGCAGAGACTGTTTGTCCCGCTTATAAGAAGTTTGCTGCTGTTGTAAACGTTTACGATGAAGCAGGCAACTCTGTTCGTAATGCTGAACTTCAGAACATCGCTCGTATCAACTCTAATAGCACTGGTCTCAATAAGGTGCTCGACGGACGTTCGTTCAGAATCTCTGTTCCTGTATCTGATATGAAGGCAGGTTATACTTACGAACTCGTTTACCAGGGTCTTGACTACTCAGGTGTAACATCAACTCAGAAATTCTACATCAAGGTAAAATAAGTTTTTGATAACTCGTGTCCGGGACGTTGCTCCCGGACCGGTATTAAAACTATCATAAACCCAAAAATAAGAATTCAATTATGAAAATAAATAAACTTTTGCTCGCTGGCGCTATGCTCTTTGTTGGTGCTTCAGCTATGGCACAGGAGACTGTCACCGAGTATTCTTATACCCCCAACTGGTACATTCAGGGTCAGTTCGGTGGTCAGGAAACACTTGGAGAAACCTCTTTCGGACATCTCTTCAACCCTAATGCTCAGATTGCAGGTGGCTACAACTTCAACCCATATATTGGCGCTCGTTTAGCCGTTAACGCATGGCAGTCAAAGGGTGCTCTAAACCTTATGACTGAAAATGGCAATATGTTCAATCAATGGAAATGGAACTATGTAGCTCCTACTGTTGATGCTGTCGTCAACCTTACAAACCTTATTGGTGGCTATAATCCCCACCGTCTTGTTGATGTTGACCTTCTCGCCGGTATCGGTGCAAATATTGCTTTTGGCAATGGTCAGGCTAATGACGTCAACAATACTCTGCTTCAGATGAACGCAACCGGACTCGAAAAAATCTGGGACGGCACAAAGGCTCGTTTCTTGGGTCAGTTCGGTCTCGACGTTAATTTTAATGTTAGCGAGCACGTGGCTGTAGGTCTCGAATTTATGGCTAATGTTCTTCCTGATGGCTACAACTCAAAGAAGGCTGGCAACGCTGACTGGTATTTCAATGGTCTCGTTGGTGTGAAGTATACTTTCGGTCCTAAATACAGCAAGACTACTCGCGTTATCGAAGCTCCAGCTCCTGCAGAACCTAAGGTGATCGAGCGCATCATCGAGCGTGTTGTAGAGCAGGCTCCTGTTACTAACGTGAAGGAAGAAGTTAAGCCCGAAATTCTTCGTCGCGACGTGTTCTTCCGCATTAATACTTATGCCATCTCTAAGGATGAAATGGCAAAGGTTAATGAAGTTGCTGAATTCCTAAAGAATCACCCAAATGCAACTGTCGTTATCACTGGTTATGCTGACAAAGGTACTGGTACAAAAGCAATCAACCTCCGCTTAAGCAAGCAGCGTGCTGAAACTGTTGCTAAGACTCTCAAGGAGAAATTCAACATCGCTTCAAACCGTATCGTCGTTAAGAGCATGAGTGATACAGAAGATCAGCCATACTCTGATCCAGTTGATAATCGCGTGGCTATCTGTATCTGCGAATAATCTTCGAAGGATTTTGACGCTCGAATGCAATATATGTTCTGTTCGTAGCGTTTCATGCATAGCACATCCGTCGTGTCTTGTAATGCACGACGGATGTGGTTTGTTAGACACACCTCCTCATAGTTTTTACTTATGAAAAAATTTTTACTTTTTGCGTTGACTGCGCTTTTAAGCTGTCCGGCATTCGCGGATATGAATGGTGATGGGTTTTACCGTGTATGCAATGCCGTCACAAAGCGTTATGCATATCTGACCGACAATAGAGGTTCGTATGATGTAGCAACTACTTCAGCCGATGTCAACGCCCTTCAACTCTATTCCGGGTTTGATAAGGCCTCATCTGATCCTGCTACAGTGTTCCGCATTGTAAAAGTCTCTGATACCAAATATGACCACAACGTGAGTGGACAAGGTACCAGCCTTTATGATTTTCTCGACACTTATCTTAAAATTATTTCGGGTAAAAATTATGATGGGAAGTCTGCATATTATGCATATGCATCGAAGAGCGGATTTACTAAGTATCTTGGAGATCTTCGTGATAATGATTCTGAACAAGGCTTCCCTTCTATAGATGCAAAGGGTGAAAACCGTCTATGGTATATCGATGAAGTGACTCCATCTGATGATAATAACTATTTTGGTATTGCTCCCTCAGTAACAGCTGGCGGAAAGTATTATCATCCATTCTTTACAGGATTCCCTTATTCTGCGAGTTCTTCTGGCATAAAATTCTATTCAGTCGCTAAGGTCGACTCAAAGCTTGCTATTGTTGTGCTTAAAGAGTTGAAAGGGGTGATAGCAGCAGGTACTCCGGTTATTGCCGAGTGTGCTAACCTGCATCCGTCAGACAATAGATTGAATATCGGTATTTCCGACAGATATGCCGATAGTAAAGGTAATCGTCTCTCCGGTGTGTATTTCGATAATACAACCACTACACACTATAATCGCACTCCATATAATCCGCAGACTATGCGTTGTCTTACTGTGCGTAATGGGAAACTTGTCTTTGCAAAGGTAGACTATGATTTCTTGCCTCGCAATCAGGCATATCTCAGCCTGTCTGGCAACGAGACTGCTATCGATACATATGATGTTATGACCGAAGCGGATTATGATAAATATGTTGAGAATATCAATAGCTTCAATCCGCAAGGTTTCTACCGTATGCAGAATGCAGCTACAAAGCGATTCGCATATATGGCAGACAATAAAGGAAACATCTCATCAACAGATGTAGATGCATTTCAACTCTATTCGGGAATGCTTCGCGCTGCTTCTGATCCTGCTTCGGTTTTCTATATGGAGCATCCTTCCAATGCCTCCGATCCTCGTGATCGAAATCTTTCATCGCAGACAACGAGTACACAAGAGGCTCTTGGCTCTTATCTGCGTCTTGATGCCGCTGATATTGTAGATGGCACACAGGCGTTTTATGCTTATTCTTCATCCGGACAGTATCTTGGAGATGCTGATTCTTCAACTTCTGAACGCGGAGATGCTTCTACTGCTGTTCCCGGCCTCGGTAAGCAGTGGCTTTTTACACCACTTTCAGAGACTTCAGAAAACCATTTCGGAATTGCACCTTCACTTACTGCAAACGGAAAGTATTATCATCCATTCATTGCTGCTTTCCCGTTTAAGGCTCACTCGCAAGGCATGAAGTTCTATAAAGTGACTCGTATCGACTCTGATCTTGCAGTTATGGTGCTCACCGAACTTGATGGAATTGTTCCCACTGGAACCCCTGTCATCGTCGAATGTTTGGCGCCGCTTGCATCCGACAATCGTCTTGTAGTAGGAGCCGAAGGTGTCCCGGCAGACGTGAGCGGAAACCTCCTTTCAGGAGTATATTTTGACTGCACAGATCAGGGACATGAGAATTTTACAGCTTACGATAAAGAGTCTATGAGAAGTCTTGCAGTGGTAGATGGTAAGTTGGTGTTTGCTCCTGCTGAATCACAAGTGCTGGCGAGAAATCAGGCATATATGCGACTTGAAGGTTCTTCGTTAAAGGCTGTAGATACTTATCGAATTATGACCGATTCCGAATATGATGAGTATGCAGAAGAGTTTAACAAAGCTCTACCAAATGGTTACTATCGGATGCAAAATGTCTCCACCGGCAGGTATGCATATCTCAATGGAATGAAAGGCTCTCTATTAGGCACTCCCGACGTAAGTGTGCTCCATATGTGCTCAGATATCTTGAGTATGCAGACAGATCCGGCTTCGGTGTTTGGAATCGTTTCCGGTCCATCTTCCGGAAGTGCTGTAGATCGAGATGTCGTATCTCAAGGCACTTCTTTTGCGCGTGTCTTTTCTTCCTACATGAAGATTTCTCCCGCAGAGGTCGTTGACGGTTGTCAGACTTTCAACATTTCGGGTATGAGCAATGGCTCGAGATTATATTTGACCGATTCCGGTGATGGCGATTGTATGACTGCCGGACAGCAGTGTGCTTCATCTGGATGGTTCTTGAATCCGGTAGACTCTCAGTCTGACTCTAATTGGTTTGGTGTTGCTCCTACAGTGACAGTCGGTGGTAAATACTATCGCCCGTTTATGGCTGGATTCCCGGTCTCAGCCTTCTCTGAAGGTGTGAAATTCCATATAATTACAAATATTAATGCACAAAAGGGTGTGCTCGTCATAAAAACTCTTGATGGTACTGTGCCTGCTAATACTCCGGTAATAGTCGAGTGTGTTGGACCTCTTGCATCCGACAATCGCCTTTCAATTGGGGAAACCGATAAAATGGCAGAGATCAACGGTAATCGCCTAAAGGGTGTGTGGTTTGACTGTCTTGAGGCTCCGCATGCTAATGCTACAGCTTTCAATCAGGAGAGCATGAGGGTGCTTGCCGCAGATGGTGATCGTCTTGCTTTTGTGAAGGCTGAACTTGACTACGTGCCGAGAAATGAAGCATTCATAGAACTTGCCGGTATTCTTCAACTTGGAGTCGATTCTTATAAGGTCTTGACAGAAGATGAGTTTGCCGCATTGAGTGTAGACTCTATTATTGCCGATGATGCTACTGTTGATGTATACAGGATCGATGGCACTCTTGTCTGCTCTGGAATCTCTCGTGGCAATATCTCTTCTCTTGGATCCGGCATCTTTGTTCTCCGTTCCGGTTGCAATGTTGAGAAAATACGACAATAATTGTTAAGAATTTATTTTTATTATGACTACGTTTGACATATTGGGCGTGGCTCCTTCACTCCTAAAGGCCATCAGTGAATTGGGGTTTGAAACTCCAATGCCCATTCAGGAAATGGTGATACCTCATCTTCTTGAGAAAGAAGGTGACGTTGTTGGTCTCGCCCAGACCGGCACAGGCAAAACTGCCGCTTTCGGACTTCCATTGCTTCAGCGTATTGAGGTTTCAAACTCAAATACTCAGTCGCTGGTGATTGCACCGACAAGAGAACTTTGTCTTCAGATTGCCGGAGACCTTGCAGATTTTTCTAAATATCTTGATGGCGTTCGCATTATTCCTGTCTATGGCGGTAGCAGTATCGAATCGCAGATAAAGGCGATCCGTAAGGGTTCACAGGTTATTGTGGCTACTCCGGGACGTCTCATAGACCTTATTAAAAGGGGGGTAGTGTCTCTTGACCACGTTAACACTGTGATTCTTGACGAGGCAGACGAAATGCTAAATATGGGTTTTGTCGATGATATTAACGAGATTCTGTCTTATGTGCCGGAGCAACGGAAAATGCTGATGTTCTCTGCGACAATGCCGAAGGAAATCGCTGCGATTGCCCGCAATTTCATGCATAATCCGGTAGAATTTGTGGCTGGAAACAAAAACGAAGGTTCCGCTAATGTGAAGCATATTTACTATATGGTGAAGGCTCACGACAAGTATCTTGCTCTGAAAAGAGTGGCAGACAATAATCCGGATATCTTCGGAATAATTTTCTGTCGCACCAAGAAGGAGACTCAAGAAATTGCCGACAACCTGATTGCTGATGGTTATAATGCAGATTGCCTTCATGGAGATCTTTCACAGGCTCAGCGAGACCTGGCGATGAAAAAATTTCGCGACCACGTCACTCAACTTCTTGTTGCTACCGATGTTGCTGCACGCGGTCTTGATGTTGACGATTTAACTCACGTGGTCAATTACGGACTTCCTGATGATTCGGCTGTCTATACCCACCGCTCAGGTAGAACCGGACGTGCTAATAAGACAGGCGTCTCCGTTGCTATTATCCATTCGCGCGAAAGAGGCAAACTCAAAGAAATCGAGAAGCGTATAGGTAAAACTTTCGAATATCGAAAAGTGCCGACTCCCGACCATATCATTGAAAAGCAGATTTATCATCTCGCTGATCGTCTTGAAAGGGTTGAAGTTGATGATGATAAAATAAGTCTCTATCTTCCAAGTGTGCGCAAGAAACTGGAATGGCTTTCTGAGGAAGATCTTCTAAAAAGAGTGTTGTCGCTGGAGTTCAATCGTCTGCTCGCATATTATCATGATATGCCCGACATAGACCTTAATGCTTCCGACACTAAAGGAAAGGAAACCAAGGGTAAAGATCGCAAGGGACGTGATCGAAAGAATGATAGAGATGGTGGCGACAAGGATCGCCGTACAGCTCAAGATGGTTTCGAGCGATTGATGGTTAACATCGGTAAGGCAGCCGGTTTCTTTCCGGGCAATCTAATGGAACTTGTCAATCGTTACGCGGTTGGTGCAAAGCCTGAAATTGGGCGTATCGATCTTTTGCCGGAATACACACTTTTCGATGTGAAGAAGAAAGACGCGCATCGAGTGGTTGACGCTCTTCGAAACGTTGATTTCTTTGGTCGTAAGGTGCGTGCGGAGTTCGCTACAGATCGAGATTATGCACGCGAGGCAAAAGATCGTCGCAAGAAGGCAGACGATAAGAAGCAACGAAAGGAAAAGAAAAGAAAATCGGAGAGATCTTCAGCTCGCACTGATTATGATATGTCGCTCGGTAAGAGAAAGTCTTCGCCTAAAAAGACAAAATCAAAAGAGTCTATAGTGCCTGCGAAACCAAAATACAATGGTAATTTTGATATCTTCAAGAAATGATTCAGACAGGAAGTGATTCGTCGTTTTGTCGCTATGAGCGGTTGCGCATGATAGTGTTGTCGGTGGTGTCTGCTGTTATGCTATGGTGCGGAGCCATTTCTGCAAGAAGTGCCGAGACGGTTGCGCACGCCGATGCGCCTCTGACTGCACTTCGTGTCTTTGCTGACATCCCTCTTGAAGTGCTCGATATGCTCCGTCCTTCCACACGCCTCGACATGATTGACTATTACGAGCAAGCCGATAGCCTTTTGAGAGCCCCTAATGCACTCGGTGGTAAAAGTCGCTTTCTTGAGGTTGCAGACGACTATCTCCGTGTGGAGGTGACATCGGTCAGTACGCTTGAAATCAAAATCCTCCCATTCAAGAAAAATAAGAATTTGGTGATGACCCTCTACACTGTGGGCACTGACGATGGCGCGAAGGATACACAAGTGCGCTTTTTCGATGAATTGCTAAATCCGGTTTCTGACAATAGCTTGATTAAATTCCCTGATTTGACACGCTTTTTCAATCTTAAAGAAAGTGGTGTCTCTAAAAACGAGCTAAAGAAGCTGATTCCGGTTGTTGCAGTGAGGTATTTCACAGGTCCCGGTGATGCGCCGCTAATCGCTATCCTTACTTCATGGCAGATTCTTCCAAATGAAACGAAAGATATGCTTAAGTCGCATATGATACCCTCTCTATATGCCACTTGGAAGGGATCATACAAATTCAAAGTTTTACAAGAAAATACCAAATAATAGAGAAGGAATTCACGGTTTGTGTGCCCTTCATAGCAAATGTAGAATTAATATTAAAATTTTTAGATATGAGTAGAAAAACCAGAGTAAGATTTGCCCCCTCTCCCACAGGCCCTCTTCATATCGGAGGTGTCCGTACGGCTCTTTACAATTATCTATTCGCTCGTCAGCGCGGTGGAGACATGATTCTTCGTATCGAGGATACAGACAGCCGTCGTTTCGTGCCTGGTGCCGAAGATTATATCAATGAAAGTCTCCGTTGGCTCGGAATTGGTATTGACGAGGGCGTGCGTGAAGGTGGTGCTTACGGTCCATACAAGCAGAGCGAGCGTCGAGACATATATCGCAAATATGCTCGTCAGCTCCTTGACAACGGAAAGGCTTACATAGCGTTTGATACCCCTGAAGAATTGGAAGCTGCACGCGCCGAACAGCCAAACTTCCAGTATGATGCCCACACTCGCGACAAAATGCGTAATTCGCTTACAATGCCGGCTGAGGAGGTGAAAAAACTCATCGAAAGTGGGGCGCAGTATGTGGTGCGCTTCAAAATTGAGCCCAATATTGATGTGCATGTTCATGACCTTATTCGAGGAGAAGTTGTGATTAATTCAAACATTCTTGACGATAAGGTGCTATACAAGAGTGCGGATGACCTCCCAACTTATCATCTCGCAAATATAGTTGATGATCACCTCATGGAGGTTAGCCATGTGATTCGTGGTGAGGAATGGCTCCCATCAGCTCCCCTTCATGTGCTTCTTTACCGTGCATTCGGTTGGGAAAATACTATGCCGGAGTTTGTGCATCTGCCACTTCTGCTGAAGCCTGTGGGCAATGGTAAGTTGTCAAAGCGTGATGGCGATAAACTCGGGTTCCCCGTATTCCCATTAGAATGGCACGATCCGGCGAGTGGAGAGGTGTCTTCAGGATATCGTGAGAAAGGTTATCTCCCTGAGGCTGTAGTCAATTTCCTCGCACTTCTCGGCTGGAATCCCGGTGATGACAGTGAGCTGATGTCGATGGACGATTTGATTGCCAAGTTCTCGTTTGATCATTGCTCGAAAGCGGGTGCGAAATTCGACTATAAAAAGGGTATATGGTTCAACCACGAGTATCTGATGCGTATGGATAATCTTCAGCTTGCCGAACTCTTTATGCCGGTACTCAAAGAACGTCTTGCCGAGGTTGGTAAGTCTGCCGACGACTTTGGAATGGATTACGTGGCTAAAGCTGTTGGTATGGTGAAGGGACGCATAGAGTTCGTGCAGGATCTCTGGGCTCAGGGTGATTTCTTTTTTGTCGCTCCAACTCAGTATGCCGAAAAGGATGTGAAGAAAAGATGGCAGGAAGACACTCCGGCTATCATGGAGGAATTGTGTGCTGTGCTCGAAGGTATCGATGATATGACTTCTGTTAACGCTGAGAAAATAGTGCTTGACTGGATTGCTGAAAAAGGTTACCATCTCGGCAACGTGATGAATGCCTTCCGCCTCGCAGTAGTTGGTGCTTGCCGTGGACCTCATATGTTTGATATCACCGAACTCATGCCCAAGTCTGAGGTTGTCGATCGCATTAAGTGCGCAATAAATTCAATTACTTGTTGATTCTGCTTTGTGTGACTAATTGTTAAATAAAATCTGATTTGATAAACAATTTGAAATCAAACATTGTTCTCTCTTATAGATACGTTTTTGTTTTGTGTGAGCAAGGCAAAGATAATAACTTGAGATAACAATAATAATTTTATTTCAGATGAAAAAAGTTTTACTTGCATCTTTTATTTGCTCTGCATTGCTGAGTAGCGCTGCTGAGACAAGAGAGTTTTCTTATGTAGACGGCTCTGTGGAAAATTGCTTGGGAACCCAGAAAAAAGAAAACTACGATGTAGCAATCTTCCTCCCTGGGAATCAATTTAAGAATCTTAAAGTGGCTAATATTACGGCTCAACTTAATGGCCGTGAGAAAAATAATGTTAAAGACTACTCGAACTATAGTAATATATCCGTATGGGTGTCTTCAGAACTGAAACTTGACGATAAAATAAATGTTCCGGAAGTGTCCTATCCTGCTACTGTGGATGAGAACGGATTTGTAAGTGTTGAACTTCCTGAAACATACACTATAACAGAAAAAGGTGCTTATGTAGGATATTCTTTCGAAATCTCTTTGCTTGATTCAGGCACAAAGTATCCTCTGGTTGTCGGCGCGCCTGGCAATGACAATGCTCTGTGGATTCATACTTCTCGTACATATCTTAAGTGGACCAATCTTACAGAGTCGTTGGATTATTCTTCTACAATCTCCGTAGGTCTTCAGTCAGATAATTTTGCAGCAGGATCCGTGTCTTTCTCAAGCGTGCCTGAGCAGGTTAATGTGGAGTGTTATAACGAGAAGACTGTAAACGTAAAACTTTCGACTTTCGGAAAAGATCCGGTTTCATCTGTAGATTATGATATCACGGTGGCTGGCAATACTACCTCTTATCATTATGATCTGCCGGAGGCAGTTCCCGCTCGTCTTGGCAAAATATTTGACGCTTCTGTTGTAATTCCTGCTCAGTCAAATGCAATGTTTGAGGATCTTACTCTTACAGTGACAAAAGTGAATGGGGTTGAGAATGAAGCTGGAAGCGCTAAATCAGCATCTCTTAAACTGAATGTTGTTAAGTTGCTTCCGAAGCATCAGGCTCTGTTTGAGGAGTATACCGGCGCATGGTGCGGATATTGTACTCGTGGTTATGCCGCTCTTGAGCACATAAAAAAGAATTATCCTGATTTTGTAGTGGCTGCTTATCACAATAGTAGCAATGGTCCAGATGCGATGGCTTGTGTGTCAAGCTATCCTAATACACCGAGTGGTTTCCCCGCTGCCTATCTTGATAGAAGTGTAAGTGGTGATCCATATTATGGTTCTAAGAATTTAAAAACTCAAATTCCGATAGTTGACGAAATCCTTGCAATCAACGAGGAGTATACCCCTTGGGATATCAAAGTTGCACATACATGGGACGATGATAATACACTTACGGCAAATGTAGACGTTACTTGCATTGAGAATAAGGAGGGTGCTTTCAAAATCGCTTATATCCTTGTTGCTGATGGTCTTTCCGGTACCGGTACCGGTTGGACTCAGAGCAATTATTATAATAGTTATAACCAAGATGAGAGCGTTGTTCCGGAATTGAATAATTTCTGTAGGGGCGGTAAATATGGAAAGAGTTCCATTGCAGGTCTAATATTTGATGATGTCGTAATCACAGACCAAGGCATTAAAGGCATTAAGGGTAGCATCCCTGAAACTGTCACTGCTTATGAAGTGGTAAGCCACAGCTTTACATTCGACCTTAGTAAGATTTCGTCTTCACTGCTTCCCGATAAAAATAAACTCCGTATCATCGCGGCTGTGCTCGATTCAAGAGGCCGATCTCTTAACTGCGCAAAGAATGATGTGACTGATTACGTCGGAGCGGCAGTAGACCAGGTAGAGGTAAGTGACAACGATGCTCCTGTTGAATACTATAATCTGAATGGTGTGAAGGTTGACAATCCAGCCAATGGCATATTCATCCGTCGTCAGGGTTCTCGCACATCCAAAGTGGTAGTGAAATAATAAAATCCATATAAATACTCATTGTAGTAGGGCGCATCAAAATTTTGATGCGCCCTACTAATTCACCGAGAGTAATCACCATATTCAAGTAATTGCTTGGGGCGAGGAATTTGACTTGCTTTAGCTTGACCGTAGGGAATTCCTCGCAACAGAATAAACAGCTACATTGACACCATAGGTATTTTCAATTCCGTGCAAAATCAGACTGAGTGCTTTTTTGTTAGAACTTTTTCGTGTACAATAATACTAATAACCCCTTTTTTGCAGTAATGTGTTGTAAATATGCGAAATTATTTTTAATTTTGCATATCAAATTGAAAACTCAAAAAAATCTATATATAGTCCACCAATAACTCACAATTAACTCTATGTCATCGGCGTATAAATTAATGGCGAGATGTCATAAGCCGATGTAAAAATCAAAACAATGGAAGAAAAAAAATCAAAGCGACCGAGAATCGGTGCGCTGCCGGCAAGCACGGAAAACACAGAAGCCAATGCCCAGAACTATCAGCCGAGACCATACGGAGTTTCGGAACGTCCTGAATTCGCTCAAAGAGGCTTTCAGCCTCGTCCGCGTATAAACTACCACAACGCCTACAACAACAATTACAGAAATCGCGAGGATGGCAACTATATGCAGCAGCCTATTCGCTCCGGCTACAGACCGCAGGAAGGAGACTACCAGCAGCGTCAGCAGGGTGGTTACTCTCGTCAGGGTGGTTATCAGCAGCATCCTCGTCAGAATAACTATAACCGTCAGGGTGGTTACAATCGTCAAGGCGGTTACCAGCAGAGACCACAAAATATATCCTACCAACAGCGTAATCTGGATGGTGAGTTCCAGCAGAGAAACCTTGAAGATGGCGGTTATCAGCAGCGTCCTCGTCAGAATAATTACAATCGTCAAGGCGGCTACAATAACCAGCGTCAGTCGCGTCCCGGTGGATTCCACAAAACTCAAGGTGGATTTCAGAAAGGTGGCAAACCGGGAATGAAATTTACTCCGCGTCCTCATCAAATAGACTACGTGATTGATGATTTTGATCCAAATGAACCGATTCGTCTCAACAAATTTATGGCAAATGCCGGAATCTGTTCACGTAGAGAGGCTGACGAGAAAATTGCAGCCGGTCTGGTCACTGTTAATGACGTAGTGGTTACAGAACTCGGAACAAAGATTACTCGTGATGACGTGGTGAAATGTGATGATAAAGTGGTGACTCCCGAACGTAAGTGCTATGTCCTTCTCAACAAGCCAAAGGACTGCGTGACCACAAGCGATGATCCAAGCGGTCGTCTTACCGTGCTTGACGTAGTGAAAGGTGCATGCAAGGAGAGAATTTACCCCGTTGGAAGACTTGACCGCAACACTACCGGTGTGCTTCTTCTCACTAACGATGGTGAACTGGCATCAAAACTCACTCATCCCAAGTATGTAAAGAAGAAAATATATCATGTCTGGACCGATAAAGATATCTCGGAGGAAGATATGCAGCGTATTGCCGATGGTATAGAACTTGAAGATGGCGAGATTCATGCTGATGCAATTTCCTATGCTAACGAGACAGATCGTAATCAGGCGGGTATCGAGATTCATAGCGGGCGTAACCGCATAGTGCGCCGTATTTTTGAACACCTCGGTTATCGTGTCACAAAACTCGATCGGGTGTATTTCGCCGGTCTTACTAAAAAGAATCTCCCCAGAGGTAGATGGAGATACCTTACACAGGAAGAAGTGAACTTCCTTCGTATGGGTTCATTTGAATAAACTTATAATATAATGCGTAACATAAAAAGAACAACTGTCAAGGCGCTTCTCGCAGACCCGGACAAATTCATCGGCTCTGAGGTGGATGTAAAAGGTTGGGTACGCACACGCCGTGGCAATAAGAACGTGGCGTTTATCGCTCTCAACGATGGTTCGTCGATTAAGAACGTTCAGATTGTAGTGGATTTTTCGAGAATTTCAGAGGATTCTCTAAAAGAGGTTACTACGGGCTCATCGCTCCATGTGCAAGGAATGGCGGTGGCATCGCAGGGTAAGGGACAAGCAATCGAGATTCAAGCTGACGAGATTCAGCTTTATGGCACTGCAAATGTTGCAGAATATCCCCTTCAGAAAAAAGGACATACTCTCGAGTTCTTACGTGAGATAGCTCATCTGCGTCCCCGTACCAATACTTTTGGAGCAGTGCTCCGCATTCGCCATTCGCTGGCATTTGCTATTCATAAGTTTTTCAACGATAAGGGATTCTATTATTTCCACACTCCGCTCATTACTGCTTCTGATTGCGAAGGTGCAGGTGCGCAGTTCCAGGTGACTACTATGCCACTCGATTCTCTCCCCTTGGGAGAAGACGGAAAGGTCGATTATTCTCAGGATTTTTTCGGAAAAATGGCATCGCTTACCGTGAGCGGACAGTTAGAGGGTGAACTTGGAGCAACGGCTCTCGGTTGCATATATACTTTCGGTCCGACTTTCCGTGCTGAAAATTCCAATACCCCAAGACACCTCTCTGAGTTCTGGATGATCGAGCCGGAGATGGCTTTCTACGAGATAGAAGACAATATGGATCTTGCCGAAGAGTTTGTGAAGTATTGCATCTCGTATGCTCTCGAACACAATCGCGATGACATAGAATTCCTTGCCGAACATTTTGACAAGGAGCTCGTAGATCGTCTTAACTTTGTTGTGGAAAATGATTTTGTGCGTCTTCCATACACTGAGGGCGTGAAGATCCTTGAAGAAAGTGGAAAGAAGTTCGAGTTCCCGGTATATTGGGGCGTTGACCTCGCTTCTGAACACGAGCGCTTCCTTGTGGAGGAACATTTCAAGAAGCCGGTGATTCTTACTGATTATCCAAAGGAAATCAAGGCTTTCTATATGAAACTCAACGACGATGGCAAGACCGTGCGTGCTATGGACGTGCTCTTCCCAAAGATCGGCGAGATTATTGGTGGAAGCCAGCGTGAAGAAGACTACGGAAAACTAAAGCAGCGCATGGATGAACTTGGCCTTTCCGGAATGGATTGGTATCTCGATACTCGCAAGTTTGGTTCGGTGCCTCATAGCGGTTTCGGACTCGGCTTTGAGCGTCTCGTGCTTTTTGTTACAGGAATGCAGAATATTCGTGACGTGATCCCATTCCCAAGATATCCGAATAACTGCGATTTTTAATGAGATCGCTTATTCTGAATTTTCTTATACTGTTTTCCCTCTCCTGTGGCGTGATTGCCCAGGAGAGGACTGATTCTGTCTTGTCGTCGCTTGATGATGACAACGACTTGACTGTGAGTGTGCTGACTTGCGCGCCGGGTCCTGAGGTGTATGAGCTTTGCGGACACGCTGCGCTTCGCATCCGAAGTGCGGAGATGGACTCCGTGTGGAACTACGGAATTTTTGACTTTTCTTCGCCTAATTTTATTTATCGTTTCTGCAAAGGCGAAACAGATTATATGGTGCGCGGATATGAATTCCGTCGCTTTATGCCGGCCTACGTGATGCGTGGCTCAAAGGTCTCTGAGCAGGTTCTTGCTCTCACTCAAGAGGAGGCAAGAAACCTTCGCAGGCTATTGCAGACGGAGGCTCTTCCTCAGAATCGCATTTACCGCTACAATTATGTGCGCGACAATTGTGCAACGCGACCATGGAAGAGAGTGACTCAAGCAATTGAGCGACAGATTGAATTCCCGGATACCTCGCTTTTTCGTACCTTTCGCGACGAAATGAACTTTTTTCATCGCAACTATCCTTGGTATCAGTTTGGAATAGATTGTGTCCTTGGAAGCGGTCTTGATTATACATTGGCTAATGGCGAGGATGCTTTTGCTCCCCCGGTGCTTGAGTGGAAACTTGCGCATGCCACTATTGATGGCACTCCTCTCGTTAAGGAGACAAATGTTATTTTTACGGGCTATTACGATGCAACTCTCCCTCCTACACCTTTATTCCTTACCCCTATGGCTGCTGCGCTGGCGATGCTTCTGCTCAGCTTTGGCACGCTTTTTGCCTTATTGAGATATGGCCGCTATATGAGGATATGGATTTCAGTATATTTCCTCATTGCCGGATTGGCAGGATGTGTGGTTGCATTTCTCGTGTTCTTTTCGAGCCATGAAGCTACTTCTCCCAACTGGTTGCTGGTTTGGCTAAATCCTGTGCAACTTCTCTTGGCAGTAGGCGTTTGGTTTCGGTCATGGAGAAGAATTGTGTATGCATTGGCGTGGTATGACTCCTTGATGCCACCTCTATTGGCAATTATGTGGATTTTTCTTCCGCAAACGGCTAATTCGGCTGTTTGGCCGATGCTTTTCGCTGCCATCCCTTGTGCAGTGGCTGTGTTGTATTATTGTAAATTTGGAAAAGAAAGGCTTAGTCGCTTCAGAATTTGTGACAAGAGGAAGCCTAAGAATATATGATATGATGAAGATCAGATTGTTGACCTCCGTTCTTTGCGGTCTTGTAGGTTGGACAGCTGTGGCTATGGCAGATCCTTCCCGCCCAAGGCTTGTGGTGGGTATAATGGTAGACCAGTTGCGGACTGACTATATTGATTTTTTGAAAGCTCGCTTTGCAAAGAATGGATTCAATCTGTTGATTAATAATGGTCTATATCTAAAAGATGTGGACTTTAATGTTCAAGATCTTGATCTGGCGAGTTCTACAGCTATCCTATATACCGGCAATTATGCTCCAGCTTCTGGCATCCCGGCAGAGAAAGTATATGATCCGGCATCAAACTATCCTCTCCCTGTGTTGCACGACCCGCAAACTATAGGAAACTTTACAAACGAGACTTATAGTCCGAATGCCTTACGGTTGTCTACAGTCAGCGATGAGGTGGCTATTGATGGTGTAGGTCTTGGTGCTGTATATAGTATCTCTCCAGATCCGATGCAGGCTATTATCATGGCAGGACATGCCGGTAGCAGTGCTTTCTGGATTTCAGACGAGACCGGCAAATGGGCAACAACAACCTATTACAAAGAGGTTCCGGCGTGTATCTCTCGGATAAACTATAGTACTCCTCTTTCAGAGAGGCTCGATACTATGGTCTGGACTCCTTTGCGCCCTCTCGATTCTTATCTCGGAGTGCCTGCCCAGAAGAAATATTTTCCATTCCGCCATGCTTTCCCAAAGAAAAGTGCCGACAGGTATGTGAAATTTAAGGAGTCTGCTCTTGTCAACACAGAGGTGACAGATCTTGCTGTCGACTTTATTAAAACCATGCAACTCGGACAGCGAGGGGATGTAATTGATATGCTTAATATCGGCTACACTGCAGCCCCTTTCAAATATACTTCCGATGGAGACATGAGGCTGGAATTGCAGGATTCCTACATACGGCTTGATGCTCAGCTTGAACGCCTTTTTGATGTACTTAAGCAGCATGTCGGGCTTGAGAATACTCTCATTTTCCTTTCATCCACCGGGTATTTCGACGAGGCGGCTGAAGATGACAAGCGATATCGGATTCCTTCTGGCGCTTTCTCTATGAAACGTGCCGTGTCGCTACTCAATTCTTATCTGAGTGCTCTGCATGGCAACGACCAGTATGTAAAGGGAAGTTATCGCAATATGGTTTATCTTGACCAAACTGTGATAGAAAAGCATGGTTTAAACATTTCCGATGTGCGTCGCGATTCCCGCGATTTCCTTGTGAGAATGAGCGGCGTAGCCGATGTGTTGTCGCTTACTGATATTATTAGTCGTTCAACACCTGAGTTGCAGCGTGTGGCAAGAAGTGTTGACCCTAAGACCACAGGTGACTTGCGACTTGAGTTTGCTCCCGGATGGACTGTCTCCGACGATGTCCGACTCCCCATCTTTTCTCATCAGGTGAGAGAGGGAAATCCTTCGACCCCGGCATTCCTTATGGGGTCTGGCGTGCCGGTGGAAACAGTCTCAACCGAGGTAGAGGCAGCCACTATAGCTCCGTCGGTATGTTCCCTTATGAGAATTAGAAGTCCCAATGGTGCCGCTTCGCGCCCATTGACTTGGTAATCTCGATTATTTTGATTATCTTTGCGCTTTATTAATAGTGATTTGACGCGCTCATTAGCGCACATGATTTTGTAATTATTTTAACTCTCATTGAAAATGGGATTCAGTACGATACTTAAAGCAATATTCGGCGATCAGAGTGAACGCGCGGTGCGCCCACTGTGGAATCGTCTTCAGAAAGAAATAAACCCTGTTTCGGAGCAGATACATGATATTTCCAACGATGAACTCCGACAGAGAATAAATGCGATTCGCGATGATATCAGAGGCGAGGCGAAGACTTACAAAGATAAAATGGCGGATCTTCGAACTCAGATTGAAACTCTGGATTTTGATAAGCGCGAACCGCTTTGGAAAGAAATCGATAGCCTTAAGGAAGATATGTTCAAGATGTATGCTCGTAAACTCGACGCAGCTCTTCCTGAAGTGTTTGCTGTGGTCAAGGAGACCGCACGCCGTTTTGCAGAAAATGAAATCCTTGAAGTGTCTGTCAGTGATGCAGATCGGGAACTTGCCGCTCAGGGAAAGGATTTTATTTCTATCGACGGTGATAAGGCTTACTACAAGAATTCATGGGTTGCCGGTGGCAATGAAATGAAGTGGGATATGGTGCACTACGATGTGCAGCTTATCGGCGGCATGGTGCTTCATGGCATCCTTCAGGGCGACAAGACTTCCAACAATATAGCTGAGATGGCTACCGGTGAAGGTAAAACCCTCGTGGCTACTCTTCCGGTTTTCCTCAATGCCCTTACCGGCGAAGGTGTGCATGTGGTGACTGTGAACGACTACCTCGCAAAGCGAGACTCCGAGTGGATGGGCCCGCTCTATCAGTTCCATGGCCTGACTGTGGCTTGCATAGACAAGACTGAACCAAACTCTACCGAACGTCGCAATGCATATCGTTGCGATATTACATTCGGTACCAACAACGAGTTCGGTTTCGACTACCTTCGTGATAATATGTCTACTCAGGTTTCCGACCTTGTGCAGCGAGATGACCACTATTATGCTATTGTCGATGAAACTGACTCGGTGCTTATCGATGATGCCCGCACACCGCTCATCATCTCTGGCCCTATCCCTAAGGGCGACGACCAGATGTTTAATGAGTTCAAACCTAATGTGGAAAAGGTGGTGATGGCACAGCGCAAGCTTGCACAGTCACTCTTGCTCGAGGCAAAAGATAAAATCTCCGCTGCAATGAGCGGTGACCCGGAAAAGGTGAAGAAATTTGATAAAGGCGATGGCAAGAAACCGCTTACAGCCCAGGAACTTCTTGAAGATGGTGGCCTCGCGCTTTTCCGCGTATACAAAAGCCTTCCGAAGCATGGCCCTCTTATCCGCTACTTGAGTGAAGAAGGCATTAAGCCAATCTTGTTGAAGACTGAGGAGAAATACATGCAAGACAACAACCGGGAGATGCCGGTGGCTGTAGAGCCACTTTTCTTCGTGGTTGATGAGAAAAACCATAGCATCGAACTTACCGACAAGGGTATTCAGGTGCTGACAGATACTACTCAGGATGCGCAGTTCTTTGTGTTGCCCGATATCACTGCTCAGCTTTCGCAGGTGGAGCATATGGAAGGATCGGCTGAAGATAAACGCCTTCGCAAGGATGAACTGCTCCAGGAATACAGCGTTAAGTCGGAGCGAGTGCATACCGTAAACCAGCTTCTCAAGGCTTATACCCTTTTTGACAAAGACGTAGAGTATGTGATCGACGACAACAAAATTAAGATTGTCGATGAGCAGACCGGTCGTATCATGGAGGGGCGTAGATATTCCGACGGACTGCATCAGGCCATCGAGGCAAAAGAGGGTGTGAAGGTTGAGGCTGCAACACAAACTTATGCCACAATCACACTGCAGAACTATTTCAGAATGTATCGAAAACTCGCCGGTATGACCGGTACTGCTATGACCGAAGCGGGCGAGTTCTATGATATATACAAGATGGAGGTTGTGGAAATTCCTACCAACCGTCCGGTGATTCGTGATGACCAGAAAGATCGCGTATATCGCACAAAAAAGGAAAAATACAATGCCGTGATTCAAGAAGTTGAAGACATGGTGAAGAAGGGGCGTCCGGTGCTTGTGGGCACTACTTCTGTGGAAATCTCAGAACTTCTAAGCCGTATGCTTCAACTTCGTAAGATTCCTCACCAGGTTTTGAACGCCAAACTCCATCAGAAAGAGGCAGATATTGTGGCGCAGGCAGGTAAGACCGGTACAGTCACAATTGCTACAAATATGGCAGGTCGAGGCACCGACATCAAGCTTACTCCGGAAGTGAAGGCAGCTGGTGGTCTCGCCATCATTGGTACTGAGCGACATGAATCACGCCGTGTCGACCGCCAGCTTCGTGGTCGTGCCGGCCGTCAGGGAGACCCGGGTTCATCTGTGTTCTTCGTCTCGTTTGAGGATAACCTAATGCGTCTTTTTGCCGGTGAACGTATATTCAAGATGCTCGACAAGATGGGCTTCGAGGAAGGTGAAATGCTCGAGTCTACAATGCTTACCAATTCTATCGAGAAGGCTCAGAAGAGAGTAGAGGAGAACAATTACGGCATACGTAAGCGTCTCGTGGAATATGACGACGTGATGAATGCTCAGCGCACCGCTATTTATGGCAAACGCCAAAACGCTCTGAAAGGCGAGAGAATCGGTACTGACATAGCAAACATGATCTACGATACCGCTCAGCAGCTTGCAGAGTCTTATGCAGATTATGACGAGTTTGGAGAAGAGGTGCGCAAAACGCTCGCAATAGATCTTCCGCTGACTGCAGAGGAATTTAAAAAGGCCGATCGCAAGGAGATTACCGAAACGCTTGCTGATGAAGCTCTCAAAGTTTACTATCGTAATCGCGATAAGATTGCTTCTTCTGCTATGCCTTACATTAAGGAATTTGTGGAGGAACGTCATGCTTCAGGTATAGTTGGCGTCCCTGTGACCGATGGCAGACGCTTCTTCAACATACGTTGCGATATAAATGAAGCATATCAAAATGAATGCCGCCCAATTGTGAAGGGTTGGGAGAAAGCTGTGCTCCTTCAGGCTATCGACAACGCATGGCAGGAGCAACTACGTGCTCTTGATGAATTGCGTAAGTCGGTGCAGAACGCAAGCTATGAGCAGAAAGATCCACTGGTGATCTATAAACTTGAGGCTTATGGTCTTTGGAAAGGAATGCTTGAGGAGATGAACTCAAAGGCTGTTGCGACTCTTATGCGAGGCAAGCTAGCCGCTCCCGACTATGAGGAGGCGAAGGCCGCTCAAGAGGCACAGGCTGCGGCTCAAGATGCTCAGCAGCAAGCTCAGCAACTTGCTCAAGCTCGTCGCAACGCTCAGGCTGCTGCTTACACTCGCACTCAGGAAATACGAAGAGAATACGGTGCCCCTGTAAACTCTACCAATCCTTATGCCAACTATTCCACTACAAGGGAGACTTATGAAGGAGAAAACGCTCAGCGTCAGGCTGCACAGAGTGTAAACAGACAGCAACCTCAGCGTCAGCCGATGAAAGCAGATCCGAAAGTGGGCAGAAATGATCCATGTCCTTGCGGAAGTGGTAAGAAATACAAAAACTGCCACGGCAAAAATGTGTGATCTTAAGCAACTAATACACATTTGGTAGCTCGGTAAGGATGCACGTTTGGTGCATCCTCCGAAAAACCGGAAATATATTACAATTGCACAATGGATAAGGAATATTATATTGTTGTCAACGACCATAGAGAAGGTCCATTCTCTTTTGATCAACTGAAAGAGAAAAATCTCGAACCCTCTACACTCGTTTGGACTGCCGGACTTCCGGATTGGGTACGTGCTGACACCATTGCTGAATTAGAACCGATATTAGCATCGCGTGTGCGTGTTGATGAGCAGGAATCTGCGTTCGGTGCTTATGCACAGCCGATGGAACCTCAAAAGCCTGCTTATGGCAACTACGGTTCTTATGGCAACAATTCCTACAGTAACTATAGCAACTGGTTTACTCTCGCTATAATTGCTACTGTTCTTGGTTTCCTTTTCTCTTGTATTGGAGGTTTAATAGGTGTCTTCGGCATTATTCAGGGGTCTAAAGCAAAAGATGCAGAGCGCATGGGCGATGAATATACAGCCTTGTCTAAGTGGTCTTCTTGTAAGATTCTCACTATTATATCATTTGTCCTCACTGGAATAGGCCTTATTGCCAACGTCGTCGTTATATCTTCATTTGTTAATAATCCGGCATTTTTGAATTTGTAACATCTCCGACTTTTGGAAATGAAATATTTCGCTATGATAGGAGACCGACAGGTCGGCCCCTTCGAACTTGAGGATGTCGTGGCTCAAGGTGTGCGCCCCGATACTTATGTGTGGTGCAAAGGTATGCCGGATTGGACTATGGCTATGGATGTGCCGGATATATGCCGCTATTTTCGTCAGCGACTATCCGGTTCGCTCCCTGTAGTTGAATCTCCGGTTATAGACAACTTAAATGATGAGATGCAGGAGCAAGAGGAACTTATCAGGCAACTGCCACCTAGACTTCAGGGATTTGTGAGACGTTCCGGTGTGAAACTCACAAAAGAGAGTCTTCCCACATCTGAGCAGCGCCAATATCCTAAGGCTCTCCCCATTATTCTTTATATTGTGTGTATTCTCCTTATAATCTTCGGAATAGCCTTAAACTAAGTTAAAAGTTTAGACTATATCGAATTGTGTGGCAAGAAATTATTAAGATACCCTTGTGGTGGCGTATGAACCATGCGTCTCTACAAGGGTATCAGTTTTCTTCTTGCCGATAATTGAAATACCTACAAGATTTAGCGAAACTGTCGTATTCCGGGCATCCATTCAAAACCGGATGCTTCCATTGTGGATTTTAAGACTGCTATGTCAATGTTGTAGGTGTTGCAAAAATCCTCAAGAGTGAGATACTCATCGCGAAGTTTCATATTGATAAAACTCATCAGCATCACAGGATCTTTGGGAAGTATGTCCATTTTTAATTACTTTTAAGTAAGTTTGAGTATATTCTTTCGTTTGTTTGCGATTTTTTTATTAATTTCGTGACAATGAAAAAACAATTGACTATACTGGTTTGTTTTGTCGCTGTGGCTATTACTACGGCAAGTGCTTGCACAAGCGCTATTATTTCCGGACGAGTCACTCCTTCTGGTAGACCTCTTCTCTGGAAACACCGCGACACTTCTGCCATAGACAACAAGGTGGAGTATGTGGCTCCAAGCGATGCCGGCTTTGGCTATACAGGGCTTTTTAATGCTTTAGATAGAAACCTTCGGGAGTGCTGGACTGGTTTTAATAGCGAAGGGTTTGCTATTATGAACACAGCTTCCTATAACATAAAGGACGACAAAGTCCCGGAAAAGGATATGGATAAGGAAGGCCTTGTGATGTCGCTTGCTCTGAGAAAATGTCGCACTATAGATGATTTTGATTCGTTGCTCCGGCAATTGCCGCGACCTATGGGGGTTGAGGCTAATTTCGGAGTGATTGATGCAACCGGTGCCGGCGCGTTTTTTGAGACTAACAACGATTCATTTGTAAGAATAAATGTTGATGAAGCTACTGATGGAATGCTCGTGCGTACCAACTATAGCCATTCCGGACGCCCCGATGAAGGCTTCGGATTCATTCGAGAGGCAAACGCTCTGCATTTCCTTGTGCCTGCAGCAAAATCATGCTCTATAACTCCGGAATTGCTTACCGAAACAATTTCTCGCAGTTTCTATCACGACCTTTTTGGGAAGGATATGGCAGAGGGTCTTGAAGCCGGTTGGATTATAGATCAGGATTTCATTCCGCGTTACAAGTCATGTGCCACAATAGTGATCGAAGGTTGTAATCCTGCCGATTTGCCTATGAATAATGCCGGTAAGGAATACGTAATGTGGACAGGTCTCGGATATCCTCCATGCGCAGACATTTATCCGGTGACTTATGGTCCGGACAGTGTGCATCCAGATCTTCGTGGCACACAGCCTGACGGACATTCCAAGGCCTCAGATACTTCTAAAAAAAGACGTGATGAAGTTTTCCCTCGGCATTTCGACAACGGAGACAAATATATAGACCTCTCTCGCTTGCGCAACAAAGAGGGTACCGGTTATCTTCAGGTTATCCCCGAGAGAAATCATATGATGTATAGCCGGTTTAACCGACAACGCCTGAAATAATTTTTTTTGTCAGCAAAATATCTCTCCGACTATTATGACGCAGAATATCAATATAGACAATCCAAATGTTTTCAGGGTCAGTGGTAAGGATATATTCTTAAGCATTGCAAGTAGTCCCATCACAGGCTGGCCTCTTTGGATTTGTGCCATTTTTAGCGTTGTTGCCTTCATTGTCGGTTGCTTTGCAGACGATATGAGATTTGTTGTGATAAGTCTGATACTTTTGTTTGCAATCACTCCATTGGTCGGTGTATTTATGTATTATTATCACCTGTTTGCTTCGGATATGGTGACTAACATACAGCCTCATTCCTTGGAGCGCAATAATGATGGGTTCATAATAACTCTCTACAAGCGTCAAGAAGATTCTGAAGAAAACGAAGACGCTCCAGTAGTGTGGTCGGAATGCGGTAAGATTGTTATTTCTGATACGTCGGTAGTTAAGGTCAGAAGATATATCGATTATAACCTGTTGTATCTTGTTGATGCTCCCATCAGGGCTCTCTATGTGCCTACACATATATTTTTAAAGTTAGACTATGAGAATACTAAAAAACAGTAACAGAAAATATTGCTTCATTATGGAAATGGAGGTGCGAGACTATGAGCTCGATTGTGAGCAGATAGTAAACAATGCCAATTACTTCCATTACATGGAGCATACAAGACATAAGTTTTGTAGTGATGCCGGACTCTCTTTTGTGGAGATGCATAATCAAGGGCTTGACGCTGTGGTGCGGAAAGTTGAAATAGAATATATTTCATCGCTTCGTGGCAACGACACGTTCCTTTCCTGCTTGCGTCTCGAACGTAAGGGGCCCCGCTTCATTTTTCATCAGGATATTATGCGCCCCGGTGGGGAACTCGTTTGCCAAGGGCTTGTCAGCGTAGTGGTGCTGAAAAATGGCAAACTGTCGCGTGGCGACGAACTTGCCAAGGTCTTCGCTAAATATATCAGCTGATAATGGATACAGAGCGGCTTCTGGGGGTTGCATTGTCGTTTGTGCCGGGCATGAACGCTGCTTTTGTGCGACATATGCAGGATGCCGCTGTGTCTCCGTCTGATTTCTTCTCCATGTCCGGGTCTGAGCTTGCATCGCGTCTGCAGATTAAAAACGTTACATGTATCGACAAGATGATCCGCGATGAGGCTCTTTTCAAGGCTCGACGAGAAGCTGAGTTTATTGATAAACATGGTATAACGTCTTTCTCAATTACTGACGAAGATTATCCGTTTCGTCTTAGCGATATTGATAAGGCTCCGATTACTCTTTACCGTCTCGGCAATGCAGATCTTGATGCAGCTAAAATGATGAGCGTGGTAGGTACTCGCCATGCTTCTGCTTATGGCGCAGGTTATGTCAATTCTCTGATTGCTGATATGGCAACTTATTTCCCTTCGTTGTGTGTGGTAAGTGGTCTTGCTCTCGGAATTGATTCCGCAGCGCATACAGCAGCACTTAATGCAGGTCTTCCAACTATTGCAGTGGTGGCACATGGTCTTGACACCATCTATCCGTCTGCCAATAGAGAACTCGCTCGCTCCATCATTAATTCCGGAGGTGCAATAATTTCTGAATATCCATCGGGAGTAAAGCCTTATAAAAGCCGTTTCCTGGAGCGTAACCGCATTGTAGCTACTCTCACCGATGCTGTGATAGTGGCTGAATCTGCTGTGAAGGGTGGTGCTATGTCTACAGCTGCTGTGGCTTCATCTTATGGCCGTGAACTGTTCGCACTCCCAGGGCGTCTTGCCGACGAGATGAGTGCCGGATGCAACCGTCTTATCCGTTCGCAAAAAGCTCTTATGGCTGGCAACGTGGCAGACATGATAGATATGCTTGGTTGGAAACCAGACACAGTCCCTGTCTCCGTAAAACAACGCGACCTATTTCCTGAATTGTCCGGCTCCGATAAGATTATCTATGATCTTCTTCGTTTCAGTAGTGAACCTATTCCTCTTGATGTGCTTCGCGAACGTACAGGAATGCAAATAAGCAACCTTATGGCATCCCTGTCAGAAATGGAGTTTGACGGCATTATCGAACGTCTCCCCGGCAATCGTTTCTCCGCAATTCAATACTAATATAGCAAGCATCACCGGGAATAGTCTCCGGGAGGGTGAGGAATTATCTACGGTCAAACTAAAGCAAACTTCCTCCTGGATTGAGGATTACAGAGAAAGGGTGCATCAAACATTTATTTTGATACACCCTTCTATTATTATACGGATTATTTCTGAGATTTATTTTTGGCTAAATTCTTCTTCGCTTACATACACTTTGAAGTCTTTTATGCCTCCCGGCACCTCGCTTTCCATGCGTGGTAGGTATTGAATGCCAGAAATGGTGTGTACTCCTCCAAGGTCGATTACAACGCTATGGGGATAAGGCACTCCTTTTACAGTACTCCATGCTGTGGATTCCTGAAGGTCGAATATCTTGTCAGCACTCCGGTTTGTCTTTAGTATGTCTTCACTGTCGGCATATTTCACAGTCCATGGCTCACGCGACAAGCGGTTGCCATTGCCGTCAAGTACATATAGTTCTGCGATTGCCGCACGTTCTTTGCCATCGATCGAACTGAGAGCCTCAAGGCATATATACCGTCCCCTTGCAACTGTGGTAAACATGCGTGTCTGCCAACCATTGCCGGTGTCGAAGCTACCTGTCATCACAGGTTTCTCATTGCTAAGATCGAGAGTTTTACCCTCTTCACGGTGTGCGGTGGGCTTAGCTACGTTAAGATTGTCGAGAAGAGGCTCAGTCAGTCCAGACGATACAGCCTTTCTTGGGCCTAAGATGTCAAACACCATTATTTCATTCTCACCTTTCTTTAGCCAGCACCCCGGCATGTAAAGTGTCTGTTGTGGACCGATCTCCCAGATACGTCCGAGGGGATGTCCATTAACGTATACGAGCCCTTTACCCCAAGAGGAGAAGTCAAGGAAGGTGTCTGATGGTTTATTCACGTTGAAAGTGCCACGATATACACCTCGCGGCAGTCTTCCATTGCCGTCTGGCGTGATGTTGCTAAGAGGCTCTCCCTTCATGCTTTCGTAATATGCCGGGTCATCCTCAAGACTGAATATTTCCCAGTTCTTAAGATTGCATACGAAATCGTGTCCGTTTCTGTTTTCTGTTACAGTCACGTTGTCGGTGATTCCCTTAAAGTCTTTGATGGCGCGACCGAAGTTTATGCGTCCCATAGCCTCAACGAGAATGTCAAGTTGAGCGTCTTTGCTGCATGGTGGGAGCATCACGTTTTTCTCACCCATTCTCCGGTCTACTATGCCTGCAAGTTTGCCGTTGATGAAAACCTGTACATAGTCGTGAGGCTCATTGATAGTGAGTTGTCCACCTGTCGGTAACTCCGGAAGTGAAGTGCGGTAGAGGATACTTCCGAAACCTTGGTCAAGTTCTTCCATTGTCTTGATGTCGCGGCACTTCTTACCTGCAGGAAGGTTTGAGAAGAGTGGCGCTACGGTCTCGAATTCGAATTCCTTTACGGATATGGGTTTTATTGTAGCGGGTATCTTCGGGAGCTTGCCATCGTGGTATTTGGCGAGTGTCTCCCGCAGAAGCTTGTATTTCGGAGTTATCTGTCCGCTCTCTGTTATAGGTGCGTCATAGTCATACGATGTCACGTCTGGTGCAAATCCCGGAGAGTTGGCTCCTGCCCAGTGACCCCAGTTAGTACCTCCGTGGGTCATGTAGAGACTGAACGATATGTTTTTAGATAGCATTTCGTCGATTCCGGCTATCATGTCTTTTGCCGGACGAGTCTCATGATTGGCTCCCCACTTGTCAAACCAGCCACTCCAGAACTCACTGCACATTAGCGGACTGTCAGGACGCAACTGTTTCAATTTCTCAAATTGTCGATCGATGTCGGCACCTGTGCCGAAGTTCATGGTCCAAATGAGATCATCAAGTCCGTTGTCGGTGAAATTTGACGACCAGTCACATTGGAAGAGCGTCACGTCTTTTCCGAAGTTGCTGCGAAGCATGTCGCGAATATTGGCCACATAAGGCTTGTCTTTGCCATACGACCCATATTCGTTCTCCACCTGTACCATAATTATCGGACCTCCCTTGTCGATAGTGAGGTCTCCGACTTGCTCGGCAACTGCTTTTTGAAACTTGTCTACTCGTTCTAAGAAAAACGGATCGTTTTCTCTCAGTCTGATGTCTTTTTTCTTGAGAAGCCACCATGGAAGTCCCCCCATTTCCCATTCAGCGCAGACGTATGGTCCGGGACGCAATATTACCTTCATGTCGTTTGCTTGGCATAGCTTCACAAACTCGCGTAGGTCGTTCTGTCCTGTAAAGTCAAACTGGTCGATCTTTGGTTCATGTGCATTCCAGAAGGTGTAGAGACAGATGGTGTTCATTCCAAGAGCCTTGCAGAGCTTGATGCGCTGGTCCCAGTAGGGGCGTGGTATGCGCGGATAGTGAAGTTCGGCGGCTTTTACAGTGTAGGGTTCTCCGTTGAGAAGAAACCTTCCGATACCAGCCTCAAACTTTCCTGCCTCTTTTGCACCGGAGGTATTGGCTGTTGCCATTGCCGGCATCCCTGTGAGCATTGCTCCGACTGTGGCAAGCATTATTGTCTTCAGATATGTTTTCATGGTAATAAGTGATTACTATGAAGAAATGAGTAATGTAATTATTGAGTTTCAATGAAACGTCTTATTGCTTCAGCTGCATATTGTTGAAGAGTCAATTCGGAATTGCAAAGTGTATTGGCAATCTCCTTTGCTCCCGGCAGATAACGAATAAGGCGGAAAGCAAGTATGTCTGCCTCTTCGCGAGTGCGTATGTCGCAAGAAAGAGCAATGGCTTCATCAGAGCTTGTATCTCCGGGTTTCATGAGGTGAATGGCGAGAAGGCGCGATTCACGACATTCTCGGTCTTCCCAAAGTTCCCGTGCCAATTGCTTGGTATCACTCTCTTTTACGGCATCGCAGATCTCCGAAGCAATACCCTTTATTTGGGGAAGCTGGAGCCCGAAGATATACTTCTGCTCCATGCCTCCCTTTCTAAGGGTGTCGGCTATCAGACCATTGCGCAGTGCGAAAAACTGTCTGCGTATACCACCAATTGTGGTAAAGTCTTGATTCTCCATTGTTATCACTTGCCGAGTGCAGAGTAGTTACGGCTAAGGCGGAGCATCTGCTCAGGATAACTTTCAGTGTAGGATATCTTCACGTCAGTGATGTTGCCGTCTTTATTATATTCAGGAGTATAAATTGGATTCACAAATCCTCTGTATGGGGGAATTTCCAGTGTTGAGAATCGATTTAGTACTTCCTTATGGAGTTTCTGATCCACTTTTACTGCATACTTCTGCACGAGGGCGTTGCCAGCAGCATAGTCGCCGGTAGACTTGATGCGCTGAATCTCTTTCAGTAGTTGCCCGAAGAGGTTCCGAAGTTCCTTATAATCGTTGATTTTCAGATATGTCTTGCCACCTTTCTTCACGAGTTGAACGGCTTTTGACTTTTTGGCATGGTCGAGGGCCCATGCAGCAATCAGCTGGCGGTTGCGCATGTGGGCTTCTTCTACGTCATTGCCCGGTTCTATGCGGTTAAGCTGAGTCATCAGTCCATTCATCATCTGCTGATAGTATTCAGCCTTGTAAGCATCGGAATTGTCGAGAATGCCGAGCTCTACGAGTTTCGGGTCTGCAAGATAATAGAGGGCGTAAAGGTCTGCACGAGCTTCTTCAAGAGTGGAGCCGTTCTCTTTCAGTGCATCGGGATCGGTGCCGGGTGCGAGTTGTCCGGAAGCGTGACCCAGACACTCATGCAGGTCGGTGTGGAGCATATCGGTCTGATAGAGATACTTGTCCATCAGTTCGCGAGTAGATGCGTCTATCACGAATTCTTCTCTGAATCCGTTGCCCTTACTTGCCTCTGCATATGCCTCGGTGATGTTCTCGATGGTAACAGACTTGCTGCCATGCTGTGCACGAATCCAGTCTGCGTTTGGAAGGTTGATACCGATGGCAGTGGCGGGATAGGCGTCGCCGGCAAGCATTACCGCGTTGATGGCCTTTGCTGAAATGCCTTTCACGAGTGGTTTGCGGAATTGCGGGTCAATCGGAGCATTGTCTTCAAACCATTGTGCGTTGTCAGATATTATCTTAGTGCGTTTTGTACTCTCGCGGTTGCGGAAGTTAACGTAGCTTTCCCAGCTGCCGGTCATGCCGAGAGGATCATTGTAGCTCTCGATGAATCCGTTCACAAAGTCTACATCTGAGTCAGTGTCTTTTGCCCAAAGAATGGAGTATTCATCGAATAGACGCAGATCGCCTGTAATGTAGTAGTCGATGAGTTTGGTGATGTAGGCGCGCTGAGCATCGTTTTCAGCCACACCTTTTGCCTTGTCGAGCCAGTAGATAATGTTGCGGATGGCATCACCGTAGAGCCCGGTCAGACTGTAGGTCTGCTCATATATTTTGCCATCGGCATCTTTCACGAGACGAGAGTTGAGTCCATAAGAAATCGGTGTCGGATCGTTGGGCTTTTTCTTGGCAGCGAAGTATTCCTCTACTTCCTTCTGCGTCACGCCTTCGTATAAGTTCACGCTTGAGTTGGCGACCACGTCACTGCTGGAGTCGAGACTGACTTTCTTGGGCATATAGGTCGGATCGAATATATAGCGTGTGATGGTGGCGATGATTTCTTTACGCTCCTTGTCGTCTTTGGCTCCTATGCAGTGGTTGCAGAGTCCTTTCACTCTTTCTTCGAAGAATGTTTGTGAGAACTCTGGAGTAAACTTGTCGTTGGAGTAGTGGTGATGAGGTCCATTGCCAAACCATACCAATTTCATGTATTTTTCAAAACCTTTCCAGTCTGCAGTGTTCTTGTCTCCATCATATTTTTGGTAGATCTTCTCAAGAATGCTACGCAACTGCAGGTTGTGCTTGCCATTCTGATCCCAGATGATGTCGCGTCCCCACTGAGCGGCTTCAGAAAGATAATAAAGCATTTCTTTCTGTTGCAGTGTCAGACTGTTAAACCCAGGCACTTCGTAGCGGAGTACCTCTATGTCTGCAAATCGATCTACTTTATAGTTGAAATCCGGATTTTCTTTTGCCATTGTTGTCATGGTGCCCAGCAGCAATGCTGCCCCGGCAATTGTGATTTTAATGTTTGTCATATGCTGTTTGATTATTTATTGTCTATTCCACGTATAGCACAAGTCCTTTCAGGTATTCACCCTCCGGATGCGATATGTCGATAGGGTGGTCGGCTGGTTGTGTCAATTGATGTAGAATGCGCACTTTGCGCCCTGATTTGGCTGCCGCACTGAATACTGCCAGTCGGAATGCTTCGCGTGTCACTACCTGTGAGCAGGAGAAGGTAAAGAGAACTCCTCCCGGTTTGATTTTTTCAAACGCCTTGGCGTTGAGTTTCCTGTAGCCTATAAGCCCATTTTTTAATGCAGACCTATGCTTGGCAAATGCCGGTGGGTCAAGTATTATCAGATCATATTCATTGTTTGGCATGTCGTTGAGGTATTTGAACGCATCTACGGCATGCGTGCAGTGTCGGTCATCACCTGGGAAATTGAGCTCGATGTTGGCATCGGTGAGTGCGGCTGCCTTCGCTGAGGAGTCTACCGATACCACGCTCTTTGCACCTCCGCGCATGGCGTAGACTGAGAACCCTCCTGTGTAGCAGAACATGTTGAGCACCTTCCTCCCTTTTGCGAATTTCTCAAGAAGCGCACGGTTCTCGCGTTGGTCTACGAAGAATCCTGTCTTTTGACCTCTAAGCCAATCTATGTTGAATTGCAGACCATTTTCCGTTGCTATATTTCCGTCGTAGTTCCCTATAAGATACTCGTTTTCCGGATCAAGATTCGCTTTGTAGGGAAGTGTAGTCTCACTTTTATAGTAAACGTTGCGTATCTTTGCATCAGGCAGTGTGGTCAAGGCGTCTGCAATGCGTCGACGTTCGAAGTGCATGCCCGGACTGTGGGCCTGCACCACAGCTGTATTTCCATAAATATCTATCACAAGTCCCGGCAGAAAGTCTCCTTCTCCATGCACCAGACGATAGCAGTCATTGTCATTTCTGATTAGTCCAAGTGTCTGGCGCAGTTTGAACGCCTGTGCCAGCCGGGTGTCAAAGAAGTCTTCCGGCAAACTGTCGGTGCCGAATTCAAGTATGCGTACTGCGATCGAACCAATCTGGTAGTGACCAACGCCTAATATGACTCCGTCGTTGCCTTTTACCACGCAAAGATCTCCCTCTTCAAGTCCCTCCGGGAGCGATGATATTGCTCCTGAGAATACCCATGGATGATGCCTGAGAATGCTCTCTTCTTTTCCTTTTTTTAGTATTATCGTTTTCATTTCTGTCATCTGTTATTGAGTGTCTTTACAAACTCTTCGGTTACTTGAAGAAGAATCTGATTATGTCCATGCCGTTGGCGTAGACAAGGAGTAGTATCAGAAGTGTCATACCTGCCATCTGTGCATATTCCATGAATTTTTCTGATGGCTTGCGACGGAAGATAACCTCATAGAGCAGAAACAACACATGTCCACCGTCGAGTGCCGGAATAGGCAATATATTCATAAATGCAAGGGCTACCGACAAGAATGCAGCTATGTTCCAGAAAGCCAACCAGTCCCACGACTCAGGGAAAATGCTACCAATCGCGCCGAATCCTCCTACTGACTTTGCTCCCTCTTTCGTGAAGACGAGTTTCATGCTCTTTACGTAGCTTGTCAGTCTGTCTGTCCCCATCTCTATCCCCCTTGGTATGGAGGTGAAGATGTTGTAGTGCTTCTCCTTGGTGGCAAAGAATGCAGAGGGATTAACTTCCAGTCCGATACCCATCTTGGAGTTGTCAGACAGTTTCACGGGAATTCTCAGTGTGTCGGCTTCATTCTGGTTCTTTCTCACTAAGGTTACGTTGATTGTCTCATTGTTGTGTCCTTCTATAGCGGAAAGAAATGACATCAGCGAAGGTGTTTCTTTTCCGTTGATGGCTATGATTTCATCGTGTTCTTTCACTCCAGCCTTGGCAGCTCCATCTCCCGGCATAACTTGAGTGACGCGAGTGGGTATTCTGTAAGTAAAGAAGTTGATTTTTGCGGTGTCACTCTTCGCTTCATCATCAAGCATGAAGATGAAATTTTCCGGTATGGCTACAATGGCTGTGTCGTTGCCTCTTTTCACCTTCACTTCTTTAGCTTGCATTATTCGTAGGCGATCTTCCGACGGAAGTCCGTCAAGTGGTTCTCCATCAGCTTCCAATGGAATGTCTCCATTATGGAATCCAACTTTCAGTGCGGCTCCAGAAAACTCAAGACCTTTGTCAGCGTCTGCGAGAGCTACGTATTTTTCGCCTGTGGTAAACGCTATGCCAGCATATATCAGAATGGCAAGAAGGAAGTTGAAGAGAACTCCGGCTATCATTACGAGAAGTCGCTGCCATGCCGGCTTGCTACGAAATTCATATGGCTTTGCCGGTTGTTTCATCTGTTCGGTGTCCATCGACTCATCGATCATGCCCGAAATCTTGCAGTAGCCACCGAGAGGTATCCAGCCGATGCCATATTCGGTGTCGTTCCAAAATCCTGTCTTCTTTTGGTTGTCTTCGCTTTCCGGTTGATTGTCAGTCTTCCCAAGATTCTTCTGTTTCCCGAGTCCTCCGATGTATTTGCCCGGTTTCCACTTGAAGAGTTCTTTCCATGGGTCAAAGAAAATATAAAACTTCTCGACTCTTATGCCGAAGATTCTGGCAAACAGGAAGTGGCCGAACTCATGTATGATTATTAGTATCGCGAGCGCGAGTATCAGTTGCGCTGCCTTTATCAGAAATGTTTCCAAATCAGTGTCGTATTTATTATAATGTTAATTTGTATGTTATCAATATCATTTTTTACACCTTGACTCAATTTGTAGAGATTCAGCGCCTTTTGAGTTTATTTGCTACTTCTTCTGCAATTTTTCTTGCTTCGGTGTTAGTGGCTACAAGAGTCTCAAGATCCGGTGTGTTGCTGTAGAAAGTTTGATCCATCGTGCTTCGTGCTATCTTTGGCATATCGGTGAATCCGATGCGTCCTTCGAGGAAGTATTGCACGGCTATTTCGTTGGCGGCATTCAGTATGCAAGGCATTGTGCCCCCCTTGCGTATCGCCTCGAAGGCATACCCTAACAGCGGAAACTTGTCGAGATCTGGATGTTCAAATGTCAGGTTGGCATAGTCTTCCATTCGCATCTTGCCTGCCTGTGTTGGCAATCGATGAGGATAGGAGAGCGCATATCTGATTGGAGTGTGCATGTCTGGCACTCCAAGCTGAGCCTTCACGCTTCCATCTTGATATTCAACCATTGAGTGTATGATCGATTGTGGATGAACCACCACCTCAATCTGTTCAGGCATGCAGTCGAAAAGCCAGCGAGCCTCTATCATCTCAAACCCTTTGTTCATCATAGATGCTGAGTCAATGGTCACTTTTGCTCCCATGTCCCAGTTAGGGTGCTTAAGTGCATCACTGGGTTTTACATCGGCAAGTTTCTCTTTGCTCATGGTGCGGAACGGACCACCGCTTGCGGTGAGAATTATCTTGCTCATCTCGTTGCGTTGCTCCCCTTGCAGACACTGGAATATGGCGGAGTGCTCGCTGTCTACCGGCACTATGTCTACTCCATGCTTCCGGCAGAGACCGGTGATTAGTTCCCCTGCCACTACGAGTGTTTCCTTGTTGGAGAGAGCGATGGTTTTGCCTGCCTTGATAGCAGATATGGTGGGTAGCAGACCGCTATAGCCCACCATTGCGGTGACCACCGTGTCTATGCTTGGATGCGAGGCTGCTTCGCAAATAGCGTCTGGACCAGCGGCAACCTTAATGCCACTTCCTGCAAGTGCATCGCACAGAGGGTTATAATATTCCTCTTCTCCTATCACTACCATATCCGGACGGAACTTAAGAGCCTGCTCAGCTAGTTTCTTCCACTGTCGGCGAGCTGTCAGCACTCCGGCACGAAAATGTTCCGGATAATCGGCTATTATATCGAGTGTTTGAGTCCCGATGCTTCCCGTAGACCCTAATACTCCTATGGTTTTGACAATGTTCATATATTAATTCTATTGTTTTTACTGTTTTAGTTTTATTTCCCCATCGGACGACCGGAAAGTGTGTATGGTTCTTCAGTCGGATGATTGCTATATCCTTCGATATATCTTGCCGGAGTCAATGGAGTGCCGTCATACCATAACTCAAGATAAAACCATCCCGGACCGGTAGCTCCGCCACGTGCACCATGAGCTATGACACTTCCCCCTTCCACATGACTCCCTTGTGCCACTGTCGGAGTGCCGGCATGGGAATATCGCGACACAAACCCGTTGTCGTGGTGTAACACAATAGCTGTGCCTCCTTCGGGAGCCGGATTCTGAAGAGAAATCACACGCCCATCGGCTATCGCATTCAAAGGACTCTCTTTCGGCGTTACTATCCGTGCCTTAATGGCTTGCCGCGACTGTTCCGGCACTATAGCTCCGGCTCCGGGGCTGTAAAAGCGCATCTGGTCTGCCGCTAAGGGGGCAAGAATGTTGATATAGTATTTCTCCCGGTCATTCATCCTGTCGATAAACTCTATCTCGCGCGGAGATGCAGGAAGTAGCGAGTCGGGAGGCAATTCATTCGATATCATTGTTTTCAATGTGCTGTCTGCCGGTGTGCGATCGGTGTCGAACACTGTTAAAATATTGGCAAGAAAGAGGCTGTTGCGCTCATTGGCGTCTCTTATGGAGTCAAGTCGAAGCATTCCCTTTTCTGCTGCTGCTCGTTCCCCCTCTTTTAGATATCCTGGCATTAATGTGCGCAATGGTGTCGTCATGATAAGGACACATGCCACTACGAGCACAAGCAATATCGCTCCGGCTACGTATGCCCATAGCTTGTATGGACGAACACTCACCGAGACTATCTGCCTCAGGCGCGATTCATCACTGATGCTTATACGGTATCTTTTACTTGATTTCATCTGCTTTGCGAGGCACTGTCGGCATCTCTTTTATTAATGTGCAAATTTAATCAATTTTCGGCAATATATCAAATTGCAGTGAACCAAACTTCGGCTATCTCGTTTTAATATCAAAATGAAACCTTAATAATCATTAATATTATTAATCCAATTTAACTATGAAAACGCGATATCTCAATTTATTGCTTCAATTATCCGTTGGCATGTTTATACTCCCTTGTGTGGTGGTGGCACAGGATGATGTGGTTGTCTCGGAAGAGGCTGTTTCGTTTACAGAGTTTGAATGCGACAATACCGATCGCTATAGCTCAAGTTGGCGCGACAACTGGTTTATCCAGATTGGCGCGGGTGTAAACCAACCTTTTGTCGAGACCGGTATCGGTCGAGACAACGGTATGAAAACAATCGACAGACATCTCATAACACCGGAATACAATTTCGGTGTGGGGCGGTGGTTTACTCCCTATGTGGGATTTCGTATCAACGCGCTTGGAGGCGTTCTTCATTGGGATAATCCAATTGCTTCTCGTGCTGCCGATGGATGGTCAAGAGCTAATCACATGAATCTTAACTTCGAAATGATGTGGGATATGTGTAACTCTCTTGGAGGAGTAGATTTTACACGTCCTGTAAGCGTAATTCCCTTCTTCGGTGTAGGCGGAGACTTCTTGTGGAATATGAAAGGAAAGCAGGGTGGCGCACCTGCAGCCACAAATGTGCTTAATAGTAAAAAAGAACCATGGACTCGTTCTTGGACTCTTCCCGTGTCGGCAGGTGTTCAGTTCCGTTTCCGTCTCTGCAGTTATGCAGATTTCTTTGCCGAGGCAAGAGCTTCATTCTATGGCGACAATTGGAACGGATGTGCCTATGGACGTGCTATTGAAGCCAACGTTTCAGCTCTCGGAGGCTTCATTTTTAATATTGGTGGAAGAGATTTTAATTCCTACAACGAATGTTTTTCTGCTACCGAAATCGCTTCTCTCAATGGAGAGGTTAATAATCTTAGGACTGAACTTCTTGAGTCTAACATGGCTCTTGCTGCGGCTGTGGCCGAGAATGCAAACCAAAATCAGACCCATAAGGAAGTTGAAGCTCCTGTAGTTGATTGTCCGAATCAGCCGCTCCTTGCTACTGTGCGCTTCAAGATCAATTCAAGCATAATTGAACCTCAAGAAGAGGTGAACGTCTACAATATGGCAAGGTATCTTAAGGAAAATCCCGACATGAGGGTGACTGTAGTAGGTTATGCTGATAAGGATACCGGTACTGCTGAATACAATAAAGAACTCTCAGAGTGTCGTGCTCAAGCTGTGGCTGAGGTGCTTATAGATAAGTATGGCGTCTCTTCCGGCCGAATCACAGTTAAGGGCGAAGGTAGTTCAGAACAACCCTATCCCGATGAGAACAACTGGAATCGTATCGTAATTTTTGTCACGGAATAAGCAATATGAATCAGATATTTCCAAATCAATTTATATGGACGTGCGACTCGTGCGTCCTATTTGCTTTCGTATAATTCCAAAATATGTTATGCAACATATTTGGCCTAAAATGTAGAAAATTTCCAAAAATATTACTCAGATTCTTTGGTGGAATGATTAAAACAATTTATATTTGCAAGTGAAATCTATGAAGTTTCAGTTTGTCTGAAATTTCTGTTTAGAGAAAGTAAATACAAATACTCATTAGTAACTCTTAAAATCTATAAACTATGAACATTAATGAGATTATGGCCAATCTTGAGGCCAAGCATCCAGGTGAGAAGGAGTTTCTTCAGGCTGTAAGGGAAGTCCTCCTTTCGGTGGAAGATGTATACAATCAGCATCCAGAATATGAAAAAGCTCGAATAATCGAGCGTATGGTTGAACCAGACCGAATCTTTACCTTCCGTGTGACTTGGGTCGACGACAAGGGAGAAGTTCAGAATAATATAGGCTATCGCGTGCAGTTTAACAATGCCATTGGCCCATACAAGGGTGGCATCCGTTTCCATGCAAGTGTTAACCTTTCTATACTTAAATTCCTCGGTTTTGAACAGACATTTAAGAATGCTCTGACCACTTTGCCTATGGGTGGTGGAAAGGGTGGTTCCGACTTCTCTCCACGCGGCAAGAGCGATGCTGAAATCATGCGTTTCTGCCAGGCATTTGTAATGGAATTGTGGCAGAACCTCGGTCCTGACCGTGATGTTCCGGCTGGCGATATAGGTGTTGGCGGACGTGAAGTTGGCTACATGTATGGCATGTACAAGAAACTTGCCAGAGAGAATACCGGTACTTTCACTGGAAAGGGACTTAGCTTCGGTGGTAGCCGTCTGCGTCCGGAGGCTACTGGATTCGGTGCAATCTATTTCGTTCAGAATGTGCTTAAGAAAGTGTGGAATGAGGAACTCGCAGGCAAGACTGTGGCTATATCCGGTTTCGGAAACGTAGCTTGGGGTGCCGCAAAGAAGGCTACCTCTCTCGGTGCAAAGGTCGTTACTCTTTCCGGTCCTGATGGCTATATCTATGATCCGGCAGGCCTGAACGATGAAAAGATTGCTTACATGCTTGAACTTCGTGCTTCAGGCAATGATGTTGTGGCTCCTTATGCGGAGAAATTCCCCGGTTCTACATTCTATGCAGGTCGTAAACCATGGGAGCAAAAGGTGGATATCGCTCTTCCATGTGCTACTCAGAACGAACTCAATGGAGAGGATGCTAAGATGTTGATCGCAAATGGCGTACAGCTCTGTGCAGAAGTTTCCAATATGGGTTGTACTCCGGAGGCTATCGATGCTTTCATTGCAAATAAGACAGTCTACTGCCCAGGAAAGGCTGTCAACGCAGGTGGTGTAGGCGTGTCTGGTCTTGAAATGAGCCAAGATGCAGAACACCTCCAGTGGAGTGCAGACGAGGTTGACCATCGTCTGCACGCCATGATGAGCGACATTCACAATGCATGTGTGGAACATGGCACTCAGCCTGATGGCTATATCAACTATATGAAGGGTGCTAACATTGCCGGCTTCCTCAAAGTTGCCGATGCTATGATGGCACAAGGCGTTATCTGATCATATTTTTTCGTTGAATAATATTAGAGGAAGAGCGCATCAAAATGAAACTATTGATGCGCCCTCCTTAAATTCACCGGGAGTGAGGATTGAAATTCCTCACTCCCGGTTGCTTCTTTTTTTAATTATTAATATTCGTTTCTTAAACACCAATCCTATTCAGTTCTTTTCCCTCAAGAAAAGCAGCAATATTATCGGTTGCTATTTGCATCAGTCGTTGGCGAGCCTCCTCTGTAGCCCATGCCACATGCGGGGTGATGTAGGTATTTGGTGCACTGAGAAGTGGATTGTCAGCACATGGCGGCTCTGTGGTCATTACATCGGCTCCATATGCTCGTAGTTTTCCTGTTTTTAGTGCGTCGGCTACCGCCAGATCGTCTACGAGTGGTCCTCTTGCGGTATTTATCAGTATAGCCCCTGGTTTCATGGTGGCAAGTCGTTCTCGGTTTGCCATCAAGCGTGTGTCGGGTGTCAGTGGACAGTGCAGAGTTACTATGTCAGAAGCGGAGAAAAGCGTTGCCAAATCGCATTTACTTAGTCCGTCCGGAAGCTCGTCTTCATTTTTTGACGTGTATGCAATCACTTTCATGCCGAAAGCCAAGGCTATCTTAGCAACCGCGTTTCCGATGTTTCCCAATCCGGCTATGCCTATAGTCTTTCCTGAAATTTCTGTAAGCTGAGTGTCCCAATAGCAGAAGTCAGGATTTCTGCTCCAACGTCCGGCGTGGTTTTCTTCGGTGTAGTGTTCCACACGGTTTGTGATGGCGAGTATTAGCGCAAACACTGTCTGTGCCACCGACATGGTGCTGTATGCAGGAATATTGGTAACTATTATTCCATGTTTCTTTGCAGCTTCTATATCTACTATGTTATAGCCTGTGGCGAGTACACCGATATATTTGAGTTTGGGTAGTTTCCCTATTGTTTCATCGTCTATTACGGTTTTGTTGGTGAGTATAATTTCGGAGTCTGCCGCCCTTTCAACTGTTAGTTCCGGTGGAGTGCGGTCATACACTGTAAGGTCTCCAAGCTTAGCCATCCCATCCCAAGAAAGATCTCCTGGGTTCAGCCCATATCCGTCAAGCACTGTTATTTTCATACGATTTCTATTTGATTATTATCTTGGCTCTGTTATATATCTGTAAATCATATCGTTGACTTGATAATGATTTTTCCATGATATAGATTGAGATTATTAGTGAAAAATGATATTGTAAATACGTATGTAATATCACTCTTTTACTATTAAACAATAAATTTTTAGAAAACGTTTTAATTATTTTTAGTGGCAGATCGTCGGTGTTATTTGGTCTTTTGTAGGATTATTTTATTATACGTTTTTTAGTGATTTGTCTGTCAATTTCTTGTCTGTATAAGAAATATTCATTAACTTTGCAACCGCATTTCGCCACTATAGCTTAGTTGGTAGAGTATCTCATTCGTAACGAGAAGGTCGTGGGTTCGAGTCCCACTAGTGGCTCAAAAAATCAATCCCGTCGTGATTTCGTATCGCGACGGGATTGTCTCATTTATACCAAATTGCTCATTTCAGCAGAAAGTGATCTCCGGTTTCTTTTACTATATTTTCATAGTATTTTTTGTCATAGCCGGGGAAGTGTGGGTAAGCTGGGAGCCCGTATTCATTACACTTGAAACTTCCGTCTTCATTTTGCTTCTTGATATTTCCATCGAGGAATTTTACAAGGAGATATTGGGCAAGTTCACGATAACTGTCTGTCGCTTCCTTGGCAATAGCCGCAGCTTGCTCGTTTGCCACTGTCGTTACCTGTCCCTTCAATCCTGCTTCGGCGAGCGGTGCAAGTGTAGCATCGCTTGCTGTGCGGCTGTCGCGGTAACAGTCTTCTAGTCTGTTCTGCACTTTCCTGATATCGGGTATCATCTGGTCATATCGAGCGTATGCCTGGTTGGCTACCCAATTGTTCATCCAGAAGTTTGAGTTCATGTCGAAGTTGTAGAGATCTCCGACTGTAAACTGCTCCGGCACTTCAGTAAGGCAACAATATAGAGGCATGTAGACACATGTGTTGGTGTCGTCGGTGCCGAACCAGAATATGCCTCCTACTGCGTTTGGAAGCCAGTTGCGGCATTGTGCCACGAAGCTCCATCCCGTTTGTTGGGTGGCAGTGGCGCGTTCCATGCAGTATTTTTTGCCGTCTACCTCATATTCCATAGGACGCCAGCGATAAGGCACGTGATAGGGGCCTGCTCCTATGTCATCTGTCATGGTGAGGGGGGTGCCTTCGTAGTGGTCGCGCATGCTTTCCTGCATATCTTTTAGTGAGACTTTTTTCTCCGGCACTACGTAAAGAGGCATTGGGGTATCGCTCTCGCCACTGATCCAGCTGTAATACTTGTCGAAAGAGGGAGCGAATTTTCTCATGAATGCCCATGCGCGAGCATCGCAGCTGCGGCGTGTTGCCACATCGTGGAATCCATAGGCATCGGCAAACGAGAAGTCGGAGTCTTTGCCACTAAACCATCCGCGTTTGCGTGCAAACTCTATCATGTCTTTAGAGTAGCGTACGTTTTTCTTATCTTTCAGATCTACTTGGCGTATTCTCGGTTCGTTTGCATGGGCACAGATGGCATCATCGGGTATGCGGACTGCAACCCAGACAGCACCCTTTTCGGCTCCTTTGCCAATCATGTCCATCACCCACACTTCATTCTTGTCGGCTATGCTAAATGATTCTCCTTCCGATGCATATCCGTATTCTGCTACAAGGCTCGTCATCACATCGATGGCTTCAGACGCGCTCTTCGCACGCTCCAATGCAATCTGGATGAGCGATCCATAGTCGATGATGGAGTTGCCGGTGGTGTCGATGAGTTCGGTGCGGCCACCCCATGTGGTTTCGCCTATTGCCACTTGGTATTCGTTCATATTGCCCACAACATTGTAGGTCTCTCTTGGTTGCGGAATCTCACCCAATGGCTTGCCGGTGTCCCATTCCGTCACCTTGCGCATTGCGCCATCTTTGTGTATCGCAGCAGGTGTGTGGGTAAGATCTCCATAGAGTGTATGAGAGTCTGCTGCATATGTGATCATGACACTCCCGTCTGTGGTAGCCTTTTTCCCGGCTATGAAATTGGTGCATGCGAATGCCGATATTCCGGCAATTGTCACTGCTCCAAAAGTTGTTATCAATCGTTTTGTCATTTCTCTTTTATTTTTCAAATTATGTTTGTGCCGAGACGGCGGTTGCGGCATCAGCCGCAGCCGCCGTCAGAAGGCATATGAATGTTTTTCTCATAGTTGAGAGTAACTCTTGTCAGAGTTCGATATCTTCGTTCACGATTACGTGCCAAGGTAGGCCATCCTTTGCCAAAGTCTCCAAGAATGGATCCGGATCGAATTCCTCAACGTTGTGCACTCCGGGATTTACCCATTTGCCGGTGAGGAACATCATGGCTCCGACCATGGCGGGAACACCGGTTGTATAGCTTACTGCTTGTGCTCCGGTTTCCTTGTATGCTTCTTCGTGAGAACAGTTGTTGTAGATGTAGTAGGTTGATTCCTTGCCTTGCTTGTCAAGACCGCGAACACGACATCCGATAGAGGTCTCTCCGTGATAGTTCTCTCCAAGGCTTCCAGGGTCGGGAAGTACGGCTTTGAGGAATTGGATTGGAACGATTTCCTGTCCGTTATACATAATAGGATCAATTCTTGCCATGCCTATGTCTTGGATCACACGCAGGTGTGTCAGATACTCTTGTCCGAATGTCATCCAGAAGCGAGCTCTCTTTATTGTCGGGAAATTCTGCACGAGGCTTTCCAATTCTTCGTGATATAGTAGGTAGCTTTCTCTTTCTCCAATGTTGGGATAGTTGAGCGGACGATGGATTTCAAGGTTTTCAGTCTCTACCCATTTGCCGTCTTCCCAGTATTTGCCCTTCTGGGTGATTTCGCGGATGTTAATTTCGGGGTTGAAGTTGGTAGCGAAAGCTTTGCCATGATTTCCGGCATTGCAGTCTACAATGTCAAGATACTGCATCTCGCTGAAGTGATGTTTTGCGGCATATGCCACAAACACTGCGCTGACTCCGGGGTCGAAACCGCATCCGAGGATAGCGGTAAGTCCGGCCTCTTCAAAACGTTTGCGATATGCCCATTGCCAGCTGTATTCGAAGTGAGCTTCATCTTTCGGTTCATAGTTGGCGGTGTCAAGGTAGTTGACTCCACACTTTAGGCATGCCTCCATGATTGTGAGGTCCTGATAGGGGAGTGCTACGTTGATGCAGATGTCTGGTTTGTGGCGGTTGAAGAGTGCTACAATTTGGTCTACATCGTCAGCGTCTACAGAATCGGTAACGATATTTCCGGCTCCGATTTTAGCTGCAAGCGCATCGCATTTCGATTTTGTGCGTGAAGCAATTACTATTTCATTGAATACCTCGGGATGCTGTGCACACTTGTGTGCCACTACTGTCCCGACGCCTCCGGCGCCTATGATAACTACTTTTCCCATTATTGTTGTTAATATGTTTTATTTGCAAATTTAGTTATTATAATCGAGAATTGAAAATTGAAAGGAAAAAATCGGCTTTTGAATTGATCTAAACTCTCATCTTGAAACGATAATCACCGGAACTGCCGGTGTCAATCCGATGAAGGGGAACTCAGGATTACGAAGACGGAAATCGTTGAGCACTATCCCTAATGAATCGGGATAAGTGGCACTCCCGGCTATCACGAAATGCTTCCCCTTGCCATCTCCGGCAAGTATCGCGTTGTTGCAACCTTTCCCTTTTAGGTTTTCTAGTAGCGAACGGGCGTTTGTGTCCATTTTAAACATTGCTACTGCAAGTCTATAAGGTCCTGATTGTGGCCATGCTTCCCCCTTCTCGGGACTAATCCTTATCGTTTGAATCTGCAGAGAATCGTTGCCTATCACTTTCCAATTGCTGGCATTCTCGTTAAGCAGACGATGTCCGCCCGTGAGAATTTCCTGATCAGGATCCACATATTCTCGTTTTGCTTTAGCAGCATCATATGCAGCCTTATATCCCTGCTCGGTTGGTTTGCACGCTGTGGTGACAATCAAAAGTGTCAAACAAAGAGCAATCAAAGATTTTTCCTTCATCAACGCTGAGCGACACTTGCTTGCAATATTACCAATCTTATCGACAGAAATGGCTGCCACAGCCGAACCAGCGGTGGCAGCACATATCGCCAAGTTTTTTAAACTCATGTTTTTAACTTGCAAAATCAAGAAATGTTTATTCTCAATCAATCTGTATGATCAGATAAGATGTTCTGCTCCAAAACTCGCTTGGATTCTGAATCTTTACGCTCTGAGTTCCGTTAGCATTGTCTACTATCTCATAGCTGCCTTTGGGAATGTTGCTCCAGATTTTTACCTTCTTGCCACCGGTGTTGATTATGCTAAGAGTCCTCTTGTCGGCAGATGTGAAATAGTTTTCATTGAAGTCTCCTTGAAGCACCTTGGTTGATCCGAGGAATTTCTTCTCAAGCAGTCCGTTCTGCTTAAGCTCTTTGTTTGTGCCTATTGCGTAATACACTTTGTTGGCAGCTTTTTCAGCAATCTTTGCTTCAGCTTCGGCTTTTTCGCGAGCTTCTGTTTCAGCTTGTAGATCTTCTTTCCCTTTAGCTACTTGTGAGCTAAGGTCTGCAATCTGAGCATTGGCATTTTCAAGCTGCGTATTGAGGTCGTTGATCTTCTTTTCCTGGTCGTCGATGCGGGCCTGAAGTTCGGAGATGGTTTTCTTTAATACTGAGTTGTTCCCGGTGCTGTTATCGAGCTTTGCCTGCATTTTTGCGAGCATGTTGCGGTTCTCCTGCAGTCTTTCTCTGATGTTAGTAAGATTCTCTCGCACATTGGCTCTTATGTCGACTCCCTCTCCGCCTTTGCCTAAGTTGTGAAGGAGGCCTTCTTGCATATTGATAGAGTCGAGACCCGCATAGATGTCTCCCATCAAAAGGAGTAATGAGTCGTTAAAAGAAGAGGCTTGCTCATACTGCATTGTGATGATCGACAGTGAATCTGATTCTTCACTGCTTTTGTGTCCGGAACATGCCGCTAAAGTCATTGCGGCAACGGCGCATAATGGAATCAATTTTTTCATAGTTTCTATAGTTTGGGTTATTGGCTTCTTTCGGAGTCTTTGTCGTTTTTACTCTTTGAGGAATCATTTCCCTTGATGATTACAACAATCTCTCCTTTGGGAGTGTTCGATTCAAAGTGTTCCGACAGTTCTCTGAGTGTTCCGTTGTGAAACGTTTCGTGCATTTTTGATATCTCTCTAACTACGCATGCTTCTCTGTCTTCACCGAAATATTCGGTAAGTTGCCGCAGAGTGCGTGGAAGTCGCAGCGGACTTTCGTATATGATTACAGTTCTTGGGTCTTCTGCAAGAAGTGTAAGGCGAGTAGCCCTTCCTTTCTTTGGAGGAAGAAACCCTTCAAACACAAATCGGTCGCACGGCAGACCGCTCCCCACGAGCGCCGGCACAAATGCAGTGGCACCGGGGAGCACTGTCACGTCAACACCGGCGCGACGGCATTCCCTTACGAGCATAAACCCCGGATCTGATATTCCCGGAGTGCCTGCATCGGAGATGAGTGCGATGTTTTCGCCACCTTGCAATCGCTCAGCAAGCTGTGTTGCTGTGGCGTGTTCGTTATATTTATGGTGGCTTTGCATTGGGGTGTGAATGTCGAAGTGTCGTAGAAGAACGCTACTGGTGCGAGTGTCTTCCGCGAGTATAAGATCGGCTTCTTTAAGAACCTGAACCGCTCTTATCGTCATGTCGTCGAGATTCCCTACCGGGGTCGGAACTATATACAGCATGGTGTCTTTATTCTTTGTATAGGGGACGCAGTGTGTCGAGGAATGTTGCTACGACACTATTATCAGGATCCCATTCGAGTTCGTTGTAGAAATAGTCTTCGATATCGGAATAGTTCTCTACTCCTTCGATGAAACCGAGTGTGGCGTCAAACATTTTCATGTTTCCACCGAAAAGCTCTCGAGAATAGAGATATCTGTCGTTGAGCGAGAATATTGATTTCAGACTCTTTCGTCCTCCGGTATGCTGTTCATTCTCTTTAGTGCCACTTATAGCAGAGTCTGGAGTGTATACTTCTTGAGAATCCTCTTCTGTGTCAAACGATAGGAGGATGTCGTCCTGCTCTTTCGAAATATCAGATGCCTCTGCCTTATCTGACTTCGGTTGCAAATCGGCTATCATGACTGATAGCTCAGTGGCTTTCTTTTTTAGAAGTGCATAGGTTTCCGGTGTTGGATGTCCGTCACGCAATATTCGGATGATGCCTTCTATTTCTATGGTCTTTTCCAGTAATGTAGTCATAGTTCTGTTATTTCTTCTCCCTACTTCTTAATAACAATTCAGGACTTAATTGTTATAATAGAAAAGTAAATTAAATCTTAAATTACAATGTCTCGTATAATCCCCCCCTCCGAACTGATTATCAATGAAGACGGTTCGGTATTTCATATCCATCTTCGTCCGGAACAACTTTGTGACAATATCCTGCTTGTTGGCGACCCGGGACGTGTCACAATGGTGTCGAAGTTTTTTGATTCAATCGACTATGATGTGCAGTCGCGAGAGTTTCATGCCATAGGTGGTAAATACAAAGGTAAGGATGTGATGTGCATCTCTCACGGCATCGGTTCAGACAATATTGAGATTGTGTTGACCGAACTTGATGCGCTTGCCAATGTTGATTTCAAAACTCGAGAGGTGAAGCCTCAGCATCGCACTCTCAATTTGGTGCGAGTTGGCACTTCCGGCTCTATCCTCGAAGGCCTCCATATTGGCGACTATGTGATAGCAGAGAAGGCTATTGGTTCAGACGGTATCCTCAATTTCTATGCAAATCGAGATGATGTCTGCGACCTTGATTTTCAACGTAAGTTTATGGAGCATACCGGTTGGCTCGACTCATGGGCGGCTCCGTATGTTGTAGACGCAGATCCAATGCTCGTGGAGCGCATTGGGCGTGACGACATGAAACTCGGCTACACGATTGCGGCTTTGGGTTTCTATGCGCCTCAGGGCAGAATGGTGCGTTTGCCACTTGCTTCACCCGATCTCAACGAGAAAATCTATGACTTTAATTATAATGGTCGTCCTATCACTAACTATGAAATGGAGTCGGCATGCCTCCAGGGTATGGCGAAAATGCTTGGTCATCGTGCTATGACAGTGTGCTGTATCATTGCTGAACGTGTAGCAACAAAAGCTAACACTGACTATAAACCACGCGTTGCAGAACTCCTCCAGACTGTGCTCGATCGGTTCTGAAACATTTGCTGATACACAAAAGAGGCGCATCAAAACTTTCTTTTGATGCGCCTCTTTTTTATTGTTATGTAAGAATTATATTCTAATCTTCCTTTATCTAACGATTACTTTTACGGTTGTTCCGTTGTAGCTTACCAGATAGATACCGGATGAGAGTCCATCCATACGCACTTCCTGTCCTGAAAGATTGTATGCCTTTGCTCCTTCAGGAGCTATGATGCATCCTTTAGAACCATATATGGAAACTTGGCTGTCTGGAAGTGTCTCTACTGCACTGACAGGGAGCTCGGAAGGCTTGAATGTAATCATGTTGGATCTCTTTGAAGATGCTATTCCATCTACAAAGCATGTCACAAAAGCTTCCATGTCCATTTTCCAATATAGTTTGGAGTCTACTGTAACAACTGCAGATGTGGTGTTGCCGACATTTTTATAATCGTAATTATCGATGACTTTACCATTGTTGGCTATACGTACAGTGACATTGTATGAATCCACACCTTCTACTGCATCCCATGTAAGAGTGAATGCGCGAGAACCATCGGCTGCGGCTACAGGTTTGTCGTGGAGCACTGTTGCAATATCACTCTGCTTAGATATGTTGTAGTCAAAACTTCCTGTTTTTGACTCTTTGTCATATTCAATATTGGTAATCACAGGTGAAACCCATAAAGAATAGTCTTTGCTCGGCTTCAGTTCAACGTTTGCTCCAGGATATATGCCTCCGGTTGTGTATAGAGGACGCTTTTCACTGAGTGCGTATATAATTTCTACATTCGACCCATTGGCGGAATTTACATTGTTGTTCGTCCATACACTTCTGTTGTAATTGATGCGCCACACCATCAGACCGGATTCCGGAAAACAAGAGTCCCACTTTGAGTTGTTTCTTGTTTCTATCAGGAAATACTCAGGCTGGAAGGTTGTGCCATTGGCAGACATTGGTATACGTATTCTTACTGCTGTGGGGGTGTCTGTGCTGCCGAGAGCTGCTAAATCATAATGGGTGGCATCTTCGGCATCAGTATATTCAAGCCATTTGCATACCCATTGCTCGTAGGCTGAATAGCGGGGGGGACAACATCCGTTGCCATTATACGATCCTTTATCCATGATATCCCATTCGCCGGGTGTCACAGTGCTTGCATTGTAGTTGACATCATACAAGTCGGGAAGCCCGAGAACATGACCATATTCGTGCACAAATGTGCCGATGCCATTAACCCAAGGCTCTGAACCGTCAAGCCATGGCTTTTTGCCGGTCTGCGGATTCGTGCCACAAAGTTCGTTGGCGCAAGCATATGGTCCCATCTTTTTCCCGTCAAGCCATAAGTCTGAAGTCCCTAAAGACTGGTAATTGAACTGATGTGGCCATATGGTTTCAGTGTCGGAATCTGCGCTTCCATAACCGGCATAGTAGAAGAATACTGTGTCGATGATATTGTTGTTGTCTAAATCATAGTTGGAAAAGTCTACCTCCTCGTCGAGAGCCATAAGTGATTCCTTAATGAGGTATTTCATGTTTGTGGAACCAAGAGATTTGAAGAAGGATGCTTTGTAGTTGATTTTTACGGGACCATAAACGTCAAATTGAGGAGTGTACAATCCGTTGGAAACCTCCTTAAAGTAATCAAGTGCTGATCCGTTGCCTCCATAGTCGGAAAAACCTTCCTCATTTAGTTGTCTGGTATAGTATTCTTTGGGGTTCTCGATGGTGAACTCAACATCGTCAAATTCGATAAGTATCACCAGCGATTTATTGCCTGCTCCGACAGTCGGATAAGTAGATCTGCCCATACCATCAAGGGCTGCCATTCGCATGGGGCCAGATGCGTCGCGTGTCGCAGTAAATGCAGGATTATTCATCTCTGCCTCCATGCGCAACATCTCAACATTTTCGCGATTGAATTCTACAGGTTTGCTATTGCGCTGCATTGGCACATAAAAACCACGAGCATCTTTTTCAATGATAATGGTCTTGTTGGAGTCTGTAATGAAGTTGAAAAACTCGTTGCCATGCACCCGCGCTTCTATAGTGGTGCCGTCGGGATTAATTAAGGTGCGTACTCGCGGATCTGCATTGACTGCTTGCATAAGCAGTGGCAGTGACAGAGCTGACGCCACCATTAGATGCTTAAATTTCATTATCCTATCTTGTTTGGGTTATACTTAATGCCATTTGGAAAACTCTGCATTATTTGTAGAATGTTAGGCATTATCAATAAGGTGAGTTCACAAAAGGCCTCCTTTGAATGGGAGGCCTAATACTTTTGTTGCCTTACCAAGATTCGAACTTGGACAAACAGAACCAAAATCTGGTGTGCTACCATTACACCATAAGGCAATCATATTTGCTATAGACCCTTGCTGAGTCTCATAGCGAGTGCAAAATTAAGGATAATTCTTGACATTACCAAATTTTTTAATGTAAATATGTCTTTTTTTTGTTTTAAATACCCTTAAAGCGGATGCTGGAGACCTTGTCGCTGTCGAGTGCTTGATATTTCAATGTGTTGTTTCCTTGCTTATTGAACGATGTGAGAGAAATTTCTTCGTTGCCAGGTAGTCATAGCATTCTTTGTTGACGGCAATTTATATTTCTATATTGTTAATTTTATTGTTTATAGGGTATTTTGCCGATAATGGCATTTTGTAAGTTGCCGAATAAATA
>CAYZPH010000015.1:0-48532 GCA_964480495.1 uncultured Sangeribacter sp.
TGCGGTGCGGACGGGACTTGAACCCGCGACCTCCGGCGTGACAGGCCGGCATTCTAACCAGCTGAACTACCGCACCAAGGAATGTTTATGGAAAACATTATTAAACTCTTCAAGAGAATAATTCCCTTTTGCGAGTGCAAAGTTACAACAATATTTCGACAAAACCAAATTTTCAAAAAAATAATCTATAAAAAAAACACGAATCGGCTCTGCTCAACTGCAACAAAGTTTGCAAGCAAAAGTCTCAAATGGGGTGAAGAAGGAATTAAGCCAATGCACCATATCGCTGAAAAACAGCAGTATGGCGCATTGTTTTTTATAAAATATATTCAGTCATCCATCAAACAATATTCACACACTATTAAACATCATTTAAACATTACAACATGAATAATGAAACACATGTGAAGCAGAACACCAACAATGTAACTTCACAAAATGAGAAAAACTACAGAACGAACAACAGAAAACAGCCTCGTTCAAAACGGAACATCAAAGCGAGAACCACAGATATACTTGACGAAGAAGAGAGTTTCTTTTTCAAGTTTATGGAGAATGTCATTGCCCGTCTCCGACAATTGAACAAAATCGGCACTGCCAAGAACTACCAAGCCACACTAAATAGTATCAGACGTTTCCGAGACAATAATGATATTTCAATTGATGCAATTGACCACATATTGATAGAGGATTATCAAACATACCTAACTTCGACAGGACTTATTCCTAATTCTATATCCTTTTATATGCGAATTCTCCGCGCTGTCTATAACCGAGCAGTTAATCAGGACTTGACTGTTGACCACAGACCGTTCCGCACAGTATTCACCGGAACTGAAAAGACTCTCAAACGAGCCATTTCAATCAGCGACATTCGACGAGTCAAGGCTCTTGACCTCTCACACAAACCGAGTCTTGAATCAGTACGAAACCTGTTCCTATTTCTTTTCCTATGCAGGGGAATGTCGTTTATAGACGCAGCATTTCTGAAGAAAACCGACATTCAAAACGGAGTACTAACCTATCGACGCCACAAAACCGGACAATTGCTACACATAAAAGTCATCAAGCCGATAGAAGAAATAATTGACTTGTACTCAAACAAAAAATCACCATATCTACTTCCGATCATAACCCATCCCGGCAAAGACGAGCGCAAGCAGTATGAAACATCGTTGCGAAGTATGAACAAGTCACTTAAAATCATAGCAGAAATGATAAAACTGCCGAGTGCTCTCACAACCTATGTCTCACGTCATTCTTGGGCAACCATAGCCAAATCAAAAGACATCCCAATCAACGTCATTTCAGATGCGCTCGGGCATGATTCCGTCAACACCACACAAATATATCTGGCATCAATAGATTCATCCATTATCGACAATGCCAATGAACTGGTTGTTGAAGAATTACAGAATGCTACCATTTAGTACAAAAAACATCCGTTTCTTTACAAGAAACAGATTTTTGGGGATGCAAAATTATAAAAAAGGTTTTAAACGACAAATATTGAAATTGTTAAATTTTATTATGAATTATGCAAATATACTTATCTCACTAAACGACCATGCACAATACTGACATATAAAATTCTGGTTGCTATGTATTTAAATTCACATCCGTTTCTTGTAAAGAAAAGGGTTCGGAAATACATGCACATTAGAAGTTTAATTGCATCAGCATTATTGTTGCTCGGATGTTTTCATATGTTCGGGCAAGAGATCCGAAAGGAGTTCCGCATCGGGTTCCCAGTCAGCAACTCGACATTGAGCTCGTCTTTTGGCAACAATGTCACGCACCTATCTGATGTGATATCGTTCATAGAAAGTGTGAGAAAAGACAGCACACTCGAATTGGTCGAAGCATCTTTCTATGGTTACGCTTCGCCCGAAGGTCGTTTTGCGATAAACAAGAACCTAGCTAAAAATCGCCGAAACTCTTTGGAACGTTATGTTCGTGAACAAATCTTGATTCCGGATAGTATTATTTCTCGTTCGGAAGGAATCTTCGAATGGGAACGTCTCACTGAGTTGATCAAAGAATCTGACATGCCTCATAAGGAAGAGGCAATTGACGTGTTGCTTAACGAGCCCGAATATACCTACAATAATCTGGGTGTATTGACTGAAAACCGCAAGAGACAGCTAAAAGAGTTGCAACATGGTCAGACTTGGCGTTACATGCACAAGCATTTTTATAGTCAAATCCGCAGTGCAGGAGTTATCCTCGTATTGGTTCGGCAAAAAATAGCGATCGACAAAAAGTACGTTTTCAATAGAATCCAAGTTGAACCAACTCTACCCGAAGCAGTAGCCATAGTGAAGAAAGTAAGTACGATAGAGCCAACACCTACCAACCCATCAAAGCCATTCTATATGGCTCTCAAGACCAACATGCTCTATGATGTACTGGCTATTCCCAATATCGGAGCGGAGTTTTATTTGGGCAAAAACTTGTCAATCAGTGGCAACTGGGCATACGCATGGTGGAGGAACAACGACAGGCACCGCTACTGGCGCTTCTATGGCGGAGATCTTGCCGTGCGCTATTGGTTTGGAGACAAAGCTTATGAAAAGCCACTCACAGGGCATCATGCCGGCATTTACGGACAAGTGTTCACTTACGACTTCGAATGGGGAAATAAAGGCTACATGGGGGGCGAGCCTGGCAAAACGCTTTGGAACAAGACAAATTACGCCGTAGGTATAGAATATGGATACTCTTTGCCTGTTGCAAACCGCCTAAACATCGACTTCTCTCTTGGCGTGGGCTATTGGGGAGGAAGATATCATGAATACACTCCGATAGACGGTCACCATGTATGGAAATCCACCAAAAACATCCATTGGTTTGGACCCACAAAAGCAGAAATCACTCTTGTATGGCTCTTAGGTCGTGGGAACTTCAACAATAGGGAAGGAGGTAGAAGATGAGTATGAGATATGCTTTCCAATGGATATTGGCTATTGCCTTCCTGTTCCTATTCACCGGTTGCGAGCACAAAGAACTATGCTTCAACCACACACATTACAATCGGCTACGAGTAGAATTCAACTGGAGCCGACTTGCTGACCATGATAAACCGGAAGGCATGCGAGTAATATTCTTTTCTTTAGGCGGAACCGAAGAACCTTGGATTTTCGACTTCCCAAACAATGAAGGTCGCACAATAGAACTGCCTGGTAACGATTACGGAGTAATCTGCTACAACTACGACACCAGCGGCATTGTTTGGGAAAACAATAACAATTACACGGGATACACCGCTACTACGCGAGACGTTTTGACGCCTGAGGAAGAACAGGCACGCGCCACCCCTTCTTGGCTGTGTGGCGACCATATTGACTTGGTGCAACTAAAAAACATTCCGACTGATACGGAACAGGTCATAACGTTATACCCGGCTGACATGGTATGTCGCTACACGTATGAAGTGAACGGCATCCGCGGAATAGAAAGGGTATCTGACGTCAGAGCAAGTCTTTCAGACATGTCAGGTTCTCTGCTCATGGCTGGAGATAGGCTACCTTACGGGCTCTCGGAAAATATACTTTTCAACGGCATAGTCGTTGATGGACAGGTAAAAGGCGAGTTTTACACGTTTGGATGCTGCCAGGGCAGCGAAGCTCCAAATGTATTCAAACTATATATCAAAAGTCAATCCGGGAAAACGTCCATACTCGAACAAGATGTATCCGAACAGGTACATGCAGTTCCTGTTTCAGGACATATCGGAAACGTACACATCATAGTAAACCTTGACTTTGAAGTTCCGGTTGATCCAAGCGATAGAGACAACACAGGATTCGATGTAGGGGTAGACGATTGGACTAATATAAACGAAGACATAATGTGTTAATTACCAAATAAAAATTGATCTTTATTTAATTCTTCAACATTAAAACATGAACAGATTCAGAATCTTAACAGCATGCGCCTCAGTAGCACTGCTGTCCGGGTGCTCAAGCAACGAGCCAACTGTTGTGGAAAGCTCCACACAAAACGTGATTGGGTTCCACGTAGTAGGAAACAGTGCGGAAACAAGGGCTACCCCAATTACACCGAGCAACCTAACATCGAATAACTTTGATGTGTTTGCTTTCACGAAAAACGGCACCGCATTCATGGGCAATAACAACACAGGAATAACCATCGAACACAATGAAGAACAAGGATGGACCTATAGCAACCCTACAGAACTCCGCTATTGGCCAAATGAAGCACTTGATTTCTACGCGTTCTATCCCAGCATAAACAAACAACAATATTCATTCTCGTGGGACGTCAAGTCTGATAAGCAAAAAATTTATTACGCCATCCATGACGAATATGCAACTAATAATTCCGAAAACTACGATGTTATGTATGCCAATGCCACGGATCAAACACAATCAACGAATGGCGGCAAGGTAAAATTGACGTTCAAGCACATACTGTCGCAGGTTATATTCAAGGCAAAGACCAACGGAAATGATTTGCAAGTAGATATCGACTATATTAAAATAAATAATATCAAATTCAGCGGCACTTTCACGCTTCCCACATCTCCCGAGACATCTCCTTCGCATAGCAATTGGGAAACATATACAATAACAGAACCGTGTGCGTTTACCATAATAAAAGATGCAAACATCTCAGTCTCGAGCAACACAAACGTAACCGACATTACCTCCACAACACCAATGCTATTCATTCCTCAAGAATTAGTAGGCTGGAAAGTGAACGATGGTGTCTCCACCAAGGGAGATGCAGACCAAGAGTTGCAGTGTTACTTGGAAATCAACTGTAAAATTAAGCAGGACAACGTTTACATTCATGGTTCTGAAAACAACTATAACACTATCTATGTGCCGTTCGGGGCGACATTTGAGCCCGGCAACTGCTATACCTACACACTGGTATTCGGTGGTGGATATACCAATCAAGGAGCTCCAGTTTTGAAACCTATCCAGTTCGACCCGGAAGTCACTGAATGGGCCACCACCTCAGGAGAAACTCCCTTAGGTGGAGAACTCTCCCTATAAGAATCACCTCGAGAAACCGAGATATTTAACAATCGAATCACATACAAAGCCACCGGGCAAGGAGTTGTATCCATGCTCGGTGGCTTATCATTTCAACCGCAATAGTTGTTTTATATCTTAGTGACGCCTATTCTTAACCGGTAAGAAAAAAATTAGCGATTTATTTGTAGAAAAATATGATTTTTGGAACAAAAATGAGTGTATATGGGATTTTTTCGCTATATTTGCAGATTAGGTTAAATTTGTTACTACACTAAAGTAGTGGTATCTCGTCTACAAAAGAATCTAAAAAACTAAAATATAATGGCAAATCAGGAATTGAACGAACAAGAAATCGTGAGACGCAACAGCATGCAAGCGCTTCGCGATCGTGGAATCGAGCCGTATCCGGCAGCTGAATATGTGGTAACAGGCCACAGCAAAGAAATCAAAGAAAACTTCAAAGATGATGCGGAGACACGTGAAGTATGCGTAGCCGGACGCATCATGAGCCGTCGCATCATGGGCAAAGCCTCTTTCGTAGAGCTTCAGGATGCAGATGGAAGAATACAAATATATGTGAGCAGAGACGACATCTGTCCCGGTGAAGACAAAGACCAGTATAATGTAGTTTTTAAGAAACTTCTCGACATAGGAGACTTCGTCGGAGTGAAAGGATTCGTATTCCGCACCCAAATGGGAGAAATCACAATTCACGCTCAAGAGATTACAGTTCTCAGCAAGAGTCTGCGTCCCCTTCCGATGGTGAAGATGAAAGACGGCAAGGCATATGACGCCTTCACCGATCCGGAGCAGCGTTACCGCCAGCGCTATGTGGATCTTGTGGTTAACCCACAGGTGAAAGAAATATTCATCAAGCGCAATAAGATTTACAACTCCATGCGCGAATACTTCAACAGTAATGGTCTGATGGAAGTGGAGACACCTATCCTCCAGTCGATAGCAGGCGGAGCAACAGCACGTCCTTTCATTACACACCACAATGCACTTGACATACCTCTCTATCTACGCATCGCCAACGAACTATATCTGAAGCGACTGATAGTAGGAGGATTCGATGGTGTATATGAGTTCGCCAAAGACTTCCGCAACGAGGGCATGGACCGCACTCACAATCCGGAGTTCACCTGTATGGAGGTGTATGTGGCATATAAAGACTACAACTGGATGATGAATTTCGTAGAGAAGATGTTGGAGAAGATTTGCTTAGACGTAAACGGCTCCACCGATGTTCGGATTGGAGACAATACTATATCGTTCAAAGCTCCATTCAAACGCGTCACCATGACTGATGCTATCAAGGAGCACACCGGATTTGACATCACAGGCAAGACAGAAGAGGAACTCAGGGCATTCTGCAAGGAAAAGAACATAGAAGTAGAGCCAAGCTGGGGCAAAGGGAAGCTGATTGATGAAATCTTCGGTGAGACATGCGAAGGCACTTATATCCAGCCCACATTCATCACCGACTACCCAATCGAAATGTCGCCACTCACCAAGAAGCACCGCGAAAATCCGGAGTTAACCGAGCGTTTTGAGCTTATGGTCAACGGCAAGGAACTCTGCAATGCATATTCCGAGCTCAACGACCCGATTGATCAATATGAGAGATTTGTAGACCAAATGAACCTCGCCGATAAGGGAGACGATGAAGCCATGATTATCGACCACGACTTCATTCGCGCCCTTGAATACGGAATGCCTCCGACATCGGGTCTCGGAATAGGTATGGACCGTCTCACAATGCTCATGACCGGTCAGACCACCATTCAGGAGGTACTCTTCTTCCCGCAGATGCGACCGGAGAAAAAACAAACAAAACAGGAAGACGAATCAAGCAAGGAAGCAGAATAACCATGTGCATAACAGATCCGACAGCGAGAATCGCAGTGATCGGCGGGGGCAGCTGGGCCACAGCGCTGGCAAAGCTTCTGCTGAAGAATTGCGACCGCATAGGCTGGTATATGCGCAATGAGGAGAAAATAGAAGAATTCCGAGCTGTCGGCCACAACCCGACATATCTCACTGATGTGAGTTTCGACACTGCTCGCATTGACTTCACCTCAGACATCAACGAGGCGGCAGAAAATGCTGACGTTCTTGTGGTGGCACTTCCTTCCCCCTATTTCCTGCCCGAGATCAGCAAACTAACAACACCCATATCCGACAAATTCATAGTTTCGGCAGTGAAAGGCATCGTGCCCGACCGCAACATGATAGTCACCGACTATTTCGAACAGGAATGTGGAGTGTCGCGCGATCATATGCTCGTGATTGGAGGGCCATGTCATGCAGAAGAAGTGGCACTGGAACACCTTAGCTATCTGACTATAGGATGTAGTGACACCGACACCGCACGATTATTCTCCTCGCGCATAGCATCAGACAAGATGAGGACCATCATCTCCGACGACATCGATGGCATAGAATATGCCGCTGTGTTGAAAAACGTCTACGCAATTGCCGCCGGCATAGTCAACGGCATGAAGGCGGGCGACAACTTCATGGCGATGCTCGTGAGCAACTCCATCAGAGAAATGCGCACATTCATTGACACCATCTCCCCCATGCCACGCGACATAGACCTTTCGGCATATCTCGGCGACCTTCTTGTGACGGCCTACAGCAGATTCTCTCGCAACCACAACTTCGGGTCAATGATTGGGAAAGGCTACAGCGTTAATGTTGCAAAGATGGAAATGAACATGGTAGCGGAAGGATACTATGGCACAAAATGCATCTACGAGATCAATCGGCGTCCAACACTCTGTGTTGACATGCCAATCCTCAACATGGTCTACAATGTTCTCTACCAAGGAGCCAATGTGCACCGCGCAATGAAGTCTCTTTCGGAATCATTCGCATAACCATAAGGGAACCCAACAAATTCTTTAACAATATATCCTCATTCAGGAAAATAAAAAGGAACCAGAAATGAAAGCCATCAGTTTAGACATCACCCAGGCTGAAAAATTCGCCTGCGAGCAGTACCAGAATCTCGCCGGAGCAACAGCAGAAGCGCTGAAAGATGTAAATACCGGTCGTGCTGCCGGCAATGATTTCTTAGGATGGGTAAAACTCCCTGGAGAAATCGACAATAATCTACTTGAAAGCATCAACAAGACAGCCGACCGTCTGAAATCAAAGTGCGACTATGTAGTCTGCATTGGAATCGGAGGCAGCTATCTCGGTGCAAAAGCTGTAATCAGCGCCCTCAGCAATAGTTTTGCTGACTATATGGATCCAGCGGCCACTGGCACTAAGGTGCTTTTTGCCGGTCAGAATATTGGCGAAGACTACACTGCTGAACTTCAGGAATTCCTCAAAGGCAAGAAATTCGGCATTGTTGTTATTTCCAAGTCAGGCACCACAACAGAACCCGCCATCGCGTTCCGACTTCTCAAGACCCAGCTCGAAGAAGCCGTTGGCAAAGAGGCTGCAAAGGAACTGATAGTAGCTATCACTGACGCTAAGAAAGGTGCATTGCGCACTCTCGCTACTCAAGAAGGCTATGAGACATACGTGATTGCCGACAACGTTGGAGGTCGCTTCTCAGTGCTTACTCCCGTTGGTCTTCTTCCTATCGCAATCGCAGGCTTTGACATCTGCAAACTTGTGGCAGGTGCTGCAGAGATGGAGAAAGAGACGATGGAAGATGGTCCGAACAACATCTCCGAGACATATGCTCGTATGCGCAATGCCCTCTACCAGAGTGGCAAGAAAACAGAAATCCTCGTCAACTTCAATCCCAAGCTCCATTACTTCGGAGAGTGGTGGAAACAGCTCTACGGCGAAAGCGAGGGAAAAGATGGCAAGGGCATCTTCCCCGCAAGCGTAGACTTCACTACCGATCTCCACTCCATGGGACAGTGGATTCAAGACGGAGAGCGCACCATCTTCGAGACAGTAATCTCTGTGAAAGAGCCTGAACTCAAGAAAGTGATACCGAGCGACGAACAGAACCTTGATGGTCTTAACTTCCTTGCCGGCAAGCGCGTAGACGAAGTCAACAAGATGGCAGAACTTGGCACCCAAATAGCGCATGTAGACGGTGGTGTTCCCAACATCAAGATTGAAATCTCCCGTCTTGACGAGAACACACTTGGACAACTCATATACTTCTTCGAAAAAGGTTGTGGCATATCCGGCTATATTCTCGGTGTAAACCCCTTCAACCAGCCCGGCGTGGAAGCATACAAGAAAAATATGTTTGCACTTCTCGGAAAGCCCGGCTACGAAAAGGAGACAGCAGCAATTCGAGAAAGACTGAAATAATGCCATTAAATAAACGTTAAATGAGCATAATAGAATTTAATCGAATGAACAATCAACCTTTTTAGCGCGTTTTAAAGGCGTAACTCAGACAAACAACCGGGTTGCCAAGCCGATAAAGTTTGTGTCAACCCGGGAGTTACAACCAAGCATTCGATAGATCAAAATTACTGCTATAAGCGTTCTGAAAAAGTTGTTATTGTTGTTTGAATTAAAGGAATTAGGTCGACGTGAGTCGGCCTATTTTCTATTTTTTGCATATTAACGTATTTTTTACTAATTTTGTGCGAATAATGGGTAAAGATTATCGAGGTATGAGTCTCATAAAAATGCTTGGTATGTCCACCCTTGCTGCCGATAAAGTTTGTGTCAACCCGGGAGTTACAACCAAGCATTCGATAGATCAAAATTACTGCTATAAGCGTTCTGAAAAAGTTGTTATTGTTGTTTGAATTAAAGGAATTAGGTCGACGTGAGTCGGCCTATTTTCTATTTTTTGCATATTAACGTATTTTTTACTAATTTTGTGCGAATAATGGGTAAAGATTATCGAGGTATGAGTCTCATAAAAATGCTTGGTATGTCCACCCTTGCTGCCATGTTGCTACTTTCGTGCGGAGCGGGTAAAAAAGAGCAGACTTCAGACAGTGTGAAAACTGCAACAGAGGGAGCAGAGCGACAAATGCAGTTTTCCGCCGACAGCGCCTATGCCAACATAGAGCGTCAGGTTGGGTTTGGACCTCGTGTGCCAGGCACTCCAGCCCACAAAGCGTGTGGAGATTGGCTTGCATCTCGTCTTCGTAACTTCGGAGGAGAAATCACCGAGCAGACAGCACGACTCACGACATTCGACGGTACAAGCATTCCGATGCGCAATATATTCGCAAGATTCAACCCCAAGGTTGAGAAGCGCATACTCTTGCTCGCCCACTGGGACACTCGCCCTTGGGCAGACAAAGATCCAAACCCGACCAAGCGTAACATACCAATCGATGGTGCCAACGACGGAGCCAGCGGCACCGGTGTGCTTCTTGAACTCGCACGTCTCACCGGCGATGGCTACATTACCGCCGGTATAGACATTCTCCTGTGTGATGCTGAAGACTGGGGAACGGAAAACCTCGACGATAGCTGGGCTATGGGAGCAAGGCACTTTGCAGAGCATCCTCCAGTAGATGGGTATATGCCAGACGCAGCCATACTCCTTGACATGGTAGGAGCAGAAGGTGCCACTTTCATGCGTGAATATTTCTCCCAGCAGGCCAATCCGGGACTTGCAGACAAGATATGGGCCACAGCCGCTTCGCTCGGACATAGCAGATTATTTGTAAACCAAATGGGATCCGCAGTCAATGACGACCATGTAGAACTGATAAAAGCCGGGATACCGGCAATCGACATCATAGACTATCGCGATGGAACCGGCTTCTTCAGCGGCTGGCATACTACAGCCGACAACATGGATTGCATCAGCCTCGCGACCTTAAAGGCGATAGGCGAGACAATGGAGACGTATCTTCTAAATCAATAGAATCAGACTTAAAAGAATATAAAACAAAGCCTTAGTCTCTTGGCAGACGGCACAAAAACAGATATACAATGAATTTCATCGAAGAACTTACTTGGCGAGGCATGATACACTCAATCATGCCCGGCACTGAAGAACAACTGAATAAGGAAATGACCACTGCCTACCTCGGCATTGACCCCACAGCAGACTCTCTCCACATCGGACATCTTTGCGGAGTTATGATGCTACGCCACTTCCAGCGTTGCGGTCACAAGCCTCTTGCTCTGATTGGAGGCGCAACCGGCATGATCGGTGACCCATCTGGCAAAAGCGCGGAGCGCAACCTGCTCGACGAAGCCACACTTCGCCATAACCAGGAGGCCATAAAGAAACAGCTCTCTCGTTTCCTTGATTTTGACAGTGATGCACCCAACAAGGCAGAACTCGTCAACAACTACGACTGGATGAAGGAATTCTCATTTCTCGACTTCGCGCGCGAAATAGGCAAGCACATCACAGTAAACTACATGATGGCAAAAGAAAGCGTACAGAAGCGTCTGAACGGAGAAGCTCGCGACGGCCTGAGTTTCACTGAGTTTACCTATCAGTTACTCCAGGGTTATGACTTCATGCATCTTTACGAGAGCAAGGGATGCCGACTGCAACTTGGCGGTAGCGACCAATGGGGCAACATCACCACAGGCACCGAACTCATTCGCCGCAAACTCGGCGGAGAGGCATATGCCCTCACCTGCCCGCTTATCACTAAGGCCGATGGCGGCAAGTTTGGGAAAACGGAAAGTGGCAACATTTGGCTTGATGCTCGATACACCTCACCTTACAAGTTCTATCAGTTCTGGCTCAACGTTGGAGATGCCGATGCTGAGAAATATCTAAAGATCTTCACCTTCCTGAGCAAAGAGGAAATTTCGGTTCTTGCAGAAGAACACGCCAAAGACCCCGGTATGCGCCCACTCCAGAAAAAGCTTGCCGAAGAAGTGACTGTAATGGTTCATGGTCGCGAGGCATACGAGGCAGCAGTGGCAGCCAGCAAAATACTCTTCAGCAATAGTGCTGTTGAAGAACTTCACTCGCTCGACGAACAGACTCTACTCGACGTGTTTGAGGGTGTGCCTCGCTTTGAAGTGTCGCGAGCACGTCTTGAAGAAGGTATTCCTGTGCTCGACTTCCTTGCAGGAGAGACAGAAGTGTTCTCTTCAAAGGGTGAAGCTCGCAAGATGATTCAGGGCAACGGCTTCAGCATCAACAAAGAGAAGGTGACAGATCCCACTGCAACCATTGGCACCGACCTACTTCTCGGTGACAAGTATATCCTTGCACAGAAAGGTAAGAAAAACTACTATCTCATCTCGGTGAAAGACTGAAAAGTCTCCAACGAATCGAAAAGAAATGCCGGAATTTGACATTCATGGAAGTGAAACGGCGCCCCTCGGGAACGACCGCGACATAGAGAAAGCACTCCGACCGCTGAGGTTTGATGACTTCAGCGGTCAGGATAAGATTGTGGCAAACCTTCGCGTATTCGTACAAGCAGCACGGATGCGAGGCGAGGCTCTTGACCATACTCTGCTTCACGGGCCTCCGGGTCTCGGCAAGACCACTTTGAGCAACATCATTGCGAATGAACTCAACGTAGGGTTCAAAGTGACGAGCGGACCAGTTCTTGACAAGCCTGGCGATCTTGCTGGAATACTAATGAGCTTGGAGCCACACGATGTACTCTTTATCGATGAGATTCATCGTCTTCATCCGATAGTGGAGGAATACCTCTACTCTGCGATGGAGGACTACCGTATAGACATACTCCTTGACAAGGGTCCCGGAGCGAAATCGGTGCAGCTCACAATCTCCCCCTTCACCCTGATAGGCGCAACAACGAGAAGCGGTCTGCTCACAGCCCCCCTTCGCGCTCGTTTCGGCATCAACTGCCATCTTGAATATTATGACCACGAAGTGCTCCGGAGCATCGTGAAGCGTTCGGCAAATCTTCTCAAGACTCAGATTTCTGATGATGCCGCGCTTGAGATTGCGATGCGTAGCCGTGGCACGCCACGAATTGCGAATGCACTTCTGCGCCGTGTCCGAGACTTCGCCATGGTGGTGGGCAACGGGAAAGTAGACCTTAACACAGCGAAAGTTGCACTAGAGGCTCTGAATATAGACACCTATGGACTGGATGAGATAGACAATAAAATACTCATCACCATTATCGACAAATTCGGAGGTGGACCTGTTGGACTCACAACAATCGCCACAGCTCTTGGGGAAGATAGTGGCACTATAGAGGAGGTGTATGAACCATTCCTCATAAAGGAGGGTTTTCTGAAGCGAACCCCACGAGGGCGCGAAGTCACAGAACTTGCTTTCCGGCACCTCGGACGCTATCCTCAGACAAAGGGGCCTTCTCTCTTTGAATAACAAAAAGACATTAAGATTATTATTAATAACTTGAATCCTCACATTCCAAACAGGCATGGCAGGAATAAAATCTCTAATAAAAGACACTGCAGTCTATGGCCTCAGTAGCATTATAGGGAGGTTTCTCAATTGGGGTCTTGTGCCACTCTACACTTATCTGTTCGCAAATACAGAATATGGAGTGGTAAGTTATCTCTATGCCATGGTAGCAGTAGTCATCGTGATTCTCAATTATGGCATGGAGACTGGTTTCTTCCGCTATGCCAACAAAGAGAATGATCCAGACAGGGTCTACAGCACATCGCTTGTGTCTGTAGGATTCACCTCTCTCCTATTTATCGCGGCAGTCACACTTTTCATTGACCCACTTTCAAATGCACTGAAACTGCCGCATCATCCGGAATACGTGTGGATGATGGGATTCACAGTGGCAATTGATGCATTCAGCAACCTGCCGTTTGCCTATCTCCGATTTCGCCGCAAGGCGTGGACATTCGCCGGCATAAAGTTTGCCAACATTGGTGTTAACATCGCCCTCAACCTTTTCTTCCTGCTGGCGTGTCCGCGCATCATGGAGGTTTCTCCCAGACTCATATCATGGTTTTATGAACCTCTTGGGGGCGAATCCTTCGGGATCGGTTGGATTTTCCTTGCCAACGTAATCAGCACTTTGGTAGTACTTGTGTGCCTTATGCCAGCAATGCGCACGGCAAAGCTACACTGCGATTTCTCTCTTCTGAGAGCCATGCTCCGCTATTCATGGCCACTATTGGTGCTTGGCGTTGCCGGCAACTTGAGTCAAGGATTGGGACAGATAATGATTCCATACATTTTCCCAGACGATCCTGAGAGTGCCCAAGCCATGGTAGGTCTATATGGTGCCAACATCAAAATTGCAGTAGTAATGATGATGTTTACACAGGCATTCCGCTACGCCTATGAACCATTTATATTCTCCCGCGCACGAGATGAAGGGGATGATAAAAAGGGAGCATATGCCGATGCAATGAAATTCTTTGTAGTATTCGGACTCGCCATCTTCCTTGGAGTAATGTTTTTCCTACCTATAATCAAACACTTCATAGCACCCTCCTACTGGGCAGGACTTCAGGTTGTGCCAATTATGATGATTGCAGACCTCTGCTTTGGAGTCTATTTCAATCTCTCGCTCTGGTATAAGCTTACCGATCGTACGCATTGGGGGATGTATCTCTCGCTGATAGGATTTGCGCTGATGCTTGCAGGCAATCTCGTATTCGTGCCTCTCATCGGCATCCCCAATGGCTACGTAGGATCTGCATGGGCCGCTCTCGTGGCATATGCCGGCATCATGACAATCAGCTATTTCCTCGGCAGAAAATATTACCCGATACCCTACCCGATGAAACGCATGGCTCTATACACTCTGCTTGCCGCTATCTTGTGGAGCGTAGGGAGTGTTGCAGAGTTCCCATATGCTATGTGGGGGACCTACATGGTACGCATGCTTCTGCTCACTATCTATCTGCTGTGCGTGGTCTACTATGAAGATGTACCGATAGCAAGCAAGATGCTTCACAAAGCACTCAGCAAGATAGAGACTCTCCGATAGCCACATAATTTTCTTATAAAAGAAACTAAATAAAAAACCGCATAAAATGGCAGACTATAATCACCAAGACATTGAATCGCGCTGGCAACAATACTGGCGCGACAACGAAGTGTTCAAGACATCGGTCGACAACAGCCGCCCGAAATACTATGTACTCGACATGTTCCCCTACCCTTCTGGAGCCGGACTTCACGTGGGGCATCCTCTCGGCTACATAGCAAGCGATATCTATGCCCGCTTCAAGCGTCAGCAAGGCTTCAACGTGCTTCACCCGATGGGCTATGATGCATACGGACTCCCAGCAGAGCAATATGCCATCCAGACAGGACAGCACCCTGAGAAAACGACTATGGACAACATAGCACGCTACCGCTCTCAGCTCGACCGAATTGGCTTCTCGTTTGACTGGAGTCGCGAGGTGCGTACATGCGATCCCAAATACTACAAATGGACACAGTGGGCGTTCATGCAGATGTTCAACCACTACTACGACACAGCTCTCGGCAAAGCATGTCCTATAAGCAAGTTAGTAAGTCATCTTGAGAAAAACGGCACAGCCGGACTTCACGCAGCCCAATCAAGGGATATAGAACTGACAGCAGACCAGTGGAACTCTCTTTCGGAAAAAGAACAAAGAGAGATGCTTATGAATTGGAGAATAGCATTTCAGGGTGAGACTATGGTGAACTGGTGTCCGGAACTTGGCACCGTTCTTGCCAACGACGAAGTAAGCGAAGGCCTCAGTGTGCGCGGAGGTTACCCCGTAGAGCAAAAACTGATGCGCCAATGGTGTCTTCGAGTTTCCGCTTATGCTTCACGTCTGCTTGACGACCTTGATGAATTGGCATGGAGCGATTCGCTGAAAGAGACACAACGCAACTGGATAGGACGCAGCGAAGGGGCCGAAATGAAATTTCCGGTGAAAGGCAGTGATGTTGAGCTCGAAATCTTCACCACCCGTGCAGACACAGTGTTTGGCGTCACCTTCATGGTGCTTGCTCCGGAATCAGAATACGTAAGCTTACTCACTACACCCGAGCGCAAAGCTGAGGTGGATGCATATCTTGAAGAAGTGAAGCATAAGACCGAGCGTGAACGCCAGATGGAGAAGAAAGTAACCGGGGTATTCAGCGGTTCATATGCGATCAATCCACTTAGCGGCAAAGAGATTCCCGTGTGGATAAGCGACTATGTTCTTGCCGGTTATGGCACAGGTGCCATAATGGCTGTACCTGCCCACGACTCACGAGACTATGCCTTTGCAAAGAAATTCGATCTACCTGTGATTCCTCTTATAGAGGGAGCTGATGTGAGCGAACAGAGTTTTGATGCCAAAGAGGGCATCGTATGTAACTCATGCGGTCCGAATCTTGATTTAAACGGTCTTACCGTAAAAGAGGCAATAGCGAAGACAAAAGAATACATCAGCGATAATGGAATAGGACGCGTGAAAGTGAACTACCGTCTCCGCGATGCCATCTTCTCGCGACAGCGCTATTGGGGAGAACCCTTCCCTGTATACTACAAAGACGGAACTGCATATCTGATGGAAGAGAGTGAACTTCCGTTGCTTTTGCCGGAGGTCAGCAGCTATCTTCCAACAGCAGATGGCGAGCCGCCACTTGGCAGGGCAGAGAATTGGAAGACAAAAGAAGGCTACCCCATCGAATTGTGCACCATGCCCGGCTTTGCAGGTAGTTCTGCTTACTATTTGCGCTACATGGATCCACACAACGACAATGCACTCGTTAGCCGCGAAGCAAACGAATATTGGCGCGATGTAGACCTTTATGTGGGAGGCGCAGAGCATGCCACAGGACACCTCATCTACAGTCGTTTCTGGAACAAGTTCCTTTACGACCTCGGCCTCGTTGTGAGCAAGGAGCCGTTCAAGAAACTCGTAAATCAGGGCATGATTCAGGGACGAAGCAATTTTGTATACCGCATCAAGGGAACCAATACATTCGTAAGCAAGGGGCTCATTAACCAGTATGACACAATGCCAATTCGCGTGGATGTGAACATAGTGAGCAACGACATTCTCAACCTCGATGCATTCCGAGCTTGGCGTCCAGACTTCTCCAATGCAGAGTTTGTGCTTGAAGACGGCAAGTATGTCTGCGGATACGCTGTAGAAAAGATGTCGAAATCAATGTTCAACGTTGTGAATCCAGACGTGATAGTAGAGAAATATGGTGCCGACACACTTAGACTCTATGAAATGTTCCTCGGACCGGTTGAGCAGTCCAAGCCATGGGACACCAACGGCATCGATGGTGTGAACCGCTTCCTCCGCAAGCTCTGGAGCATCTTCGGACGCCGCAAAGAAATGGAGCGCAGCTCGCAAGAGAAGAAGATCATGCATACTCTCATCAAGAAAGTAACCAAAGACATCGAAAACTTCTCATTCAACACCTCTATAGCAGCATTCATGATCGCGGTAAACGAACTCGGCAAACCCTCTGAAGTCAGTGTTGATTCAATGGACGAATTCGCAAGACTGATAGCTCCGTTTGCCCCGCACATCGCAGAGGAATTCTGGCACGAACTTGGCCACGATGGAAGCGTAAACGACAGTCATTGGCCTGAATGGGACGAAGAAGCACTCAAGGAAGATACCGTGAAGTATCCCGTACAGTTCAATGGCAAGATGCGCTACAACATAGAGGTCCCCGCCGGCAGCGACAAGATTGCTGTGGAGGCTGCTGCACTTGCAGACCCATCAGCAGAGAGATGGCTCGAAGGGAAAACACCGAAAAAGGTGATTGTGGTTCCCGGACGCATAGTCAACATCGTGGTCTGACCGCCTGGCAGCCCTTGTAATTGTATAGCTAATGACAAAAAAACGAACACTTGTGATGGCAACGAACAACGCAGGCAAACTGCGTGAGGCTCGTGCCATTGCCGGCGACAAACTTGACATTCTGAGTCTTAATGACATCGGATATCATGAAGAGATAGAAGAGACGGCAGACACTCTTGAAGGCAACGCTCTAATCAAAGCACATGCCATCAAGGAGGCCACCGGCTACGACTGTTTTGCCGATGACACCGGTCTTATGGTAGACGCCCTCGGAGGAGCTCCTGGGGTGTACTCCGCACGATATGCCGGACCTGATTGTACGCCAGACGACAATATGGACCTATTGCTTCATGAGTTGGAAGGAGTCAGCAATAGAGACGCTCGATTTAAGACATGCATCGCACTAATACTCAACGGAGAGGAGCATATCTTCGAGGGTTCGTGTGAGGGAAGTATCGCCACCGAGCGAAGCGGAAGCCATGGCTTTGGCTACGACCCTGTGTTCATATCCTCCGAAAGTGGCAAATGCTTTGCAGAGATGAGCGATGAAGAAAAGAATGCGGTGTCACACCGAGGCCGGGCTCTACGCGCCATGTTAACCTGGCTCAGCTCGCTGTGCCTGCTTATCGCGTGTACTATACCATTGTCGGCATCTAACAATGGCGACTGGCAACTCTACAACACGTTTGACAACAAGGTGGAAAGCGTATTCGACACCCCGATGAAAACTTATTTCTTGGTGCATGCGCAGTCTTACAATCCCGGAGTGGCAGACAATGACACTAAATTATGTTTTCTCTTCACTCTCGACAAAGAAAGCGATGAAACAAGGGCATACAATGCCAACAACTTTCTATCTCAATCATTAATAAGCAACGCGTACTACAACGCTCTTGGGCACTACCTGCTAATCGTGTATGAAGATCTCACGATAGACCTTCTATACGATGACGGCGCGGTCAAGACCATACAAGCGCTTAAGAGCTATATCTCGCCAACAAGTAAGGGTGTGAGGGGAATCTCCTTCGCACCCGAATTAAACAGAGCGTATCTCGCTACCGATTTCGGATATATCGAGATTGACGATAACAAGGGAGAGATAGCAAGCAGCGGCATATTCGACTCGCCCATAGACCGAGTGATTAGAGCCGGAGACCAACTTCTACTCCTTCAAAACGGCAAAATAAAGCAGTCAGCATTATCCGGCAACCATATGACACTCGATGACTTCACATCTACCGACTGGGCGGGAGGCGATGTTGTGACCAATCTTGTGTCTATATCTCCCCAAAAGTGTCTTTTTGCAAAATTACTCAACGGCAAGGAGGAACATTACATACTGACATTTGGAGATGCAAATGCCAACCCTAAGCGCAACTCAATAGGGAGTTTCGAGGGAGCCACTATTGCCGAAAACAAAGATGGGCTTTTGCTCACACGCACATCACAAATAGTGGAAATCGACAGAGAAACCGGAGAACGACAGTTTATCGGCCGACGTAGCGATGACTACGCTGTGGCATGTGGCAGTTGGGATCTTCAAGATGCATTTTTCGCGAAACCGCGTACAGGATTCTACTCACTTCACAGAGAAAGCGACAACTCATGGACAGTGACACGCGAGGCTGCACGACCCAACGCTCCAGCTGTGTTTCGCAGTAACAGCATGCAATACACGCCTGATCTCGGAATGCTCGTCAATACTCACGGCATAGACAATAACTTCAGCAATCACAACGCACCCAATCCGATCCTTCTCTCAGGGTTCAGTAGCGGAGAATGGAATATGTATGGACTGCCATACATATATCCGGGACAGGATCTTAGAATAATGAATCCTTGCGGATTTGCACGCGATCCTGACAATCCGAACCAGTTTTATTTCGGATCTGTAACTAACGGGATGTTGCGCTACGACATCACAGGCAACACTCCGGAACTCCACATGACTCGTAGCAATGATGCCACGGCACTTGAAGGACACGTAAGCGTGCAGGCACCATACTCCTATTGGCCCAATGCATTCATGATCCTCTACCCCAAGTTTGACACTTATGGAAATCTCGTCATGGCTCACGTCAACACAGAAACAAAGAAGTATGAACCTGAGCTTTGGATATGGAGTTCTGAAAACAGGAAGGCAAGCACCTCGGCAGACACCTTCAAACCATTCAAGAAGATATCGCTCAAGACTCTCGGTGAGCCCAATAGCAAGGCAAATGCCATTCCACTCACCACGCAGGGACGGCGCAATATGATAGTCTATCTCATTCCAGCCACCTACGATGAGACCTTTATGGTATATGACCACAACGGCACCATAGACGATGAGAGAGACGACCGGATGGCTACAATGAAAGACCTTTATGACCAAGATGGCACCGTGAGTTGCCACTACATCTACTGCGCCATCGAAGACCCGTCGACCGGACTTGTATGGGTAGGTACTGACAATGGAGTCTTCACCTTCAACCCGGTAGAGGCATTCACCAGCCCCGGGAAAGTAAACCGCATTAAAGTGAGCCGAAACGACGGCACTTCGCTCGCCGACTATCTTCTCAACGGCATATCAGTAAACAACATATCGATTGATGGGCGCGGACGCAAGTGGTTCTCGCTCTCAAGTGGTGGCATAGTGTGTACTTCCGCTGATGGCAAATCAATAGTGAGTGAGATTAATACAGACAACTCAACGCTTCCCTCCGATAATGTCTACGCCACCTGCTACAATCCCTCATCAAACTCAATGATGATAGCTACTTCGGCAGGTATCTGCGAATACTATCTTAACGGACAGGAATCCGAGGGAGACGAAGTAAAAGTGCGAGCATATCCCAACCCCGTAACCCCCGACTACTACGGCTACGTCACCATAGACGGATTGGAAGATGAATGCATTGTAAAAATCTGCGATTCAGCCGGCAACATAGTAAGGGAAATCGGACCGGCTCAAGGCGGACGCGTTCAGTGGGATGTATGTGGCTTTGATCTCAACCGCGTAGAGAGTGGAGTCTACTTCGTTTTGGCTTCATCTGGAGCCGGAGGAGATGGATTCAATGAAGTCTCCAAGATTTTGGTAATTAACCGATAATATCCGCCAACAAAAATAAGGCGTGGGCTCTGAATTGGGCACCTGCCGAATTATTAACATAAAACTCAGGTTCTTGATCAACTTATCATCTAAATAGGAACATTTCAAACCAATTTAGGGAACCTGCCATAAGGAAACATGGGAAAAAACAAACTTCAGAAATTCTCAGACATGGAGACCTTCGGATGTGTGCTTCAATATCCGAGACATATATTGATCGAGCAAGGGTTTCCCTATGCCGGAAAATGGAATAGCGAATTCTTCAACCGCTCCAATCCAATAACCCTTGAATTAGGTTGTGGTAAGGGAGAATATACCGTAGGTCTTGCCGCTGCCAATCCAGACCGCAACTACATAGGAGTAGACATCAAGGGTGCAAGGATGTGGAAAGGGGCACGAGAAGTAGAAATGAAAGGTATGGACAATGCGGCCTTTCTTCGCACAGAGATTGAGCAAATCTCCAGTTTTTTCGCACCGGGAGAGGTAGACGAGATCTGGATCACCTTCCCGGATCCGCAGATGCAGAAAGCTCGCAAGCGCCTCACGTCGTCGCGATTTCTCACAAATTACCGTAAGTTTCTGCGACAGGGAGGAATTGTGAACTTGAAAACAGATTCACCGTTTCTTTATGAATACACCAAGCGACTTATCGAGATAAATGGATTTGAAGTACTCATGCAGACCGATGATCTCTATGGTAGCGGACTTGCAGACCCAGTAAGCTCAATCAAAACCTTTTACGAGCAACAGTGGCTCTCGCGCGGCAAGACCATCAAGTTGCTATCTTTCCGCATAGATGGAGGAGAAATAGTCGAACCGGAAACAGAAGACATTGAACGTGACGACTACCACAGTGAGTTCGGTCGCCACAGCAACGTGCAGTGACTCAAAAAAGTCAAAACACTCACACGATTGTTACTCTTATATAACACCAGAACAAAAAAAGAAATGGCAATATATCCAAAACTCATTCTTGATGCCCTAACCAATGTGAAATATCCGGGCAATGGGAAAAACATTGTAGAACTTGGCATGGTGGAAGATGACATCCGCATAGACGGGAACAAAGTGTCTTTTTCCATTATCTTCGACCGACCAACAGATCCGTTTATCAAGTCGGTAGTAAGGGCTGCAGAAGCAACACTTCCGGTGTATGCAGATCCAGGCATCGATGTAAAGGGACGCATTGCGGTGAAATACCGCAATGAAACGCCGGCAAAGCCCTCCACTCCACTTCCAAAGGTAAAGAACATCATAGGCATCAGTTCCGGCAAAGGAGGCGTAGGGAAGTCTACCGTTTCCGCCAATCTCGCTATTGCACTTGCCGCTAAGGGTTATAAAGTCGGACTCCTTGACGCTGATATTTTCGGGCCATCAATGCCTAAGATGTTTGGAGTAGAAGATGAAAGGCTCTACATGGTGAATCATGAAGGCAAGGATTGGATAGATCCGGTGCAGAAATACGGAGTAAAGATGTTGAGTATCGGGTTTGTTGTAGACCGCAATAGTCCTGTGCTTTGGCGCGGTGGCATGGCATCGAATGCATTGAAGCAGCTGATATGCGACGCATGGTGGGACGAACTTGACTATTTCCTTATTGACATGCCTCCTGGCACAAGCGACATACACTTGACGCTCGTACAGACACTTCCAATTACCGGTGTAGTTATTGTGAGCACACCTCAAGAAGTAGCACTCGCTGATGCTCGCAAGGGTATCGGAATGTTCCGTAGCGACAAGATCAATGTGCCCATTTTAGGACTGGTAGAAAACATGTCGTGGTTCACACCTGCAGCCCATCCGGAAGAGAAATACTACCTGTTTGGCAAAGGTGGAGCTGCACGTCTGGCTGATGAACTGGGAGTGCCACTACTTGCGCAGATTCCACTTGTAGCCGACATCTGCGAAAAAGCCGACAGCGGATGTCCCACAGCTGTGAAATGCTCCGGTGACGCAGCATCAGATGACCCAGAGGCTCTTGCATTCTCAGCACTTGCACAGCGAGTGGCGGAAGAATGCGAACGCCGTAACAACATGTTGCCACCTACAAAGCCGGTAGAAACACACTAAACTGATAATTTTTAATAAAAAATAAGATTTCTTAGCGATGGGGAAACGAGGGATCGATTGATAAGAATTTAAACAACAAAATTATGTCAACAGCACAAGCAGAAAATACTCGCAAGGTGACTACAAGCCGCCTTACTGAAATGAAACATCGCGGTGAGAAAATCTCAATGCTCACTGCTTACGACTACACATCAGCAAAGATAGTAGACGAAGCCGGAATGGACGTAATCCTGGTGGGCGACTCTGCATCAAACGTGATGGCGGGCAACGTCACCACACTTCCCATCACCCTCGACCAGATGATATATCACGCCAAGTCTGTCATGAAAGGTGTGAAGCGGGCACTTGTAGTTGTAGACCTGCCTTTCGGAACATATCAGGGTAATTCAAAGGAGGCTCTCGCATCTGCAATCCGCGTGATGAAAGAGAGCCATGCCGAGGCTCTGAAACTTGAAGGAGGCTCTGAAATAGCAGAGTCAATACAGCGCATCCTCTGCGCCGGCATCCCGGTAATGGGACATCTCGGACTCACACCTCAAAGCATCAACAAGTTTGGCACTTATAGCGTTCGCGCCAAGGAAGAAGCAGAGGCAAAGAAACTGATTGAAGACGCAAAACTCCTCGAAGAGATAGGATGCTTTGCTATCGTGCTTGAAAAAATACCCGCTAACCTCGCCAAGCAAGTGGCAGAACAGCTCACAATCCCCGTAATCGGCATCGGTGCCGGTGGCGGAGTAGACGGACAAGTGCTGGTAATGCACGACATGCTCGGTCTAACAATGGGCTTCTCACCTCGATTCCTTCGTCGCTATGCCAATATGGGAGAGATTATGACCGATGCAATCCAGCACTATATCGGAGATGTGAAGAGCGGAGACTTCCCCAACGAAAAAGAGCAGTACTAATATATCTTTGACTCAGCGGCGCTACTATCCAAACATGGATGTTGCCCGGTATTTGATGGCTTTTTTGGTGCTCATCGGGCACTTTAATGGCCTTACCGGGAGTGATGTCTTTATCAACCTCACGGCAGAAAGCGTGGGAGGATTCTTTGCGCTCAGCGGGTTTCTGATGTATCCCAGTTTTCTGAAAGCACGTAATATCCGGCAATACATCGGAGACAGAGCGCGACGCATCTTGCCTCCATACGTATTCACCGTGATACTATGTGCTTTTGGACTATCCCTCTTTTCCTCACTTCCAGCCACAGACTATTTCAGCAACTCGGAATTCTGGGAATATCTTGCAGCAAACCTAACGTTTCTCAACTGGCTTCATCCCGGACTTCCTGGAGTGTTTCAGGGTCCTGATTTTGCACATTACGCAGTTAACGGATCCTTGTGGACCATGAAAGTCGAGTGGTGTTTGTATCTTTCGGTCCCAATTATGATATGGGCCATCGGCAAATTCCGGTGGAACAGCATCGGAGCTATGGTTGCAGTGATAGTAGTGTCTATCCTCTACCGCTTTGGATTCACTCTTCTATATGAGCAGACCGAGAATCAAATTTTCGAAATTCTTGGGAGACAGATTTTCGGCCAGCTTTCATATTTTTACTGCGGGATGCTGGTATACTTCGCCCACGAGTGGTTTGACAAATACCGCCGGTATATATTCATAGTGTCACTACTACTCTATATCGCGACACGCGATGTGCCATACGCATCAGTATTCGCAGCACCGATGCTCTACTCCTGCATCGTGCTATCGTTCTCCATGTTTCGCCATGCAGTTCCCTGGATGAGCCGGAGCAACAACATTTCTTACAATATTTATCTTCTCCATTATCCTATAATCCAGATAGCAGTCTACTTTGGAGTGAATCCGGAGTATCCCTGGTTGCCACTTGCAGGAGTGGTAGTAGCAACTTGTCTACTATCCATCGTCAGCATTTCTTTTGTGGAAAAGCCATTCCGAAGACGCCCTTCCGGTAAGTAAATTTTGACTATGACGAGAACCTTACTTCCGTTCTGTGTAGTTACTGACATGTCGGAATTATTGAAAAATGTTTTGATATTCGAGAGAAACGTTGTAATTTTAATATCGACACAAGTTTGAGTTATTGTTCGATAAAACTCAAAAAGAGCGATAAAGTATGGTTCGAACACCGGATTTATGCGACTATCTGTTTTTTATCGGAAAGCAATAAAAACATTGTTATGTAAAAAAGGGGGCAGTTTTGCAAAACATGACAGCCTATTTATTTGTAATGTAATAGAGGAGATATATTTCAACTCAAGCATGACCGATTACAAGAAATAACTAATAACAGCATATCTATGGACAAATATCAGGAAGCAATTGCCGCTTCTAAAGTAACAGGCAACGATGAGATCGTAAAGGAAGAAGTAAGAAAAATCAAGGAAAAGGCGGGTCAATACGCTGACAAAAAAGTGTATGAGCTTCTCCTCCACTCTATCGACCTCACAACCCTCGCGACAGAAGACAGTGTAAGAAGCGTGGCATCCTTCACAGAAAAGGTAAACAGTTTCGATAACGACTATCCACAATATCCTAACGTTGCCGCCATCTGTGTCTATTCCAACTTTGCAGAAGTAGTGCGCAACACACTTGACGTGCCCGGAGTCGACGTGGCTGTAGTGGCAGGATGTTTTCCGAGCTCACAGACCTTCCTTGAGGTAAAGGTAGCAGAAGTAGCAATGGCAGTACACGGTGGGGCCAACGAAGTTGATGTGGTGCTCCCAGTTGGAATGTATTTCGATGGAGACTACGAAAGTCTCTGCGACGAACTTATCGAACTGAAGCGTGCGGCGAAAGATGCAAAACTGAAAGTTATCATAGAGAGTGGTCTTCTGAAAACCGCTGAAGATATCAAGCGAGCATCCATCCTCTCTCTTTATAGCGAAGCAGACTTCCTGAAGACCTCTACCGGAAAGATTTATCCCGGAGCGAGCCTTGAAGCTGCATGGGTGATGTGTCAGTGCATAAAAGAATATTACGAAAAGACCGGACGTAAAGTCGGCTTCAAGTGTGCCGGAGGTGTACGCACCACAGAAGATGCCCTTTGCTATTATGCCATAGTAAAGGAAATACTTGGAGATGAATGGCTCTGCCACGACCTCTTCCGTATCGGTGCAAGTTCACTCGCCAACTCCGTACTCACAAGTCTCGAAGGAGAGACAGTTAAATATTTCTGACCATAGCTGTCATGAAAAAGACTCTGCTCTCTCTCCTACTGACATTGCTCGTAGTAACTGCAAGGGCGGAATACCCCGCAGGCTACTACGATGCGATGGATGGCCAAAAGAAAGAGAGCCTCAAGAGTGCAGCTCGGAAGTGTGTAGAATCACACCGCGAGCTGATTTATAGGGATTTGCCCGACTACTGGGTGAAGAGCGATATATATCCGGAACTATACAATGGTCTGCGCCGATGGTGGGAAATGTATAGTAACAACATCTACCTTATTGATGAAAGCCAGACCGGGAAGCAGTCTTTTTCCTCCAACAAGATGCAGCGAGAACACGCTGTGCCAAAATCATGGTGGAAGAAGGGCGATGACGTAGAATACACACCGGCCTATACCGACATGTGGAACCTATATCCATCAGACGGATCTGCCAACCAAGCAAAACTTAACTATCCTCTTGGCATTGTAAAAAATGCCAGTTTCGACAATGGGATGAGCAAGGTAGGGACTCCCGTTGACGGTTTGGGCGGAGGATGTAGCAAAGTGTTCGAACCGGGAGATGAATATAAGGGAGACTTTGCGAGGGCATTCTTCTATATGGCAACTGTCTACGATGATCTTCCCTGGAAATACACCTATATGTTCCAGCAGAACACTTGGCCAACACTTAGCCCATGGGCTGCAGACATGCTGCTCGACTGGGCACACAAAGATCCGGTAAGCCGAAAAGAGATAGACCGAAACGATGCAGTTGAAGAGTGTCAAGGCAACCGCAACCCATACATTGATTTTCCGGAACTCGCGGAATACATCTGGGGAGACCGCACTGCCGACATATTCTATATTGATGAGCAGGAAAACGCCTCTGTAAATTCCCCTACCAACGACAAGACTGACGCCCAAGGATATATTATCACCGACATCTACGGACGAGTTGTGATAACAAGCAAAGAAAAAGTCTGCGACAGCGACACATTCAGGGGTCTATCGACCGGAATCTACGTGCTAATTAGCGGTGGTACCTCCCAAAAAATCATAGTTAGATAGGAATAAAAAACACATAAATTTTGCATAAAGATTTCGCCTTCGCACAAGGCGGAATCTTTTCTTTTAAAAATAGGATATTATTCCGATATTCTTTTGGTTATGTAGAAAATTGTCACTAACTTTGCACGTCCACCATTGGCAAATGTGGAGTATTATGACAAAATAAAAATTAAATAAATATGTTGCCTAACACAGACATCATCACTAAAGAAAGTGTGGTGGTAAGATTTTCCGGAGACTCCGGCGATGGCATGCAGCTTGCGGGAAATATTTTTTCCAATGTGAGTGCCGGCGAAGGGAACACTATTTCAACCTTTCCCGACTATCCGGCAGAGATTCGAGCTCCTCAAGGCTCGCTTAGTGGGGTAAGTGGTTTTCAAGTTCATATTGGCAAGGGCGTTCACACGCCTGGAGATGAAGCCGATGTGCTTGTGGCAATGAACCCCGCCGCACTGAAGACCAACCTTAAATACTTAAAGAAAGGTGGTATCATTATCTGCGACAGTGACACATTCCGCGATGCAGACCTCAAGAAAGCTGAATATGCCACAGCAGACCCTGTGTCAGAACTCGGTATAGACACAGAGAGGATAATGCTCGTGCCGATGACCACAATACTCAAAGCCACCCTCGCCGACAGTGGCATGGATCAAAAGGCAATGTTAAAGTGCAAGAACATGCTTGCCCTCGGCATCATATGCTGGCTTTTTGACCGTCCTGTGGAGAGTGTACTTCGCAAGCTCCGTACAAAATTTGCGAAGAAGCCGGCTGTATATGACGCCAATGCAAAAGTGATTCAGGCAGGTTGGGACTATGGACACAACACCCACGCCAGCATGCCGACATACCGCATCGAGACAGAACCTGCTCAGAGTGGCATTTACACAGACGTCAACGGCAACACCGCCACAGCATGGGGTCTTATTATGGCATCTGAAAAGAGCGGTCTTCCTCTATTCCTTGGCAGTTATCCAATTACTCCCGCCACCGACATTCTGCATGAACTTGCCAAGCGCAAAGATCTCGGAGTAAAGGCATGCCAGATGGAAGACGAGATAGCCGGCGTATGCTCCGCAATCGGTGCATCTTATGCAGGCAACCTCGCAGTGACATCAACTTCCGGTCCTGGTCTCGCTCTGAAGAGCGAGGGTATCGGACTTGCCGTTATGGCTGAACTTCCACTCGTAGTGATTGATGTGCAGCGCGGAGGTCCATCAACCGGACTCCCCACAAAGACTGAACAGACAGACTTGATGCAGGCTCTTTACGGGCGTAACGGCGAATCGCCCATTTGCGTTGTAGCAGCAGCAAGTCCTACCGACTGCTTCACAATGGCATTTGAGGCTGCACGCATAGCACTCGAACACATGACACCGGTAATACTTCTCACCGATGCTTTTATCGCCAACGGATCGAGCGCATGGCGCATACCGGAAGAAAAAGATTATCCCGAAATTTGCCCCCGCATAGTAACTGAAGAAATGCTAAAATCAGGCTGGGCACCCTATATGAGAGATCCTGAGACTCTTTCAAGATTTTGGGCTCATCCCGGCACAGAGGGTGCTATGCACCGCGTAGGAGGTCTGGAAAAGGATGCAGAGACCGGAGTGATTTCCACCGACGGAGTCAACCATGAAAAAATGGTGATGATTCGTCGCCAAAAAGTGGCAAACATTGCCAACAACATTCCACTTCTCGAAATTCAGGGCAACCCCGAAGCAGACACTCTTCTGATTGGTTGGGGTGGCACCTACGGACACATGCTCACCGCCTGCGAACAACTCAACAAAGAGGGCACACCCGCAGCGCTTGCCCAGTTCAGATATATCAATCCGCTACCTGCAAACGCGCTCGATGAAATTCGCAAATACAAAAATGTGATTGTTGCAGAACTCAACACCGGCATGTTTGCCGACTATCTGCAGCAGAAACTGCCTGGCGTCGACATCAAGCGCATCAACAAGATCGAAGGACAACCGTTCTTGGTGAAAGAAATTACAGATGGAGTGAAACGACATCTTAACGCAAAGTAAAGAGTAGAACAATGGAAGACAACAAGAACTGCATATATAGCCCCGGCGACTTCAAGAACGGCGCAAGTGTGCGCTGGTGTCCGGGATGCGGCGACCACGCCATTCTCAACACGCTTCACAAAGCAATGGCACGTCTCGGGATTGCACCCAAAGACACTGTTGTAGTCAGCGGCATCGGATGCTCGTCACGCCTACCATACTACATGAATACCTACGGCATGCACACGATACATGGACGTGCGGCAGCCATTGCCACCGGAGTAAAGACCTCTCGTCCGGAACTAACAGTGTGGCAGATATCTGGTGACGGCGACGGACTTGCGATCGGTGGCAATCATTTCATCCACGCTGTGCGTCGCAACATAGATTTAAACATGCTGCTTCTCAACAACAAGATCTATGGTTTGACAAAAGGTCAGTATAGCCCCACATCAGCAAGAGGCACCATATCCAAGTCAAGTCCTTACGGCACCACGGAAGACCCGTTTATCCCGGCAGAGCTATGTTTCGGAGCACGTGGCAACTTCTTTGCACGCTCCTTCGACATGGGACTCGACATAAGCGTAGAGGTGATGGAGGCGGCAGCCCGTCACAAAGGAGCATCTGTAGTGGAGATTCTGCAGAACTGCGTAATTTTCAACAACGGCATCCACGCCGGGATTGTAGACAAAGGGCTTCGTGATGACCACACCATACATCTTCGCCACGGTGAAAAGATGATATTCGGAGCCAACCATGACAAGGGTCTCGTGCAAGATGGTTTTGCCATAAAGGCTGTCACTATTGGAGAAGACGGGTATACGATTGATGACATACTCGTGCATGACGCTCACTGCGAAAACAACTTTCTGCAGCAGCAACTCGCAATGATGGACGGCAAGAATCTACCGCTCGCCCTCGGTGTGATACGAGACTACGAAGCCCTCACCTACGAGGAAGAAGTGGCACGCCAGGTTGAAGAAGTCAAGTCGCGCAAGGGCTATAAAAACCTTCGAGACATGATCATCACCACCATGGAAACATGGGAGGTGAAGTAACTACGATTTCGCTATTTTTGGAGCAAAAAAACGAGTAATTTAGGTCAAATTATGCACATTTATGAAAAATTTGTGCAAAAAAAGCCTAAAAATTTCGGTATATGGAAATTTTTAATTAGTTTTGCAACCAGAAAAAAATTAATTAACAAATTTATAACACAAAATTATCAAGATCATGTCTGATATTCAAAACAGAGTAAAGGCTATCATCGTAGATAAGCTCACAGTAGACGAAAACGAAGTAACACCTGAAGCAGGCTTCAGCACAGATCTCGGTGCAGACTCACTTGACACCGTAGAACTCATCATGGAGTTTGAGAAAGAATTCGGCATCACAATTCCTGACGAAGACGCTGAAAAGATCGCTACTGTAGGCGATGCAATCGCTTATATCGAAGCACACGTATAATCCGAAACAATTTTGCATATTATTCTCAAGACAGATAATCCACGTTTAATAACGAGGAATGCTGTCTTGAGGAGAATAAGCGTGTCAACAAGAATATGGAATTAAAAAGAGTTGTAATCACGGGTCTTGGTGCCCTTACCCCCATCGGCAACGATGTTGCCACTACATGGGAAAACGCCAAGAATGGCGTCAGCGGAGCCGGTCCTATCACGCATTTCGATGCTGAGTTGTTCAAGACACAGTTCGCATGCGAGGTAAAGGGATTTAACCCAGCCGAGCACTTCGACCGCAAGAAAGCGCGTCAGCTCGACCTTTATGCTATGTACGCGCTCACAGCAGCTAACGAAGCTATAGATGACGCCAGACTTGAAAACGAGGAAGGAATCGACAAGAACCGTGTAGGTGTCATTTTTGCCGCAGGTATCGGTGGTCTCCATACATTTGAGGAAGAAGCCGGATATTATGAGACACACAAAGAGAACGGCCCGAAATACAATCCTTTCTTTATCCCCAAAATGATTGCTGACATTGCCGCCGGTCAGATTTCTATCGACCATGGCTTCAGAGGTCCGAACTTTGCGACAGTTTCAGCTTGTGCATCGTCGAACAATGCTTTAGTAGATGCATTCAATTACATCCGTCTCGGCATGGCAGATGCCATCGTAGCGGGAGGAGCAGAAGCAGCAATTTACCCAGCAGGAGTAGGTGGTTTCAACTCAATGAAAGCTCTTTCCACACGCAACGACTCACCCACGACCGCATCTCGTCCGATGAGCGGTTCGCGCGACGGTTTCGTAATTGGCGAAGGCGCAGCAGCTCTCGTGCTTGAGGAACTTGAACACGCCAAGGCACGTGGAGCAAAGATTTACGCAGAGGTAGCCGGTGGTGGTCTTAGTGCAGATGCTTACCATATCACAGCAACTCATCCGGAAGGTCTCGGAGCAACTTTGGTAATGGAGAATGCCCTTCGTGATGCCGGAATGAAGCCAGAAGACATCGACTATATCAATCTCCACGGCACATCAACACCTGTAGGAGACATAAGCGAAGCCAAAGCGATCAAGAAAGTCTTTGGTGATCACGCCTACAAGATGAACCTAAGTTCTACTAAATCAATGACAGGTCATCTTCTCGGAGCTGCTGGTGCCCTTGAGGCAATTATGACAGTAAAAGCAGTTACCGATGACATTGTGCCTCCTACAATCAATCATGAAGAGGGCGACAACGATCCAGAAATCGACTACGAAATGAACTGGACGTTTAACAAGGCACAAAAACGCGAAATAAACGCAGCTTTGTCTAATACATTCGGATTCGGCGGACACAACGCAGCGCTTATTATCAAGAAGTATAAAGGCTGAATATAAGCCAGTCTTAAATATTAAAGTGACTCTACTAATTATAGTAGGGTCGCTTCTTTTATAAGCAACATATTGTATATTCGCGCAATAGAATGCCACACTTAGGAAAAGGCATAATATATCAGGCGGATGCTTCAGTGGACGGCACTTCAGAGGCGTATGCTATTGTTGTGATAAATTGGACTTGCATTAGCTTGCCATAGACAATTCCTTACCCTCGGTGATATCCGTTGACAGATTGAGTAGCCAGGACAGAAAGGGTCAGTAGATTTTCCGGTGACCTGATAATCCACTGTGAATAAAAATAGACAACGAAAAAGAGCAGTAGGTAACCGAAGTTGACCATACTGCTCTTCCTCTCTCCTCTGCGGTGCGGACGGGACTTGAACCCGCGACCTCCGGCGTGACAGGCCGGCATTCTAACCAGCTGAACTACCGCACCAAGGAATGTTTATAAAACATTATTTAAACTCATTAAGAGAATAATTTCCCTTTTGCGAGTGCAAAGTTACAACAATTTTTCTATTCGTGCAAATTTTTCACACAACTTTTTTCATAAAAAACGACAAAAATCACCTACAATGCTGATAACATGCATTTTACATCAAATAAAAAAATTAACCAACATTATCCTAACTTTCCATATTTTGAGTATTAATTACAACTTCTCAATACTTTTTCAATAACTTATCCCCTCAAATTTGTTATAAAATTATGGTTTATTATAAATTATGATCTTAGATTGCCACACACATCACGCGTATCCGTCGCCCGAGGCTATCATCTCTACTTCTCCGATAGGTTTCACACCTACCGGTGTGCAGAAATGGTCTGTCGGGTTACACCCTTGGCACCTTGGTCTTTTCTGTGGTAGCGACATGCGCATAAAAGAAGAAATCTGGATAGAGCTCGTAGCAGCTGCAACTACTCCCCAGGTATCAGCAATTGGCGAGTGTGGCATTGACATTGCAAATGGAGGTTTACTTGCGACTCAAATGCTTGCATTCAGACGACAGGCTTTACTTGCCGAAAGACTTCAGAAGCCCCTAATCATACACTCTGTTAAAGCCCACGACATAATTGTTGGACTAAAAAAAGACATAAATCCGACACAACCATGGATTATTCACGGATTCCGCAACAAACCATCTATCACAGAAATATATATTCAAAACGGATGCTTCCTTAGCTTTGGAGAGAAATTCAATGCAGAATCGTTGCGCATGACGCCACCAGAATGCATATTTGCGGAAACAGACGAATCCTCACTATCTATCGATAACATTATAGAGAGTCTTGAGGAAGCAAGACAAGAGAACCTAAGACAACAGATTATTCAAAACGGAAACATATTTTTATGAAAAAACACCTATTCATCTCTCTCACCGCACTTATTCTATCAGCACAAACTTCTACTGCACTTCGGCTTGAACCTATCAAGTACGGCAACATGGAGAATTGGGTAACTCGAAATATTAAAGAATCAGCAATAATTGGAGGGAAACCGAAAGTCATATATGAGATAGCCCCCACACAGGTCATAAACGGCAACAAGGCTTATCAAAACTTGGGAGGCTCTCCGTGGGCAACCTCTAATGCATACGCCAAGGTGTGTGGAGTTGTAAAAGGGTCAACAACAGTCAGTCCGGCGAAGCGCCAGGGGTCTACCGTGGCAAAATGCGTAGCAAAGATGGAAAACGTCAAGGCTCTAGGCATCGTCAACATGGATGTGATGGTAGCAGGATCAATTTTTCTTGGTGAGATTTTTGAGCCAATCAGTTCTACAACAAACGCATATTCCAAGATGGAAATGGGTATTCCATACACAAAACGACCGACGGCACTTGTTTACGACTATGAAGTAGTGATGCCCTCAGCGAACACAAGAATAAAATCTACGGGTTTCAGCAAGAAGAAGACTCTGCAGGGACGTGACAATGCAGAAGTCTACGTACTGCTGCAACGACGCTGGGAAGACGAAGACGGAAACATCTATGCAAAGAGGGTCGGAACTGCACGCGAGAGATACGACAAATCTGTGCCATGGACCAAGCAGCATGTGTTGCCAATCCACTATGGAGACATCACAAAAGAACGATTCTACAAACCGTGGATGGGGCTGCTCGATGGCGAAAAAGCATACTACGCAAAAAACTCCAAAGGGAAGCTCGTGCCTGTTCACGAAGTAGGATGGGATGATGCCGATGCCACACCAACTCATGTGCTAATGATGGCATCATCGTCTTGCGGTGAGGCCTACATAGGCACCGAGGGACTCACACTCTACATAGACAACATTAATTTCGGATTCTAATCAACCAGAAAACAGACAATATAATGAAAATAGCTCTTATAGGATATGGCAAGATGGGCCATATGATAGAACAGATAGCAAAAGACCGCGGACACGAAATAAGCATAGTCATTGACACCGACAATGAAGCAGACATTGACTCCAAGGCTTTCCGCAAGTCGGATGTAGCCATAGAGTTCTCCACACCATCATCGGCCGTCAACAATATTCTAAAATGCTTCTCAGCCGGAGTTCCCGTGGTATGTGGCACAACGGGATGGATAGACTCACTTCCGGCTGTAAAGTCTGTATGTGAAAGTGGCAAGGGGGCACTTTTCTATAGTAGCAACTACTCCATCGGTGTAAACATATTCGAAGCAGTAAGCCGTTATCTGACAAAGATTATGAACGGATATTCACAATATAGTCCGAGCATGGAGGAAGTACACCATATCCACAAACTCGACCATCCTTCAGGCACAGCAATAACAATTGCAGAGGAAATCATACAAGAATCTGACAAGGTCAAGGAGTGGAAAGAGCCCGCAGAAGTAACAGAAAACGGAGAAGCTCCGACACAAGAAGAAGGGACACTTTACATCTCCCACCGGAGAGAAGGAGAGGTTCCCGGCATCCATTCAGTGACATGGGACTCACCCCAAGACACCATTACCATCTCTCACTCGGCAAAAAGCCGCGAAGGATTTGCACTCGGTGCAGTTTTAGCTGCTGAATGGCTAGGAGAAAAATGCCACAAATTCTCCGTCGGACCTATAAAGATCGGATCGGGTCAGACTGGATTCTTCACCATGAAAGACATGCTGAAATTCTGAATCCACTCTCAATAAAAACGCGAGTGACATCGTTATATATTTATGAATCGATTTATAACCAGCCTCTCTGCCAGGCTTAAGGGAGTGCGTCCTACGCGATGGGTGCGCTTCGGCATAGTTTCTTTGATATACTTCTTGTGGGTGCTGTGGATGCAGAATGCTTGGCTTCTGCCACTATGGCTACTGCTAATTGATATTTATATCACTCAGTTCATACCCTGGAGTTGGTGGAAACAGTCTAAAAATCCTATAGTGAGGACCATATTCTCATGGATTGATGCGATTGTGTATGCACTTGTCTTGGTGTATTTCATTTTCGCGTTTATTGGTCAGAACTACAAGATACCATCCTCATCGCTTGAGAAATCTCTTCTTGTAGGCGATTATCTATGGGTCAACAAAACGATATATGGCCCTCGCGTGCCTCAGACTCCTCTTCACTTTCCTCTGGCACAACACACCCTACCCTTAGTAAACACGAAGAGTTATTTTGACAAGCCTCAATTGGAATACCATCGTCTTGCCGGACTCCGTAAGATAGAACGCGGTGATATCGTAGTGTTTAACTATCCCAATGGAGACACTGTAGCCACAAAGATTCCAAATCCGGACTACTATCAGATATGCTACGAGCTCAAGAGTCGAGGAGTAGACGATCCCAAGGCTTATATTGAGGCAAACAAGGCAATGTTTGGCGACCTTGTGGTGCGTCCGGTAGACCGCCGTGAGAATTATGTAAAAAGGGCAGTCGGACTTCCGGGCGAAACGCTCCAGATAAAAAACGATGTGATATACATCAATGGTTCTCCGATTGAAGACGCCGAAAATGTGCAGTATAACTACATAATTCCGGTTAAGACAATCATTCCCGACGACAAATGGCAAGAAATCGGAGTTAGGGAGGAAGACCATGGCAATGCTCCGATAATTGTAGACGGCATTCCATATAAGTTCTACGATGTTCCTCTTACCCTTGAAGCCAAAGCGGCTGTTGAAAAATGGCCTGAGATTGATGGTCCGCTAACTAAAGAGTCAGACAGCGGTTTTTATGAGCTTGGAGGCATGTTTCCTCTCGGCAATACCTATGACTGGACACGCCCCAACATGGGCGAATTGTGGATTCCCAAGAAGGGTTCAGTTCTACATTTAACACATGATAATCTGCCGATATACGAGAGAGCTATCCGCACTTACGAAGGCAACGACCTCTATGAGAAAGATGGCAAAATATACATCAATGGCCAACAGACCGACCACTACACATTCAAGATGGATTACTATTGGATGCAAGGAGATAACCGAGATCGGTCGGCAGACTCTCGCTACTGGGGATTCGTACCGGAAGATCATATCGTTGGCAGTCCAATGTTTATAATCATGTCGCTCGACGAGGAAAGGGGTCTATTTGAAGGGAAAATCCGCTGGAACCGAATTCTCCGCGATGCAAATCCCGACAAAGACACCAAATGGAAAGAATGATATCAGGCCTTCCGCCATATCTACCCTCCACCGCATGGTGTCGCTCCGGAGAAAAACCTTGCATGGTTCAATCCGGCAGATTTCTGACCAGAACCCGAATATGGTCTAATGCCCCCGAGGGCTTAGTACTGACGGTGCCGGTAGAAGGAGGATCAGCAGCCGTCAAGAGACTTGATCCTCATGCTCTCAGAATATCGGCACACGGCGACTGGACAAGAATTCATCTCGGTGCGATCGAAGCAGCATATGGGAAGGAACCATATTTTCAGCATTTCTTTCCTGAAATAGCAGAAATCATATCAAGGTATCCTTCAGAGTTGGAAACGCTCAACAAGAGTCTACTCTCTACGATTCTGCAAATCTCGGATTACGAGGCTCAGATCGAAGGCATACTCTGCCTACGGAAAGAATACTCCAGCCGCTTCAATGCAATAGAGCAGAGACTTCTTACGGGGATAGACCCAGAGCACTCCTTAATCGAGCCACTCTTCCGCTACGGCAAAGACATAATCATGTTGCTGAGTCGATCCGACATATTATCGTACAAACTCTGACGCACTAAATAATAAGGCTTTCTATAGAACACTTCAAAACGTGACCGGACTGAGATACATCTTACTTCTGCTCTTAGCTGCCATAACAATTGGTAGCAGAGCCGATACGTCGCTCCCAATGCCTGAGATTCCGGAATACGACAGCGACATAAGTATCACAGTGAAGCCGGTAAAGGGGTTCTATCGGTTTGTAGACGAATACGGAGATATCGTACGCATGACAATCTTCAACGATTTCTATGTATATCCGCCGCTAAAATTCAAAAATAAAAAGCAAGAAGAATTCTACTGGCGAACAGTAAGAGATGTGCGCAAGACTCTTCCATACGCAAAACTCGCGTTTTCAGCCCTTTGCGAAACTTATGAGTATATTTTGACCATTCCCGACGAAAAAACGCGAGAAAAGCACCTTAAACGCCTTGAAAAGGATATCTTCGAGCAGTATAAGCCAGTAGTAAAACACATGACTAAAAACCAAGGAAAGATTCTACTTAAACTTATCAACCGCGAAACGGATCAGAGTTCGTTCAACATCGTAAAGGCTTTCCTTGGCAGTTTCAGGGCCGGTTTCTGGCAGACGTTCGGCAAATTCTTCGGTATGAACATGAAAGCGGGGTTTCATCCTGACAAAAACAAAGAAGACGCCACCATCGACCGAATAGCCCACCTCATAGAACAAGGTCAGCTCTGATATTTTGATAAATGGATAAGATTTGCTAAATTTGTGGCATGAAGAGTTTAGGAATCAAGATTTTTACCATTTTAGTGGGATTTATCATCATTCTATGTGCCGGAGGATGCATAAAAAATGAATTCAGCATTCATTTTGAATTTCCCAAAGAATTTATAGGCAACTATATAGTGACCTACTACGCATGGGACTCACACAAAGGAGCTTGGCTCGAGCATACAGCCTCGGTACAGGAGGGTAAAGCAGAAGTGCCGTGTGTGACACGCCGCCCGACACTCGTATATCTTCGAGACGCATCTTCTCCCAATTCTTCAATCATTCTCTATGCAGAAAGGGGAGACAACCTTGTAATCGCCGGGTCTTCTTCCGACATGAACACATGGACAGTGACCGGCAATAATCTTTCCGAAGAGTGGAGCAAATGGAGAAATTCAACAGCAGGGAAAGACGCCCCAAAAGCTATAGAGAATTTTGTTAAAAAAAATCCGGATAAAGAATTGTCGACAATCATAATGCTTACCGAATGGGATCGCAACGCTGATCCTGATGGATTCGTAAGAATATGGAATTTAATCGACAAAGATGCAAGACAGCAAGAAATTATTGAAATGTGTGGAGCTCCGGATTTTCCCGGAATTGAATTTACTGTAACAGCAGATGGAAATCTGACTAGAGCAAAAGATCCGAAAACAAGCAATCTTGTAATCCGCACGAAAAGTACCGGTCTTGATACGCTGAAACTTGCAAAAGCGAAAGCTGCAATACTTTATTTCTATGAAGACAACAATTCAGCCCATCACGTAGCGATTGACACCATCAAGGCACTCTCGAAAGAATACAAAGACAGCACACGCCGAATAATCGCTGACATATCGATACAGACCGACAGCATGACGTGGGTTGCAACGCTTCGTCGCGACACCCTTCAAGGCGTGGTTCATGGATGGATGCCTCATGGCATTGCAGACCCCAAAATTGTACGTCTTGGAATAGGCCGCATACCTTGGGTGGTAGTAACGGGAAAGAATGCGCAAAGCCTCTATTCAGGCAATGACATGAATAAAGCCGCAGCTGCATTCCGCAAGGTAATGTCGACAAAAGATAAAGCTGAAACTACTGGCAAGCCCAAGCACAGTTCTAAAAAGAATCAGCAATAGTTGTATCAGCAATACCGGCTAGTCAAAAAAAAGAAATCTACAATACCACACAACTCAAGAAAATGTTGACCAAGGTTTATTCTGCCGCTATTTCAGGCATCGATGCCATAGTGGTAACGATAGAAACCGCCGTGCAGAAGGGCTCCATATTCAGCATCGTCGGTTTGCCTGACACCGCTGTAAAGGAAGCATATACGCGCATCACTACCGCATTGCAACAAAGTGGGATAGGCTTCCCACACAAAAGTACGGTTATCAATCTTTCGCCAGCCGATGTAAAAAAGGAAGGATCTGCTTTCGATCTACCAATGGCTATCGGTGTGCTTGCAGCAAACGAAAAGGTGCCTGTAGGAAACCTCTCAGACTATATGATCATGGGAGAGCTATCGCTCGATGGCTCTGTACTTCCTGTGAGAGGAGTGCTATCTATGGCTATCAAGGCTCGCGAAATGGGATTCAAACGACTCATTGTGCCAGAGGCAAATGTGACAGAGGCTGCAGTAGTAAACCGTGTAGAAGTTTTCGGTGTTAAAAACATTTCCGATGCAGTGGGAATAATTTCCGGAACGTCGGAACTTCAAGCCACAGTAATCAATACCCGAGAAATATTTGCCGCCGAAGCAGACCGTTTCGATTTCGATTTTTCAGAGGTTAAGGGGCAGGATAGCGTGAAGAGAGCCTTTGAAGTGGCATGTGCCGGAGGGCACAACATACTGATGGTAGGGCCTCCGGGGGCCGGCAAATCGATGATGGCAAAACGTCTGCCATCTATACTGCCACCTTTAAGTCTGGCAGAAGCTCTGGAAACCACAAAAATTCATTCTGTAGCGGGGAAACTGCAACGAGGGTCTATGTTAATGACTCACCGTCCATTTCGAACGCCACACCACACAGTATCGCCTGTTGCACTCGTAGGAGGAGGCACAAACCCCATGCCAGGCGAGATATCGCTTGCGCACAACGGAGTGCTATTTCTTGATGAATTTCCAGAATTCACCCGATCTGTACTCGAGGTGCTCAGGCAGCCAATAGAAGACCGAACCATCACTGTGTCTCGAGCAAAATACACAGTAGATTACCCTGCATCATTTATGCTTGTAGCGTCGATGAACCCATGTCCATGCGGATACTATGGGCATCCCACCAAGCGATGCACCTGTCCTCCGGGAGCTGTAGCCAAATACATGAACCGCATTAGCGGACCGCTACTCGACCGCATCGACATACAGTGCGAGATCGAGCCTGTGGCTTTCGACGACATAGCAAACACCGCACCGGCAGAGTCAAGTCGAGCTATAAGAGACCGAGTGGTAAAAGCTCGAATAATCCAGAATCTACGCTTCAAAAACGAGCCAGGAATATACTCCAATGCACAAATGAATTCACGCCTTCTTCACTCATACGCATGGCCTGACGAAGAAGGACTGTCAAGACTCAAGGAACGCATGACCAAGCTTAACATGAGTGCCAGGGCATTCGACCGCATACTGCGAGTAGCTCGCACCATTGCAGATCTTGAATACTCCTCCACGATGACACCAGAAGCTGCTGTCACTGCGCCAGTACTCTCCCGCCACATTGCAGAAGCCATTGGCTATCGGGCCCTTGACCGCGCATCTTACGGCTCCATATTCTGATTCTAATCTAACTACTATTGCGCCAGTTCAAGGTTGTGGCAGGGGTTCCATAGTGTAATCCCTATCGCGAAGCATTTTCAGAATTTCCGGGAGAGCAATCTTGAGTTTATCGATAGATTTAAGCGAATCGTGAAAATTCACGATACAACCCGGGCGCACGTGCATTCTGACCGATTTAACAATCTCCTCAGGCGTGCGATCTGCATGATAATCCAGCACATTAAGATCAAACATCACCATCCTATAGCCGGCATCAATAAGAGACCGTTGTTGCTTAAGGCTTATCAACCCATGAGGTGGCCTAAAAAGACGTGAATGGAGGATGCTGTCTGCAAGGGCAACATCCTCCATCATTTCGTTCACACTCTGTTTAAACGGTGGCACATGGTGAAATGTATGATTACCTACCACATGTCCGGCCTCAAGCACTGCTCGATGCAATTCAGGATAACGCAGGGCGTTGTCTGCTACCATAAAGAATGTAGCTCGCACACCATACTCTTCAAGAGTACGAAGCAACCATGGAGTAGACTGCGGTATCGGGCCATCATCAAAGGTAAGATAGACCGACCGAGAATCAGCATCACCACGAAACCAGATATCTCTAAGAAATGCCAAATATCGCACCACCGCCGGGATTCTCTCCTGTGGCAGAAGCATATCAGCGAAGTCCCTGCTGAACCTCGCTCAGTCGCTTAGCGCGCTCCTTATCGAGGTTCTTATAGTGTTCATACTTCAGCAGATTCTCCTCTTTGCCTCCACTTTCAAGATAATACTCGATAACGCTATATACCACCGAGTCAATCATCTTCTCATCGGCAGTTCTGGAAGCATATTCCTCAGGAGAGAGAGAAGCCATCTCGTTTGCGACCTCGCAATATTTTGCTATTTCACCTTCGAAATCCGCCCACGTGAGTCCTTCATTGCTGCCACCTTCCTCATACGCAGAAGATGCGCCTATATAGCGTTCATAGTCTTTCTTTATCTCGTTCAAGTCAAGGCCATACTTCTTAAGTATCGGTTCCACATCTTTCATATTGCCGCCATGGTGAGTGAATAGTTCAACGAAGCGGTAATACTGATAAGGGATCAGCTGGTTTTCATATGTCATAGCGGGGTTACCGAAATCATATCGCATCGCCTTATTGTAGCGCAGACTCTGTCCATAGCGTTCCATCAGAGCGAGCAACTGTTTGCGTCCCTTTTCAAGGCGTGCGGTATCGCCAAGCATATCCGTTTCACCCAGCATACAGTTTATCTGGGCCAAGGTGATTGCAGTGCCGATAGAATAAGGAGCAGCCTTATCACTTAACTTCTCTCCAAGAAGATCAGCAATTTCAGCAGCCTGACGATATTTACCAAGAGCATTCACACTATCGCCTGCCGATGTCGACATGTCACCTTCTGCAATGAGTGTGCTTGCCACATCAGCCATAGAAGTACGCGTAGACACCAGCATGCGACGAGCCGTTTCATCGTAGTAAACATCACCGGCTTTATTCACCTTGTCAGCACCACCCCACAAATAGTTTTTCACCACATTATAGGCTCTATCTGTTCTGGGTTGCATATCCGGATTAATCGTCGGAGTCAGCTGATGAGTCATACCGGTACTTTTCACGTAAGGAGTAAGTCCGAGATGATAGTCAGGACCAACTGTAGAAGCCCAGTAGATTGGGCGTTCCCAACCATTGGCGGCATTTGTAGCGATAATATCGAGCATCAGCAATTCTCCGAGTCCCACATATCCCTTCGACATAACAGCAGTTGCATTGGAAAGGTCAAGCACGATATAATCCTCGATACGTGCAGAATCTTCAGGAGCCACGAGTCCGCGTTCCAGCACCTTTGCCTTGTCGACAGGGATGGTAAACTGAGCAGCAGAAAGCATCGGATAGCCATAACGAGCATCATACTGCCCGGCATATAGAGCCTTTAGAGCAGTAAGGAGGTCTGCGCTACCACTTCTACCCGGGAGTGTCACATCAAGATGTCCGTAGGCATAGTCGGATGGTGTTGCTGTAAATTTCACCGGAGCGGCATCGTAACTCTGCATACGCTGCTGGTTTGCATACCAGTCAGAGTTAAGATAGCTGAGATTTATAATCTTGACGTCGGGACGTACACCCTCCACCTCCTGTACATACCATAGAGGGAAGGTATCGTTGTCACCATTGCAGAAGACAATTGCATTTGGTTCAACACTGTTAAGATAGTTGATAGCAAAGTCTCGCATAGCAGTTCTGCCGCTACGATCATGGTCATCCCAAGTCTGACTCACCATCTGCAGAGGCACCAATAGAGAAACTGTAGCGGCAACCCACCCCATCGAGTCCTCAAGTTTTTTCTTCTTCACAGCCGGGATCATACACAGTAAGCGCCATATGCACGCAACTCCCATACCGAGCCAAATCGCGTAAGCATAGAAACTTCCGGCAAACGCATAGTCACGTTCGCGTGGTTGGTTTGGCACCTGATTCAGATATAGCACGATAGCTATACCAGTCATAAAGAATAGGAAGAACACCACCCAGAATTGCTCGATGCCACGTTTACCTTCAAACGACTGCCAGCAAAGGCCAAGCAGACCAAGAATCAACGGAAGCATATAGAACACGTTGTGACCCGGATTATTCTTTCCAAGATCATCAGGAAGAAGGCTTTGGTCACCGAGACGAGCATTGTCTATGAAAGAGATACCCGAAATCCAGTTACCCGCGTCTAGTTCTCCACTCTGATTGTTGATATCGTTCTGACGTCCCACGAAGTTCCACATGAAGTATCTCATATACATGTGGCTTAGCTGGTAGTTGAAGAAATAAGCCAAGTTTTGGCTAAACGAAGGTTTAAAGACAAATTTCGGAGCATAAGCCACTATACCTGTAGCCTCGTTGTATTGAGGTTCTCTACCCGTTTCAAGTTCGGGTATCGCTTTACCATCGAGGTCAATAGCATGGATTTGCACGAGATTGTTACTTCCGGTATCAAGATTTACCCACTGCCGATAGAGTGTCTCATGCTGGCGACTGTATATGCGCGGGAACAGCATATTTAGCTCAGGATTGTAGACAGGTTCAGACTTATAGTCTTTCTTTACATAGTAGTCTTTACGAGTCTCTGCGAGTCGAGTATTTTGGGCAATATCTGAAGGAGAAAGGAACTCATATTCCGATTTTGGGACAGCCCCCTTCACACCCTTTACATATAGAGGTTTTCCCTTATTCACCACCGAAGTATATTGAGGAGTGGTAAGAGTTATAGGATATCCGTCTTGAGAATGTGCGAGAGTGTCGGTATAACTGCCAACACGCTGCTTCTGCACCTGCGAGTAGAGAGTTTCTCCATACAATAGTGGATTCTCGCCATACTGCTCACGGTTGAGGTAGGTTGAGAGGTCAAACACATTGTCTGGTGCATTCTGATTCATCGGGGTGTCAGCTGTAGAGCGAATAAGGATTAGCGCATAGCTACTATATCCTACAAAAATCATGAAAATGCTCCACGTAATTACGTTCAGCACTCTTACAGGCACAGCCTTTCCAAAATACCACCACAGTGCCACACACAAAGCAGCGAGAAGGATCAGGCACAAAGCAATTCCATTGCCAATCCAGAATACGCCAGAGACAGCAATTGCAGCCACAAACGAGATGCGAATCATATTTGCACTCTTCTGCATTTTTAGCGAGGCAATCGCCCACGCGAACACTGCAACCATTGTCAAAGCGTAGATAATAGTACCGCTATTGAAGCTCAGCCCGACAGTATTTACAAAGAAGAGTTCAAACTGCTGTGCCACTTTTATAAAACCGGGCACAAGGCCGTAAAGCACAAAGAATACAATGGCAAACGACACAAGTAGAGCGCAGAGCGACTTCTTCACATTCATGTCTTTCCATTTTCTGTAGGCAAAGACAAGAACAATAGCGGGGATACAAAGCAAGTTAAGAAGGTGCACCGCCACGCTGACACCGATTATGTAGGCAATCAGCACCAAATACCTGTCGGCATGAGGCTGACCGCAACGGTTTTCCCATTTTAGGATGAGCCAGAACACAAGAGCCGTACAGAATGAAGAGAAAGCATAGACCTCCCCTTCCACTGCCGAGAACCAAAAAGTGTCGCTCCAAGCATACGCCAAAGAACCCACAAAAGCAGATCCCATAATAACCGCATACTTTCCGAGAGACAATTCTCCATCGTAATCATCAGGAACGATAAGTCGCCTTACGAGATGGCTTATAGTCCAGAAAAGTAGAAGAATTGTGAGAGCAGACAAAAGTCCGCTCATCGCGTTCACCATCAGAGGGACGTGCTCGGCATCCGGTGCAAAATTAGCAAAGAAACGCCCCGTGAGCATAAAAATAGGGTTGCCCGGTGGGTGTCCGACCTCAAGCTTATCTGCTTGTATTATAAACTCTCCGCAATCCCAGTAAGATGCGGTAGGCTCGAGAGTAAGCCAATAGGTAACCAACGCGATAGCAAACACTACCCAGCCACCTATATTGTTAATCAGATTATATTTTTTCGTTATCATCTAAACAAAAGTTGTTTAAACCAATTCATTATTTTGCAAACAATCCACAAATTTACAATTTTTTTTTCAGAATCGCAACGAAGTCTCTGCAACAAGCCATATTATTGCAGAAATTAGTCTCTTAAACAAGAACAATTTTAGAAGATAGATTACAGAGGATAGAAGTCAGACATAGTCTGCCCCGAAGCGGTCGCGAATATCATTGACAATATTGCGGATTCGCTGTTCCGCATCAATAGGACATATCAAAAGAGCGTTACCGGCATCAGCTATAATATAGTCAGAAAGGCCTTCAGCCACGACTATTCTGTCGCCATCAGCAGCCACAATGCAATCTTTGCAGTCATAAAGCAACGACCGGCAGTTCTGGGTCACGTTGCCCTCCTTGTTTTTGGGAGACAAATCATGAAGAGCATTCCATGTTCCAAGGTCACTCCATCCGATATCAGTCTGGAGCACATAGGCATTATCTGCCTTCTCCATAATAGCATAGTCTACAGAAAGAGAGGCCGCTTTAGGGAAAACATCGGCAATGTATTTCATTTCTGACTCCCCAGCATAGACAGCAGTTTCCGCATCGAATAGCGAGGCAATATCCGGAGCATACCTATCAAAAGCCTTGATCACAGATTTCGCTGTCCACAAGTATATTCCTGCATTCCATAGGAACTCTTCTGATTTTAGGAATATCTCTGCCATCTCTTTGTCAGGGTTCTCCGCGATTGTTTTTATGCCAAACATATCGGAGTTGTTGCGAAAAGAATCGCTTTTCTGTATGTAAGAATAGGAAGTGTTTGAGACAGCCGGGATCTGACCTATTGCAAGGAGACGATCTGCCGACTCTACAAATTCAAATCCACGGCGCAAGACATCATGAAACCGAGCCTCTTTTAAAATAACATGATCGGCAGGGAGCGTAACGAATGAGGCTTCAGGGTGCCTTGCTGCGATATGGTGGGCAGCCCAGAGAATAGCCGGACCGGTGTCACGACGAGCCGGCTCAAGGAGAATGTGTTCCGGCGCGATACCGGGGAGTTGTGCACGCACTATATCGGCATAAGACTCATTGGTGAGCAGAATAATATTCTCCTCGGGCACAACAGACTTGATCCTTTCCACAGTCATCTGTAGCAAAGACTTGCCGATACCAAAAAAATCGATAAACTGCTTGGGGCGGGTTTCACGGCTGAATGGCCAAAAACGAGTGCCGGCGCCACCGCACATTATGACACAATACCGATTCTTTTTCATCACGCCAAATTATAATCAGGCAATCTCTTCCTCGCGGAACTGATGCTTCACACCTTCCACGACATTTAGCACGAGGTCTCCAATCTTTTCACCTTCCCCTATAAGATCCATAAAGAAGATACCGTCGCGGAAGTCATACATCTTATTGTTGATATTTGCGATATTTGTATCTCGGAGCTGATTGCGGTAGTTGTTAATTTCCCTTTCTATATTGTATGAGGTAATAATTCTGGAGTCGTCCGGAGATTCCATTTCCTTAAGAATTTCCAACATATTGGCAATTGCCTTATCTACAAGGCTGAACATACGATCCACCTCTTCTTCGATTACAGCTGGGAATTTCACATTATTCTGCAACTTTCGTTTGGTGGTCTTTGCCACATTGAAACAGCAATCTGCAATAGACTCAATCTCGCAAATAACACGAAGCATACCAGCCACTCGCATCTTACCTTCCGGCGACAGACGACCCTCGGCCACTTTGTTAAGATAATTACCGATTTCAATCTCCATTTTATCTGATATATCCTCATATTTCTCAATACGCGAGAACACTTCTGAATATCGAGGATTATCAGAATTAAGATGAATAATTTCTTCTGCCATTCCAATCATTCGAGCCACTCGTTTGCCATAGACCTCAATCTCCTTTTGCGCCTGAGCAATATTGAGTTCTGAAGCAGTTAGCAGACCACGATTAATAAACTTAAGAGAGAAATCCTCCTCATCATCCTTATGTTTTGCAGGCATAACCCAGCAAACAAATTTCACATAGACTTTTGTGAACCATATCATAATCATAAGGTTAAAGGCATTGAATACAGTCGGGAACATCGCAAGGCCGAAAGCCACTGATGCCTGAGCCCGAGATGTAAGTCCTCCGGCAGGGTCAAGAAGAGTAGAATCTGCCATTCTTGCCTCTTGAGCGGCATCAACATCAAGCGGATTAAGGCCATTACACCACTGCGAGATGTCGCCAACAAGGTTCACAAACGGATTGAAGATAAACAACACTATTACCGAACCGAGCACATTGAAGAGCACATGCCCCATAGCAGTACGTTTTGCAGCAAGATTGCCACTTAGAGAGGCCAGGACCGGAGTAATTGTCGTACCGATATTTCCTCCAAGAATAATAGCACAACCAAGAGTAAATGATATCCAGCCCTGCGAGCACATCACTAGAGTGATAGCAAACGTAGCAGCAGAGCTTTGCACCACCATAGTAACAATGACACCTACCGCAAAGAAAATCAATACAGAGCCATATCCGAGCGATGTATAGCTCGACAGAGACTGCAACAACTCGGGATTATCTTTGAGGTTCGGCACATACTGACTGATAAGGTCCAACCCCATAAAGAGGAATACAAAACCAATCAAGAATTCACCAAACGACTTGTGGACACTCTTCTTCATAAAGAGCATCGGGACGCCGATAGCAAGCAGAAGAATGCTATAACTTGAGATATTTACTTCAAAAGAGAATGCAGAGATAATCCAAGTAGTCAAAGTGGTTCCCACGTTGGCACCGAAAATCACGGCCATCGACTGCGCCAACGACATAAGGCCGGCATTGACAAAACTTACAACCATCACGGTTGATGCACTTGAACTCTGAATTAGAGCCGTTATCACGACACCGGTAATTACACCCATGACACGATTCTTTGTCATGATGCCGAGAATGTTGCGTAGACGATCGCCTGCCACTTTCTGCAGGCCTTCACTCATCACCTTCATTCCATAAAGGAAAAGGCAAACAGCTCCCAAGAGCGAGATGAAGTCAATAATAGTATAGTTCATATCCTAATGGTATGTGAGGATTTTTCATATGCAAAATTAATAAAAATTTAACAATTCAACACATTTTGCAGTAGAAATCTAAAAAAGGCATAAAACAAGATGAATCCATCGCAGATAAAGACCTATATTATATTGTTTACAAACAACGCATTACCGGCACTGCGGCATGATAATCTAATTTCATAAAAAAATAAGATTATAACAGCTTGTAGACAAAAAATTGCAGATAAAAACAAAAAAATATAAAAATTCCGTCAAAAAATTTGGATAAAACAAAAAATGGTTGTAACTTTGCAGTCGCAAACGGGAAACATTCCCGAGGGCACAACCAACAGATGACTCCGTGGCTCAGTTGGTAGAGCAAATGACTCTTAATCATTGGGTCGTGGGTTCGAGCCCCACCGGGGTCACTAAAGGGTCTATCAGACCGACGAATTCCTCTGAAAATCATTGATT
>CAYZPH010000016.1:0-47641 GCA_964480495.1 uncultured Sangeribacter sp.
TCGAACAGCAAGGAATAACGAGCATAGAGGAGGCAATTAGGGGTGTGCCTGGAATTACTCAAAAAGGAGGACGTCTCTACTGGAGAGGTGAACCCGTTACATATTTTATCGATGGAATTATTTATGATCCACATAATGAACGCAATAAATTAGTTGTTAATAAATTCGGAGTCAATAGATTTACAGGAGGTAAAAGGTATAAAGAAGGAAGAAGTGTTGGCCTTCCAGAGATTGTCCCTCTTCCTATGATCTCTCCGTTGGTGCAAGAGGGACAAACTCCACTTTTAAAAGAAGTTGAACTCTCTCTCCCATTTTCAGTGATCTACAAAATTAGTTTTCTTAATATGGGACAATCTCTGATTTTAGGAAATGGATTTGAAGGAGGCGTTATAATGATTACTACCAAAAATGGTAGTCAACAAGGGCTTAAACAGCAGTTCGACTTAAAAGATTATATTCCTTTAGGATATCAGAAATATAAAGAATATGCAAGTCCACTACTTTCGTCTGAACCAGATGCCTATGAAATTAAGCGTAGTCCTACTCTTCTATGGGTTCCGTCTGTGAAGTTTGGATATTCTGGTTCAGAGATTAAATTGAATTTTTCACTGTCTCAAGATTATGACATTATAGTAGAAGGCATATCATCTGATGGCATAATAAGAGATTCGTTATAAGCGATTATCTTTTTTTCGTTTTTATTTTGTTGCATCGTATTTTCATATTAATTTTGCGATTGATGATTGTATTTTAATTTCTTTAGTAAAATAGATAATTCTTGCCATGATTGAGGAAATATATAAAGCCGATTCGCAGCGTTATGATTCGGGGATGGAATATAGAAGGAGTGGTAGAAGCGGAATACTTCTCCCGGTGATGTCGTTGGGACTATGGCAAAATTTCGGTGAAAATGCCCCCCTTGAGCGTAGCAAAGACATATTGCGCTTTGCTTTTGACCAAGGAATCACGTCTTTTGACCTTGCAAATAACTATGGTCCAGGTTACGGTACCGCAGAGGAAACGTTCGGGTTTGTTTTTAACAAATCATTCCGACCATATCGCGATGAAATGTTTGTTGCATCAAAAGCTGGATATGATATGTGGCCGGGTCCTTACGGCAATTGGGGATCTCGCAAATACCTAATGGCTTCTATCGACCAAAGCCTTCGTCGCACTAATCTTGATTATTTCGATGTCTTTTATAGTCATCGTTATGACCCGGAGACACCGCTCGAAGAGACTTTACAGGCTCTTGTCGATATAGTTCGTTGTGGCAAGGCTCTTTATATTGGCATCTCGCGCTGGCCAGAGGAGGCTCTTAGTGTTGCTTTTGACTATCTTCGTGCTCATGACACCCCTTGTCTTCTCTATCAGGAAAGACTCAATATTCTTGATCGCAGAATGGAGAATAACGGTATGCTCAACCGAGTGATGGATGGTGGAGCTGGATTTATAGGGTTCTCTCCTCTCGCCCAAGGAATCCTTACCGGAAGATACCTTCACGGCATTCCTGCAGATTCCAGAGCCACGCAAGACAGGTTTCTCAAAACCTCGCAGATTAGCGAAGATCTCCTAAAAAATGTGTCGTTGCTAAACGATATTGCTGAGAAGAGAGGGCAGACCCTCGCGCAAATGTCGTTGTCTTGGGTTTTGGCTCATCACGGTGTTACATCCGTAATAGTAGGATGCAGTAGCATTTCGCAACTTTCTGATTCACTGCAGGCTCTGAAACATAAAGATTTCTCAGATACAGAACTCAAGGCGATTGACGAGATATCATCGCGTGTCAAGTTCTATTGATACAATAAATAATTATTGACTTATTTTAGAAGGATGGTATCCGCGAAGGAATGATGCGGTGTCCATCCTTTTTTTGCCGGCTGGCTGAATCGACACAATTTCAATCCAATAGTCTGAGGTGGCTACATGAAGCCTGTCGCCATCCACTCTCAACGAGCCAGCCACATTACCCTTACATGACTCTCTTGTAAGTTTGGATGAAAATATCTTGCATTCGAGAATCTTCCCCGATTCATCCTCTATCACAGTCCAAGCCGCAGGGTAGGGACTAAGTCCTCTCACATGGTTGTGAATTTTTTCAGCTGCGAGATTCCAATCTATGCGGCAGTCTTCTTTAAAAATTTTGGGTGCTGGGATGAATTCCCCTTCCGGTTGCGGCTGTGTGGTGAGATTCCCTTTAATAATAGCGTTTACTGTATCTACTACCATATCGGCACCGAGGTGCATCAGTTTGTCGTGCACGTCTCCCACATTATCTTCTGGTAGAATACCGATCTTGCGCTGCATGATAATCTCGCCTGTGTCAATCTCATGTTTTAGAAAGAAGGTAGTGACACCTGTCTCTGTGTCTCCATTCATCACAGCTCTGTTGATTGGGGCCGCACCGCGGTAGCGTGGCAGTAGTGACGCATGCAGATTGAATGTGCCGAGCTTAGGCATCTGCCACACTTCGCGTGGCAACATACGGAATGCTATCACTATGAAAAGGTCTGCATGGCATTCTCTTAATTGCTCGAGGAAGTCGGGAGATTTAAGTTTCTCGGGTTGCATCACTCGTAACCCTTTTGCCACTGCATATCGTTTTACATCGCTTTCATAGAGTTTATGGCCGCGTCCTGCAGCTTTGTCGGGCATTGTTACAACTCCTACAACATTGAAATTATTGCCAAGCAACGCGTCAAGGCTCTCCACTGCGAATTCTGGAGTTCCGAAAAATACTATTTTGAGGTCTTTCTTTTCCATATGTAATTGATTTGCCGTGCGGTATTCTGGTATGCTGTCAGAGTTAGTCGTCTGCATAGTGTTTCAGTACGCGACGGTATGAATTGAATATTTTTGATTTTGACACGAATCCTACATATCTACCATTGTCTACAACCGGTAGATTCCATGCACCTGTCTGGTCGAACGTGTTCATTACCTTGTCCATTGTGTCGTTTATTTCAAGTCTGGCCGGTGGCATAGACATGAATCGACTCACGTGCATTTTTTTGTAAAGGTCTGGGCGAAACATTATATTTCGTATGTCGTCAAGAAGCACCACGCCTTTAAGCAACCCTTCCGAGTCTGTCACCGGGTATAGATTTCGGTTGCATTGTGAGATTACTTCTACCATCTGTTTGAGATTCATCTCTGGGTGTACTTCGATGAAATCTTTTTCTATTACATTGTCAATTTTCAGAAGTGTAAGTACAGTGCGGTCTTTCTCGTGTGTAATGAGGTCTCCCTTCTCTGCAAGGCGCATGGTGTAGATGCTGTAAGGCTCGAAGGCACGGATTGTCATGAAAGAAAGTGTGGATACTATTAGCAGGGGAAGAAAGAGGTTATACCCTCCGGTCATCTCCGCTGTGAGGAAGATTGCCATAAGTGGTGCATGCATCACACCGCTCATCACTCCAGCCATACCCATAAGCGTGAAGTTTTTCTGACTCAGTTCTACTCCGAAGTCGAGTATATTGAAGACGTAGGCGAATAGAAATCCGGTCATTGCACCCACGAATAGAGAGGGGGCGAATGTGCCACCAACGCCACCTGCTGCATTAGTAGCTGTAGTGGCGAATACTTTCGTAAGTATCAGGCACGCCACAAATATGGAAATTGACCATGGATTGATACGATCTCCGTAGAAAATTGATCCGTCGAGTATTCCCTGTGTATTGCCGTCGAGAAGTGTATTAATGGCATCGTAGCCTTCACCATAAAGAGGGGGAAATACGAATATGAGTCCCGCGAGTATAACGCCTCCGATGGATATCTTCGTCCAGCGACTTTTGAATCCGCCAAACCATTTCTCAAGCATAAACATAGCCCTGGTGAAATAGAGACTCACGAATCCGCAGAGCACTCCAAGCAGTATGGTAAAGGGAATCCGGCTGGTCTGGAACGCCTCGCTTTGTGAAAAAAAGAACTCTGCTCCATATCCCTCAAGCACGTATGCTACTGTGGCTCCCGATATTGATGATATAAGTAGTGGCATCACAGTGGCTCCTGTGAGGTCGATCATCAGCACTTCGAGGGTGAATAGCATGCCGGCAATGGGGGCCCGGAATATGCCGGCAATTCCGGCAGCAGCGCCACATCCTACAAGTAGCATCAGTATGCGTGGCGACAATCGGAATGCTTGTCCAATGTTGGAACCGATGGCGGCTCCGGTGTAGACTATCGGTCCCTCGGCACCGACAGAACCTCCAAATCCGATGGTGACTGCTGAACCTACCAGCGATGCATAAGTGTGTTTCTTCTTCAGTCGAGATTTTCTCCGCGATATGGCATATAGAACCTTGGTGACACCATGGCTCACATTGTCTTTCACTACATAATTGATGAAAATGGAGACAATGATGATGCCAACCACAGGATATACAAGATTGAGCCAGTTGCCTGTTGTTGCGCTAAAGTGAGAGGTGAGGAGATGTGCTATTGTGTGGATAAGAAATTTGAGTAGCTGAGCTGCAAATCCGCATATCACACCCACCACCAGCGCGAGAATTATCAGGAAACTTCTCTCCTTGATATGCCTTTCACGCCAGCTCACCACATCTGCCCACCATTCGGTAAATCTGTTATGTGTCTCTTTATATGCCAAAACAATACAATTTTAATCTTATTTATTACCTATAGAAACTTATAACCCTGAATGTCGATCTATTTCCCTCTTCCCTCAAGAATAGTTATGATGGTGTAGAGTATTATTTTTAGGTCAACGAGTATCGACATGTTGGAGATGTAGAGCATATCGTATTTCGACCTCTCCACCATCTCGTCTATCGTAGAAGCATATCCATACTGCACCATGCCCCACGATGTAATGCCGGGGCGTGTCTGGTAAAGAAGTGTGTAGTATGGGGCTTTTTTCATTATTTGGTTGATGTAGAATTTCCTTTCCGGTCTCGGCCCTACGATACTCATGTTTCCCTTGAGCACGTTGTAGAATTGTGGTAATTCATCAAGCCTGTATTTTCTCATTACTCGTCCCGCACGCGTCACTCTCGGGTCGTTGTCTTCACTCAATTGCGGACCTTCTGCTTCGGCATCAGTACGCATGGTGCGAAACTTTATGATGTCGAATGGTTTCTGGTGCTTGCCGATACGCTCTTGTCGGTAGAATATAGGTCCCTTTGAGTCTAACTTTACCCATATTGCAAGTGCTGCGTATAGTGGACTGAGAACTATAAGGGTTAGTATGCTTGTCGTGACGTCTATTGTTCGTTTTATGTTAACTCCTGCTTCTCCCATACTGGAGTGAGTTAGATCCACGAGCGGCTGTCCGTAAATGTCCTTCAGTTTAATTGACGACGTCATGAAGTTCATGGTCTCTGGTGTCAGTTTTATGGGTTTTCCAAGAGGGAAAAGACGATAGACGAGACTAAGCACTTTCTCTTCGTCAGACTTTTCAGGAGCAAGGATTATATGGTCAACAGATTTCGTACGGCATATCTCTTCGATGTCATCGAGACTCCATGCATCGTCTGTCGTGTCATGCTCTCCGGGAATAGAGAAAAATCCTTCTATGCAGTATCCCATCGTAGCTTTGCTGTTCTCAAGATTCTTTGCTACACAACGAGCTTTTGCGGAGTTGCCTACCACAACAGTGCAGTATTGCCAGTCGCGACTCTTGAAATGTCTTATCTGTTTGTTTATCATCAAGAGCCGTCCAGACGCAGTGCCTATGAAGAATATTAGGAATATCATAAGCAGTTGAAGAATGTTTTCTTCAATGTCTGCGGCTTGATCATTGGTAAGCAAGCAGATGTGAATTAGTATGGTGCTGATACACGACACTCCCGCTGTGTTGAGTAGCTCCCCAAATCGAGACTTCCCGAAAGGATTGTTGTAGAAGCCGGATAACCAGTATAGTCCAAGCAATAGCATCGGAATGAATGTCTGTTCTATACATATCTTAGGCTGTGAGAGGTAGTGTGATACTGAATCGAGGTTGTGACTGACTTCTGGTTGCACAAGGCATCTTAGTATATTGAATAGCACAAACGATATGTTGGCGGTGATCCAATCCGTCAACACTAACTTTGCGCGTTCCGTTTTCTTTGATGCCATGCGTCCTTTCATCGTATAACCTTTACAATGTTGCCTTTCGTTATTTTTATGATATTGCTTGGAGTGGCTTTCGATTGGTCTTCTCGGCGGTATTGGCAAATGTAGTCAACTCCGTCTTTGATTTCGTCGGCAATCTCGGCAAATATTGTAGCCGTAGGTTGTCCGCTGATGTTTGCAGAGGTAGACACTACAGGTCCGCGCATCCTTTCACAGAGGGCGCGACTAAAACGCTCATTGGAGATGCGGATGCCGAGACTGCCATCTTCTGCCTTTAGATTGTCGGCTACTCCTCGAGCACTATCATAGATTATCGTCATGGGGTTGACCGCTACGTCTATCAGTTGCCAAGCTATCTCAGGCACTTCCTCTACTGTGCTTTGAAGCATTCCTTCCGAACTCACAAGCGCAAGCATTGATTTTGAGTCAGCTCTTTTTTTGAGTTTGAATATCTTGTCGATAGCATCTGCGTTGCGAGCATCACACCCTATTCCCCAGACTGTATCGGTGGGGTAGAGGATTATTCCTCCCTCTTTCATAACTCTTACAGCCTCTTTGAGGTCTGCTTCGTCGTATCTGTCTTGCTGTGGCATTGATGTAGTCATTTGATTCATATGTATATACTTGCCATTGCTGTTCATATCAGAATGCTCTCAGCTTCGTTAATCCATAGTTTTGAGAGTGCGTCGGAAGGCATTCTCCAATCGCCACGAGGTGACAGAGACACAGGACCCACCTTAGGCCCGTCGGGAGAGCAGGATCGCTTGAACTGCTGATTGAAAAATCTTCGTAGGAATGTTACGAGCCATTTTTTGATAGTCTCGCGGTTGAATGTTGGGCGATTGTCTTCGTATGGTCCCTCGGCAAACGCCTTGCAGGCAAGCATAAAGATCTTGGATGGTCCGAACCCATTTTGTATCATATGATAGATAAAGAAGTCATGCAGGTCGTATGGACCCACAAGGTCTTCTGTCTTTTGCGTTATATGGCCCTCATTGTCTGCCGGCACAAGCTCCGGACTAATAGGAGTGTTGATTATATCTTCGAGTATGGTGCGTACCTCTTTTTCATATTCGAGAGCAATGGTGCTCACCAGATAGCGAATCAGAGTCTTGGGTACTGACGAGTTGACTCCATACATCGACATATGGTCTCCATTGTAGGTACACCATCCGAGAGCCAATTCTGAGAGGTCTCCGGTCCCTATCACCATACCTCCAGTCTTGTTTGCGAGATCCATCAGTATCTGCGTGCGTTCGCGAGCCTGTGAGTTTTCGTAGGTTGCGTCGTGGTTGTTCTTGTCTTGATCTATGTCTGAAAAGTGTTGTGTCACAGCATTTGCGATGCTGATTTCAGAGTGGCTGATACCCATGAGCTTCATTAGTTCCACTGCATTGTCGTGAGTGCGGTCTGTTGTGCCGAACCCTGGCATGGTGATTCCAAGTATGCCCTTGCGGTCGAGACCGAGATTGTCAAAGGATTTCACTGCCACGAGCAATGCCAGTGTGGAGTCAAGACCTCCCGACACTCCGATCACGATGTTCTTGCAGTGTGTTGCCTTCAGTCTCTGTTCCAGTCCCCAAGACTGTATTGAGGTGATTTCATCACACTGCTCGTCACGCTTGGCAACGTCTTGCGATACAAATGGATATGGATTGATAGTGCGTAGTAGAGTGTTGCCCGATTCAGGAGGAAAAGTGGCTGTGTTAGGCTTTTTTATGCCTATAATAGGTAGCGCATAGTCGTTCTGCCCGAAACTTGACTGTCGTTGACGAGCATTCCTCAGTTTTTCTATATCAATGTCTGCAATCACATAGCTTGCACTGTGTTGGAATCGTTTGCTCTCTGACAGAATTTCTCCATCTTCGGCTATAATGGCGTTGCCTGAAAATACAAGGTCGGTACTCGACTCTCCGGCTCCAGCGGATGCGTACACATAAGCGCATTTGCATCGAGAAGATTGTTCTCTTATCAAGGAAAGGAGATGAGTGTGTTTTTCTATTACTTCGTTAGTAGCACTAAGATTGGCTATAACGTCAGCTCCTGCCACTGTTAGAGTGGTGCTCGGAGGATTGGGTACCCACATGTCTTCGCATATCTCTACGCCAAGTTTCGCTTCGCCTATACGGAAAAGCATATTGATGCCGAATGGAATTTCTTCATCGCCTAAGGAGACGGTGTTGTATTCTTTTCCTTTTGGTATGTTAATGTCGAGACCGGAAGAAAACCATCTCTTTTCGTAGTATTCGTTATAGTTGGGAATGTAGCATTTTGGTACGATCCCAAGAACCTTTCCTGCTTGCACAACTGCTGCACAATTGTATAGCCGCCCGCGAAATCTCACAGGGAGTCCTACTACTGCAGTTACTTGATTCTTCTCGGTAGATTCAGCTATAGTGGCAAGTTGACGCATTGCTGCGTCAAGAAGAAGAGGTTGCATAAGTAGGTCTCCGCATGTGTAGCCAGTAAGGCAGAGTTCCGGAAATATTATGAGACGTGCGCCCTTTGCACCTATCTTGCTTATAATCTCAGAAATCCGTGTTGAGTTTGTGTCAGGATCTGCAAGAGCTACTTCCGGATATGCAGCCGCCACCCTCAGATAACCGTAATTTTCCATTTTGGGTCGTTTCTTTAAAGCTATTCATCGTGACAGGTCTTTTCTCAGTCACTTGCAACTACAAAAATACTAAAGATTTTCGAAACGACCAACAATAGACGGAATTATTTATCTTCAAAAAAATCGGTATGTCTTATATCTATATAAAAAGAATCAGGCTTCTCAATCGAGAAGCCTGATTCTTTTATCATTTAAGAGCAGCTTGAACTGCATCGTTGGGCACCATCTCTTCTTTGAAGACATAAGCGCCTGTCTTAGGAGATTTCTCCATCTTGATGACTTTTGAATAAGTGCGACCTTCACCGGTCTGAAGAGTCGCGACGGTTTTTTTTGCCATGGGTCAGTGCTTATTTAATTTCTTTGTGGATGGTCATTTTTTTCAGGATCGGATTGTACTTCTTCAGTTCAAGACGACCTGGAGTGTTCTTGCGGTTTTTGGTAGTGATGTATCTGCTCATACCGGGCATTCCGCTGGCCTTGTGTTCGGTGCATTCAAGTATCACCTGCACGCGATTGCCTTTTGCTTTCTTTGCCATAATTATATTGCGCTTTTACAGCGAAAGAATTTGAATGTTTTTGAAATCGAGGTTCCCTTCGGCTTCGGCTCTCTTAAGAGCTGCGTTAAGACCGATTTTGTTGATGGTGCGGAGAGCACGGGCGCTGACGCGCAGCTCAATCCACATGTCCTGTTCTACCCAATAGAACTTTTTGGTGTGCAGGTTCACATTGAATCTGCGTTTGGTGCGGCGCTTTGAATGGGATACATTATTGCCGACCGACGCTTTTTTGCCTGTAATCTGACAAGTCTTTGACATGACGTGGGTTTGTTTTTTACTTCTATAAAAATTTAACTTTCGGATTGAGGCGGCCATCACAGTCTCATATCGTCCGAACTTGCATCTTTTGTTCGGGCTTTTAAGGATGTGCCACAAATCGCTTGCAAAGTTACAAATTTTTTCTTATTCTACAAAGTGCTGCTGTATTTTTTTTACTTATTTTTGTGGAATTTCTTTAAAAAAATATAATTTTGTCATGTCATCGTCATTGTTCCCTCTCATTATACCCCATCGGCGTCTCCTTTCCGGTGGTGCCGGCATAATCCATACTACCGTTAGTCGTCACAGGATCGGCATCCTCCAACACCCCTGTGATGCGGTTGCCTGAATAGTATATATGCAGATTGTCTACCTTGTCATAACATTACGCACTGAATGAAAAGCAGACAGACGCTGCTATGAGCATCGGGATTGCGAAAATTATGCGAAAGAGAGGGAGTCTTTTCATGGCAGAGGAGGTGTTGGTCGAATGTTGGCAGTAAGTAGTAAAACGCGTATTGTTGCGTATTCTTGCTACTCATCGGCAAGGTCGTCTTCCTCTTCGTAGGAATCTCTCAGAAGGTTGATCAGCATCACCATTCCGTGGGCAGTTGCGGAGTCAATCACATCAATGCGTTCGCCTTCAAAGCGGCGACATTCACTTACAATCTTATTGCCGTATTTCACACCGATCCATACTGTGCCAACAGGTTTTAGACGCGTACCTCCATTGGGACCTGCTATTCCAGATGTGGATATGGCACAATCGCTGCGAGTCAGTTTTGCCACTCCTTCTGCCATTGATTCTACCACCTCTTGGCTCACCGCCCCATATTTATCAATGTATTTTTGTGGCACCCCTAATACGCGTGTTTTTACATCATTTGCATAGCTGACCACACTTCCTAAGAAATAGTCGCTGCTTCCGGGTTGCAGAGTAACCCGGTGTGCAATGTTGCCACCTGTGCAACTTTCTGCACACGACACTGTCAGATCTCTTTCTTTAAGAAGATTGCCAAGAGTGGCTGCAAGTGGCGTGTCGTCAGTAGCCATGACATCGCGAGTGAATATGTCGCGAAGATCTTGATGATAACGGTTTAGATTAAACCGTAGAAGTTCTATTCCGGCATCCTTTCCCGTGAGCGTGAGCTTCGACACAAGAAGGTGCGACTCTATGGTGAGTTTGATATAATCCGGCAGATGCTTCACGAAGTGCTTCAGAATTCCGGTAAGTTCCTTGCGTGTATAGCCATATATTATAATATGTCTTTTTTCTGTGCTGTTCTCTGCTTTCATCTTGCTTTCATCTTGGTGTGGGGGAGGGGTGTTACACTTGTACTTTTGAATACGGAGGAAGATCGAGACTGCAGAAGTCTTTGTTAAGATATTTGAAATATCCGGCTATTGCCACCATAGCGGCATTATCGGTGGTGTAAGTTCTTTTCGGTATCCATGCCTTAATTCCTCTTCGATGGCAGAACTCTTCCACGGCATTTCTCACTCCGGAGTTTGCCGAAACACCACCTCCTATCGCTATCTGCTTCACGGGGTGTTCTTTCACAGCTTTAGAAAGTTTGTCGATAAGAATGTCGATGATGGTCTTCTGAAGTGATGCGGCGAGATCAGCCTTTCTTTTATCAATGAATTCCGCATCTTGCTTGAGGTTGTCGCGCACTGTGTATAGAAATGAGGTCTTCAATCCGCTGAAGGAGTAGTCAAGACCTGGTATGTGTGGCTTGGAAAACTTGAACGCATTGGGATCTCCTTCGGCTGCAAGTCTGTCAATATGAGGTCCTCCTGGATAAGGCAGTCCCATCACCTTGGCACACTTGTCAAACGCCTCTCCCGCAGCATCGTCGATAGTGCTACCGAGCATCTGCATGTCAAATGCAGACTTAACCATGATAATCTGAGAGTTTCCACCAGACACAAGGAGTGCCATAAAGGGAAATTCCGGAACTTCCTGATCTTCACTTTCCTTAATGAAATGGCTCAATACATGACCATGTAGGTGATTGACGTCTACCACCGGAATTCCGAGACCTATAGCCATACCCTTGGCAAAAGAAGTCCCTACAAGTAGCGAGCCGAGAAGGCCGGGCCCGCGTGTAAACGCTATGGCATCAAGATCTTTCGCTTCTATTCCGGCTTGCTTAAGTGCCTCGCTCACGACTGGCAGTATGTTCTGCTGATGTGCGCGGCTTGCAAGTTCAGGAACTACTCCTCCATATGCCTCGTGAACTTTCTGCCCTGCTATTACATTGCTACGTAGCAAGCCGTCGGTGATTACCGCAGCTGATGTGTCGTCGCAACTTGACTCTATCCCAAGTATTGTTATTCCCATTTATATTCTTTCTTTTCTGCCGAGCCAAACAACTGGCTATGTCTATTATTCGAAAACAGACCTATTTCTAATCACTTGTAATCGCAAAGTTAACACTATTTTTTGAATGTTGCAAGTATGTTTTTTTTAATTATTTGCTGAATAATAGTCTTTTTTTATTAATTTTGTAGTTCAGAGACTAGTTCAAAAGGTGTGAGACATCATGTCTTTGTCGGTACTTGTATTGTCAGTTCCTTATAAATGAATTTCTTAAAGCCTGCATACACCGTGGTTAAAAGCATTATCATTTGCTTGATTATGCTTGCTACTGTTGTATATGTCGGACTTTACGTGTTGCTATCTGTGCCTTCAGTTCAGCAAAAGGTCAAGTTTCATGTGTGCAATGAACTATCAACACTTCTTGGCGGTAGTCTCAATATTGAAAATATAAAGCTACACCCTTTCAGTGAGGTAATTATGGAGAGCGTGTCGCTTGCCTCTCCAGCCGGTGAAGAGTGTGCCTCTATCGATGAAGTGGCTGCAGGCATAGATCTTTGGACGCTTGTGTCGCAGAAAAGAATAGTGTTTAACTATGCTGAGGTGATTGGACTTGACGCTCGCATTTCGCAGAAATCAGAAGATGCTCACCTCAATATTCAGTTTTTGATAGATGCACTTTCTCCAAAAGACAAAACTAAACCGCCTACGAAATTCGATTTGCGTTTTCGCAATATTGTGATTCGACGTTCGAAAGCAACGTTTTCGAGACCCTGGATGATGGATTCTATTGCCGGAGATCATCCATTTGCCAATGTTTCACTCTCCGGACTTAGAATGGATCTAAGCATTCCGGTATTGAAAAACGATGATTTTCGATTTGATATCCGTGGCATGCAGTGTAAAGTTGAGCCCGGTGTTGAGTTGCGCAATTTGTCGGCACAGGTAAGATACAATAAGACACCTTCCACTGTCGCAGACACTCTTTCGCTAAAGAATTTGAATATTGCTCTTCCTGCCTCAATGCTTAGTTTGGAAGATATAGATATTCCTCTGGGGAAAAAACTCGACGTTGCTGCGTCTCTGAAAGGATATCTCACTCCATCAGATTTTGCAACCTTGTTACCTCGTCTTTCTTCTTTTGAATCTGCTTGGAATCTTGATTTAGGAGCTCATTATTCTGGTTCTGACTTGGATGTAGAGCATCTGGTTATTCAAAATCCTGATTTTGATTCTTCTCTTTCGCTTGAAGGAAATGTTGTCGGGTTAGGAATGAAAGATAGTATAAATGCTGAAATTAATCGTTTTTCTGCTCAACTTTCAAAGCGACTGATATCTGGAGTGTGCGATGCTCTTCCGGGTGTTAACGCCAAGTTGCGCAACATGCTCGTCGGTCTTGGTTCTGTGTCTGTAGATTTATCAGGTTCGGTGTCCGCTCTTGATAAAGCCTCTCTTTCAGCTACTGTGGGCAGTGAATCTGGGTCGCTGTCGATCGACGGTCGCGCATACGGACTTTGTTCTCGTCTTCCCCATTTGAAGGCTTCAGTGAAAGGTTCAGATGTTGCCTTAGGAAAGTTCTTGGCTTCTGAAGTTTTGGGATGCACTTCTTTTTCGATTGATGCAGATGTTACAGGCATAGGAAAGAATGCTTCAGGGGAAGTAGACCTATTAGCTGATTATATCGAGGTTGGTGGAAGAAGAATCAACGATGTTGACGCAAGTTTTGTGAAGGAAGGTGATGCGTTCATTGTTTCACTCTCTAATTCAGATGACGATTTCAGTGTTAGAGCATATGCCGATGCTACTCTTGCTGGTTCAGCATCTTCGTTTAATTCTGATGTGGTTATAACCGGATTTACACCGGCTTTGTTCGGAATAAAGGGGAAGTTGGCTGATTGCACAACCTCTTTTGAGGTAAGCGCCTCCGGAATAGGTAATAACGCTGACAACATTATAGGATCTGTTGATATCTCAGGTCTACAGATGGTAAGTCCCGAACAAGGAACTCTTTCTCTCGATAACCTTGCAATTCGAATTGATGGAGATCCATCTGAAGCAGATAATCCAAGTGGTTTTCATCGTCATCTCACTCTACGCAGCGACTGGGTCGATGCTGATGCTTCAGGTATTGTAAAAGCATCGGAAATAGTGCCGGAAATCAAGAATATGCTTGCCGGAATTTTCCCGGCTCTAATCCCTCTTCATGAGAATGAATATGATAAGGAGCACATTGCTTTAAACGATTTTAACTTTAAGATTAATCTCAAGGGAGTATCCTCTCCTTACGATTTTTTCAATATCCCATTTAGTCCTCTTTCTGATATTCCGGTAGAAGGTTTTGTCAATACAAAAGCAGGACGAGTACAATTAGGTTTCAGTACTCCACACATACAGCAATCAGGCAATAAACTGATTAGTGACACAAGATTCGGACTTTCGCTCGATTCGTATAATGGAGAGGCACGGATTTCTGCAGGAACTCTTTATCCTGCTAAAAAAGGAGATGTGCAACTTGCTTTAGACGTAAAAGGAATTAATGACATTGTTAATGCCGAGTTGAGATTAAATCCATCGTTTAAAAGCAATCTAAAGGGCAGTCTCGCAATGGACATATCTTTTTCACGTTCAGCAGATTTCTTTAATCCAAATGGAGACCTGGCGGTGCACGTGAATATTCTTCCCTCTGCCATTTCTCTGAGCAACACAGTGTGGAATGTGGCTAACGGTAAAATAGACTATGCAGGAAAAAGGGTTGCTGTTAGCAACTTTCTTGTGCAGCACGCATCTCAATATGTGAAGATTGATGGCGTGGCTTCGGAAAGTCCATACGACCAGTTGAAAGTGAAACTAAACGATATTGATCTTGATTATATTTTCAGTGTTCTCAATATTAATTATGTAACTTTCGGAGGCATGGCGACCGGAGAAGTTGTGGGTAGCAGATTACTGACTAACAAACCGGTGGCATTTACAAAGTTTTTAAATGTGCGTAATCTCAGCTATAATGGTGCAGTGCTTGGCAATGGAGACCTTTCGTCTGACTACGACGCTGAGCAGCAGAAGGTTGGTATTTATGCAGTCATAAAAGACCCTCTCACTCGTGAACGCCGAGCCGATATCGATGGCGGAATATGGGTGACGCGCGATTCTCTCAGTTTTAGTTTTGATGCTAATAAAGTTAACCTTCAGTTAATGAAGCCGTTTGTGTCTGCATTTTGCTCCGATTTGAATGGTGAGGGTTCCGGACGTTGCAAACTTTACGGCACTTTTAGCGACATTGATCTAGTAGGAAATCTTCGCGCAGATACCTTGTCGATGAAACTTGATTTCACCAATACATGGTATCATGCCGGTGGTGACTCTGTCTTCATGAGCAAAGGTGTGATTGATATTCCTCCTCTTACTCTTTATGACAGTGAGGGACACACAGCAGAACTCAGTGGCTGGCTACGCCACAGATACTTCCACGAACCGGTGTTTGATTTTCGCGTAAGAAACGCTCGCTCTCTCTTGTGCTATGATACCAACGAAAAAATCAATCCACTATGGTATGGCACTATTTATGCTTCCGGCAATGCTCAGATTGCAGGACGCCCCGGACTTGTGGATATTGATATGAATATGTCTACCGATGATCACTCTCGATTCTATTATGTGATAAGCGACACTGAAGAGGCAGATGGTATATCTTTTCTTTCGTTCACTGACCGACGAAAAGAGCAGAAAAAGTCTGAGTCTACAGATTCTATACCATCCTATCTCCAAAAGTTTATGAAGAAGAAGAGTGATGATGAGGAAGGTTCGAGCAATGTGATTGTGTCGCTTCGCGGTTCGGTAACTCCGGATGCTCTTGTCACTTTAGTGATGGATCCAAAAGGTGGCGACAAGATAACAGCGCGAGGAAATGGCGCATTGCAGATGGACTATAACATGGTGGCAAACGATCTTAGGATGATCGGTACATATGTGCTCGAAGAAGGCAATTACAATTTTACTCTTCAAGATATAATCATCAAGAATTTTACCATTAAGAAAGGTAGTATGCTTCGCTTTGATGGCGATCCGATGGATGCAATTCTTGACATAGCTGCGACTTATCGCGTCAATACCAATCTTACTGATCTTGACAAGAGTTTCTCGTCAGATAAGGAATTGAACCGCACAAATGTACCGGTAGATGCGCTTTTGCTTGTAAGTGGTCCGATGACGCACCCGGAAATCGGTTTTGACATAGAACTGCCAACTCTCACTTCCGATGTGGAAAGAAAAGTGAAGAGTATTGTCTCAACCAACGATATGATGAGCCGTCAGATAATTTATCTTTTGGCTCTAAACAGATTCTATACTCCAGAATACACCGGTGCAAGCTCTCAAAGTGGGGCAGAATGGTCGAGTATGGCGTCTTCTACAATTTCCTCTCAACTTAGCAATATCCTCAGTCAGATGACCGATAAACTTAGTGTGGCTCCTTCGTTCAGAAGCGACAAGGGAGACTTCACAGATATGGAGTTTGACCTCGCGCTATCTTCTCGCTTGCTCAACAATCGATTGCTTATTAATGGTAATTTTGGTTATCGCGATCGCTCTACGAGCAACACGCAGTTTGTGGGCGATTTTGATATTGAATATCTCTTAAGCAAGAACGGTAACCTTCGTTTGAAGGCATACAACCATTTCAACGATCAGAACTATTATCTGCGTTCTGCCCTTACTACTCAGGGCGTTGGTGTGGTTTTGCGTCATGATTTCGACCGATTGTGGCGCCGAAAAAGCAAGAGTAAGACTGTTAAAACTGATGCTGACAGACCTTCACAAGAAGAAAAAAGCGATTCGGCAAAAATTTCTTTAGACAGAGAGCCGATAGTTGATAAGAACGATTAATTTAATCCAATTTACCTATGATTTGGAGCATAGAAGGAATACTGGAAAAAGTAGGATTAATCTCTAATCCTATCGGATATGCATTTAGCGGAGGAGGTGCACGAGGCTTTTCTCATATTGGTGTGCTAAAGGCGTTCGAAGAGTTTGGCATTCATCCCGATGTAATGTCGGGCGTTTCTGCTGGAAGTGTTGCTGCTGTGCTATATGGTGCCGGTTTGTCGCCAGATGATATGCTTAAATGTTTCAAATCCGTCTCAAAACTCAGTGAGTTCGTGTCTTGGAAAGTTCCGGGAAACTCATTGATGAAACTCGACAGGTTTGGGCGTCTTCTTGAGTCGTGGCTTCCGGTGCGCTATTTGGAAGACCTCAAGACTCCTACAATTGTATGTGCTACAGATTTTAGCTACAGTAAGTCGATTGGCTGGGGCAAAGGTGAAATTGTGCCTCGAGTGCTTGCGTCTTGTTCTATTCCAATTGCGTTCGAACCGGTTGAAATCAACGGCGGAATATATGTAGATGGTGGAGTGCTTCGTAACCTCCCTGCCTGGGCAATAAGAAAATACTGCAAGACTCTTTACGGAATTAATTGTTCTCCGCTAAACATTGTTTGGAAAGATCCCTCAAAACATAATCTTCTTGATATTGCTTTGCGCAGTTATCATATGATGTCTAAATCGAATATGATCACAGATGCTAAAATGTGTGATGTGCTCATAAATCTTCATGGTGCGCATGCAATAGGCACCTTTGATATTTCAAAACTATCGCGTGGTGTTAACCTCGGTTATGAGACTGCTTGCCGAGTTTTGGAAAGAACTCTCAATAAATAATAGCTCTTTTTCCGATAGTTGACCATTTTATTAAAAATTATTCAGATCACTACAATTCAAGAATTATACATATGGATAGATTGATTATATATCAGATGTTTCCGCGTATCTTTAGCAACTCAACACCTGACCCTCAGCCTTGGGGCTCTTTGGAGCGCAACGGAGCTGGAAAACTTAACGACCTCACTCCTAAGGCTATCAGAGCGGTAAAAGAACTTGGCGTGAATTGTATATGGCTTACCGGAGTGATAGAACACGCCACCAAAACCGCTTTCCCTGAGGCCGCTATTCCCGCAGATAATCCTAATGTTGTGAAAGGAGAGGCTGGTAGTCCATATGCTATCAAGGATTACTATGACATCGATCCGGCTATTGCAGTTGATGTGCAAAACAGAATGAAGGAGTTTGAGCATTGTGTGAAAAGAATTCACAAAGAGGGAATGAAGGTGCTAATCGATTTTGTTCCAAACCATACGGCAAGAGTCTACCATAGTGATTCTGCACCTGTCGGTGTGAAAGACTTCGGTGTTGATGATGATATAACAAGGAGTTTCTCTCCGTTCAACAATTATTACTATAATCCATTTCAGCAGTTCTCTCCCAGTTTCCCTCTCGATGCTGAAGGGGATACCCCTTATGTGGAGTTCCCGGCAAAGGCTACCGGCAACGACTGCTTTACCGCATTTTGTGGTAAAAACGATTGGTATGAAACAGTAAAACTGAATTATGGTCATGACTATGGCGACTGGTCTGACCATTTCGACCCTATTCCGGACACATGGATTAAAATGCTTTCCATTCTTCGTTTTTGGGCATCGAAAGGAATCGATGGATTTCGTTGCGATATGTGTTTCATGGTGCCGCTGCCTTTCTGGAACTGGGCAATTCCTCAAGTAAAGAAGGATTATCCCGGCATAATCTTCATTGGAGAGATTTATGATGTAGCTCAATATAGACCGTTCCTTGATTATGGCTGTTTCGATTATCTATATGACAAGGTCAACCTTTACGACACTCTCGTAAATATTGAAACTCGCAACTATTCTGCTGCTTGTCTGACCGGTACTTGGCAGACTGTGGATGGTATTGGCAATCGCATGCTTAACTTTCTCGAAAACCATGACGAAGTGCGTTTCGGTTCAAAAGCATATTCAGGCAATCCTGCAAATGTAGTCCCGTCTCTTGTAGTTAGTAGTATGATGTCGAAAGGCCCGTTCATGATCTATTATGGGCAGGAGTTAGGTGAGTCTGCTCACGATAACGAGGGCTTTGCCGGCGACAATGATCGTAGCACTATCTTCGACTATTGGAGCTATGACACACTTCGTCGCTGGTGGAATGATGGAAAACCATCAATCAAGAATCTGACAGACCAGGAAAAATGGTTGCGTGGTATTTATCGTAAGACTCTTAACATGTGCAATTCAGAAGCTGCACTACGTGAGGGAAACTTTTTTGACCTGATGTATGTTAATCTTCGCAACCCTGGTTTCAATCCACATCGTCAGTTTGCTTTCCTTCGCTATACAGCAGATTCTGCCCTCTTGATAGTGGCGAATTTCGATCATTCATCGGCAGATGTCAGAGTGAGAATTCCGAGTTTGGCTTTTGAAATGTCTGGAATTAAAGGAGGCAACATTGTGGCTGAAGATCTTCTCAGTTCTCGCAGTGTCTTCCTTAATCTTCGCCCGGATTCCGATGTGCGTTTGCACATCAATCCAAAGGATGCCGTTGTATTCCGAATCCGCTGAAACAACTATTACAAAAGCACCACCAGCAGGGGGTGAATCAAAAATTATATATCACATTTCTTCCATTTGGATTTGTGTTGTGAGAATTACCAGTGGCAATGATTGCCTGGGTAAGAATTATAGAAAGATGGCGCATCAAAAATTTTATTTTGAAGCACCATCTTCTATGTTTATGTCTTATAAATTATTATAATTCTTTTACATTGCTACAGTTGAAGGTCACTACCTTTTTGATGCCAGGCTCAGTAGTCGCATCTATATCGCGAAGAGTGGCATCCTTTACGTCGTCGAGCACAATTGCCGGTCTGAACTCAGGTTTCTCATAGCGGAAAGTTATGTCGTTGGCGTGAAGACCTTCTACGTGGCGTGCATATAGACCATAAGCGGGTGTCTCTCCGGCAAACTTTGGCTCCGGATAATTAGTGCCCTGCTCCCTATATTGCTTGTTGACAAGTTCTTTTGCACCTCCGCCTCTGAATGTAAGACGAATATTGTTGAGCCATACGTTTCTGATTGGTTCGTTGGGCATTCCTGTCACTATAATTGAACATAGCGAGTCACAATCGTCTGCTATTACGTTAGAAATTTGTATGTCGCGTGCCGAAGAGTTTTGAGTCACATCTTTCGGACCGCGGTTCCTACATCCTGTTGTTATGTAAATGGGGTAGTGGTGAACATGACTCATGGTGATATTACTTACGGTGATATTTTCCATTTTCCCCTGATCTACCTCCTCGAATGCAAGCCCGCTTGAATACTTGAAGGTGCAGTTGGTCAGCGATATGTTGCGATATCCGCCGTTAGATTCAGTGCCGAGTTTGAAACGACCGCATACCCAGTTTACTTTTTCCGGAATATATGTGCCATCAAGAAGTGAGCCACATTTGTAGCCGGTGATATTGCAATTAGATATTGCTATGTGTTCACAAATCACAGGTTTCTTATGAGCGTAGCTGCTTTTTAGCACTAACGCATCATCATGTGGTGTGTTGACGCGGCAATTGGTAATTGTCATATACTTGCAGCAATCAATGTCGATGCCATCTCTGTTGGTGTCTATTGTGAGGTTGTCAAGGGTTGAGAGGTCGCAGCCAGACAAAATTACAGCGAAATGACCTCCTCGGTAGACTGTGATGTCGCGTAGCGTTACCCTTCTGCATTGCTTGAGTGCTATTGCCTTGTCGCCGGTGCCGATTGAGCCCCCCTGCACATTGCCACCACGTTCTGTGTCGCGTTTCGTCAGTCCCTCTCCATCTATCATGCCGTGCCCGGTAATACTTACATTTTCTTGTCCCTCTGCCCAAATCAGAGAGTTGTGGAAGTAGGTGTGTCCTCCGTCTTGATATTCCGGAAATCCACCGAAAGACTCGCTTTCATCGTATGCCTTCATTTCTGCAGGTGCTGCAAGAATTACACATCCGGCGGTAAGATGAAGGTCTATGTTAGATTTGAGTCTGATGCTTCCGCTGAGGTATGTGCCAGCGGGGAGTAGCACCTGCCCTCCGCCTCCTGCCACAGCAGCCTCTATAGCAGCGTTTATTGCCGGAGAGTCGAGTGTCTTTCCGTCACCCTTTGCTCCATAGTCTTTTACATTGTAGATGCCTGCCATGCTCATGGGCACTGTTAGGATCATCGCTGTCAATAATGTTATGAGTCTCATGTGTCGATTGTTTTATTTAGTATCTAATTTTATTGTTTTTTTCATCTTTCCACTATCCAGATTTATTACAACTTCTCCCGGAGTGCGTTTGCTTCTTATGATAAGTTGCATATATCCATTGCGCATTTGCCAATAGAGAGGTTAATATGAACATAAAAAATAGTAATCTTTTCATATATCGTTGTTAGGTATTAATTCGCAGTTGTGTTATGATGATTCATAGGTCGTTCGGATGCAAAATTAACGATTCTCAATGAATCACAGAGCGATTTTTGTTGATTTTTGGGGATAAGAATGTTGAAAACCGAGGTTCTTTCGCATTATTAAATAAATTTTCTTAATTTTGCAGAATTAAACCATATGTGCGCATGAAACGAACTCCAATGCTCCTGCTTGCAATATTGCTGACGACTTTTGTTGTTTCGCAGGCGGCTGTGCATGTTCTTGATATGCGTCATGGCCTTTCTGAAAGTCGCATAAGGAAAATTTGCCAGATGCCAGATGGGAGGATAGCAATTGCTACCACATCCACAATAGATGTGTTTGACGGTACTCGTTTTTTCTCCTATCCATTAAACCCTTCTTATGCTTATCCTTTAAAATTATATAAAGACAAGCGTCAATTGACGTGCGACAGCGCTGGAAGAATATGGCTACGCAACAAAGGATCTTTATATGTTGTGGATACCCGTAGTCGCAGACTTGTCGAAGATGTGAAAAAACTGATAGAAGATCTTGGATTGAAGGATGCTGACATTGCAGCATGGCCACAAGTGCATTCTCCGCATTCTTACGATTCAATTAATGATGTTTCTTCGATTTTGCACGATCGCTATGGCGGTCTTTGGTTAGGGACTCTTGAGAGTGGTATTCTATATTGCAACGAGCAGAGAGATCGACAATTTGCCATGTCAGACATTGCATTCCGATATAAATCTCAGCCTGCTATTTATTCTTCGCGCATAAAGTCTCTCGTAGACTCTGTGGCGCCCTCAGTCACAAACTGCACACTGGAGTCAGACAATGGTTATGCTTGGGTTGGAACCCTCAACGGATTGATGGTTTTTGATAAGAAGAATCAGCACCTTGCTACCATAAGCGATAAATATGGTCTTAGTTCTGATAATGTATTGTCTATAATCTCTGACAAGAATCATAATATATGGATTGCTACAGCCAATGGTATTTCTCGTGTCATAAAACTTGGCAATGATAGATTTGAGATTACAAACTACTGTGAACTGGATGGAATTTGCCTTGATGGCAGAGAATTCCGGCCGCTTCAGATTGCTTGCGATTCTATAGGACGGATAGTAGTCGGTTTTGTTGGAGGCACAGTCAGTTTCTTCCCCGACTCTGTTAAAGCTCCTCGCTATTCATTCTTATATCCGGATCCAAATATTCAGAATTTTATAGAATTGGAGTCTCTTGAACAACCGAGACGTAATACATTGCCCATAGTTTTGACTCTCCTCTTGTTTGTTGTTTTGACATGCACCCTGTCTCTTATATTGCGACGGAAGCGATCATCTGTTGTTAAGGAGGAGACTCTCAGAGATTCTTCTTCGGCAGATGAGCTACATTGTGTCAGTGACGATACTATACAACGACTGAAATCTGAATCAGAATTAGAAAAAACATGTGCTGATGAAGTATTTTTGGCAAAGATCAAGTCAATTGTAGAAGCACATATCGACGATGAAGGCTTCTCTGTGCAATCGTTGAGCAATTGCATGGCGATGGACCGTACCGGACTCTACAGAAGGCTACAGTCATTGACTGGCACGTCACCTTCTGTATACATCAGGAAAATTCGTCTTGATGTGGCTGCAAGATTGTTGAGCGAGAGTGACATGTCGGTATCTGAGATTGCTGAGAAAACTGGCTATTCTTCCACAAAGTATTTCAACAAGGTTTTCAGGCAGGCATTCTCCCTTTCTCCGGAAGAATACCGCAAGAATTTGCTACCTGTTGATTAACATCATTTCGCTATGACCTTTCTACAGATATTCCAACTTTAACAATCTGATAAAAATATTGAAGATTTAATAACGAAGTGCAAAATATTGGTTTTGTGGCAAATTTTGCAAAATAATATATTGCATTTATTAAGAATTATTGCTGTCCGCTAAAATGACTATTTTTGCGCGTGGTTATTTGGTTTAGTTTGGCGACAGCAAAATTTGTCATGCCGACGATATCGGTAGATATAGATCCGGATGATGCAAACTCGGTGTTGTTGAGACGATCAGAATTATTGAAGGAATTTGCTTCGATTACACCTTCCTGAATTATCGGTTTTGTATAGTGTGTAACTTTCAGTCGCTCTCCGGTTGCTGAATACACATATCTTGCATAACAGCTCTTTGGACTGCTGAAGCTGACTTGTAGCGGATTTCCGAGATTATCGTATGTGACGGCGGAGATTCCTCGCGCCTCATCCGTTGTCAAAGCCTCCCACTCATTATACCCCATCTACATCTCCTTTCCGGTGGTGCCGGCATAATCCATACTACCGTTAGTCGTCACAGGATCGGCATCCTCCAACACCCCCGTGATGCGGTTGCCTGAATAGTATATATGCAGATTGTCTACCTTGGCATAGTTGCTATCTACTCCTGACACAGATCCGACTGAAGTTGCTATGAACATCGGGATTGCGAGGATTATGCGAAAGAGAGGGCGTCTTTTTATGGAGGAGGAGTTGTATGTTAGTTTTCAATCGCAAGTTAATCATTATTTTTAGTAAAGGCAAATAATAATAAGCAATAATAATAAATAAGGTGTATCAAAATTTTGATACACCTTATTTATTATTACACTTAATCTCTTATCAAGGTTTGAAGAGATATTGGCTTGAAATCGACTGGTTGTTGTGAATTCGGCGAATAGTGTCGGCAAAAAGCTTAGTCACTGTCAGGCAAGTAACTTTCTTATTCTCTTTGCTGTATGGTATTGTGTCGGTGATAATCAATTCTGAAATGCCACTTGAAACGATTCTCTCAGTTGCCGGGTCGCTCATCACAGGGTGAGTGATAAGAGCTCTAACTGAGTTTGCTCCTTCTGACAGCATCAAGTCGGCTGCCTTGGTGATAGTGCCGGCTGTATCGGCAATATCATCAACAAGTATCACATTCTTGCCCTTAACGTCTCCAATCACCTGCATCTTTGCTACCACGTTTGCTTTTGCTCTCTGCTTATGGCAGAGCACAAGAGGCACATCGAAGTATTTTGCATAGGAATTGGCTCTCTTCGCACCGCCTACGTCTGGCGATGCAATCACGATATCATCCATGTGTAGGCTTTCGAGATATGGAATAAATACCGATGATGCATAAAGATGGTCTACCGGTACATTAAAGAATCCCTGTATCTGATCAGCATGCAGGTCCATCGTTACAAGACGATCAATGCCGGCTACACTTAGCAGGTCTGCCACAAGTTTTGCTGCGATGGATACTCTTGGTTTGTCCTTGCGATCCTGACGTGCCCATCCAAAGTAGGGCACTACTGCTGTGACACTGGCTGCCGACGCACGTTTTGCCGCATCAATCATCAGCAGAAGCTCCATCAGATTGTCGGTGTTGGGAAATGTTGACTGAACAAGATATACTTCGGCGCCGCGAATCGACTCATCGAAGCATACTTCAAATTCTCCATCGGCAAAGCGCTCTATGTTCATTTTGCCGAGCTCTATGCCCAGGTCTTTGCAGATGCCTTCGCCAAGATAATGACTCTTGGTGCCTGCAAATACTTTGATGGGCGGAAGGGTATTGCTCATATGGTTGATATGGTGTTTGTCGTTCCCCTAAGGGAACTGCTCTATTGTTTGTTTATGCAAAATTAATCAATATTTTCCATTATGGCAATAATAATAATAAAAAAATGGGATGCCATGCACCCCATTTCTTATATAGTATGTTTTGTTGCGAACTATTACCAGATTATTACACGTTCTTCTGCCGGACGGAACATCTTGTCGCCAGCCTTGATACCGAATGCTTTGAAGAAGGGCTCGATGTTTTTCAACGTTACATTGACGCGGTTAATTCCGAGTGAGTGAACATCACCGGTGGTGAGGTTCTGGATTTCTGCATCGCGTATGTTTTGTGCCCAAAGGTTTGCATAGTTCATGTAGAATACTTGGAACGGAGTGAAACCTTCAATTTTTGCAGCTTCACTGTTCACGTCTACTCCTTTCTTTTTCTGGCTGTCGAGGAATGCTGTCATTGCAACTCTCAAGCCACCCTGGTCAGCTATGTTTTCTCCGAGAGTATATTGTCCGTTGGCATGCACACCGGGAAGAACTTCAACCTCGTTAAACTGTGCTACCAGACCCTGTGTCTTCTTGGCAAATTCTTCTGCATCTTCCGGCTGCCACCAGTTCACCATGTTGCCGTTGGAGTCAAAGTTGCAACCCTGGTCGTCAAATCCATGTGTCATTTCGTGTCCGATCACTACGCCGATGCCACCATAGTTTTCAGCATCGCTTGATTCGGGGTCAAAGAATGGAGCCTGAAGAATTGCTGCCGGGAACACTATCTCATTGTTAAGAGGATTGTAGTATGCATTCACAGTTTGAGGTGTCATGCCCCATTCGGTGCGGTCAACAGGTTTGCCCCATTTTTTTAGGTATTCTTTCTGTGCCCACATTTTGGCATTCTGCACGTTTTCTGCATAACTGAGTTCAGGGTCGATGATTAGCTCTGAGTAGTCTTTCCATTTGTCGGGATAACCGATTTTTACGGTAAACTTGTTGAGCTTCTTCATTGCCTGCACTTTAGTGTCATCGCTCATCCATTCAAGATTGATGATGTGTTTACCAAGGGCGTTGCGGAGATTCTCCACAAGTTCCACCATGTAGTCTTTTGAACTTTGTGGGAAATATTTTTCCACATATAGCTCACCAATACCTTCTCCGAGGTATCCCTCTGTCACAGCAAGCGCTTTCTTCCAGCGAGGACGCTGCTGCTGCACTCCGCTTAGGACTTTGCTGAATTCAAACACTGCGTTGGCAAAGTCATCGCTAAGATATGATGAGTAGTCGTCTACGAGTTGCCATGCGTAGTAGTCTTTGAGTTCGCGGTCGGTGAGCGATGCGGCAAGTGCGTTGGCTGCATCGAGCGATCTGGGCTCGGTCACGATGATTGTCTCAGGAGCCTCGATATCCATAGTCTCCACAAAGAAGCGGTCAAGTGGCAGGTTGCTCCAACGAGCCTTTATGTCATTATAGCTCATCGGATTGTAGAGTGCTGGGATGTTGCGGCTCTCTTCGCGTGTCAGTGCAGAGTCTGCGAGTGCTGTCTCTATCTTCATCACGCTCTTCACGATTCTTTTGGCTTCTTTCTTAGAATAGCCGGCAAGCATCATCTCTTTCTCTATCAGCTTTTCATATGCAGTGCGCACATCTTTGTTTCTCTTGTCGTTGAGCAGATAGTAGTCGCGGTCTCCAAGTCCAAGAGAACCGCTGCTGAGATACATGGCATACACCTGAGAGTTGGCAAGATCTTCTTGTGGTCCTCCTGAGTAGAGTGGGCTGCTGTGGTGCTTGTGCATCCATAGATGAAGATCGGTCATTCCCTCGTGAGTGGTACTCTCGATTTTCTTGAGTTCGGCTTTCAATGGTTCAGCACCAAGCTTGTTGCGGCGCACTGAGTCCATGCCCTGCTCGTAGAGTGTGGCAATCTTATATGCATTAGTGCCGGGCTCCGGATTGGTGGCAGCAAGTCCTGTCACAATGCGACGCACACGGTTGTTGCTCGAGTCGCTTAGAATGTTGAAGGCTCCGTAGCGAGAGTATTCGGGGGTGAGGGGATGCGTGTCCATCCATCCTTTGTTTACGTGCTTGTAGAAATCTACCGATGCCGGAGTGGCTGGGTCGATTCCTTTCGGGTCAAGGCTTTTTAGGTGCTCAGCCTGCATTCCCATGGTTGCGGTCGCTCCTAAGAGCAACATTAGGTTTCTGAGTCTCATACTTCAGATGTTTTGAGTTTATTGATTATAGTTTTTGATTTAATTTCAGTTTCTTCCCATTCGGCATCTGCGTCAGATCGTAGTGTGATTCCCCCTCCTGCATAGACGCACACCGCACTATCGCCACATTTCGCTGAACGTAGATTTACGAATATCGCAGTTTCGCCACCAAGTTCGTATGGTCCGCAGAATCCGCCATACATTTCTCTATCATGTCGTTCGGTTTCTTTGATAATCCGCATCGACTCAATTCTGTCGCTACCGCAAACAGCAGGAGTGGGAGAGAGCCTGCAGAGTATCTCTTCAAGGTGTGGCTTGTCAGAGAGTGTTGCGGTGATGTCTGTGCAAATGTGTTCTACGTTTCCAGCGCGAAGCGTGTGTGGCTGGCTGTATGAGATTGTGGTGCAATCATCAGATAGCATTTGTGTGATGTGTTCTGTCACCATCTGCTGTTCTTCTTTATTCTTGATGTCCCATTCTCCACTTTCTCCTGCATGTCTTGTGCCGGCAAGCGCCATGGTCATAACTCTATTTCCATCTTTGCGCAGAAGTAATTCAGGAGTAGCACCTATCCATGTGCCTGTCTGTGGCGTAGAAAACATAAACACAAACGCATCGGGATATGCCTCGCAGAGAGTGTTAAAGGTGTCGTTCAATAATATCCTGCGTTCAATCTTGATTGCACGTGAGGCTACAATCTTGCCCGGGTTGCTCTTTAGAAAGGCTTTTATGCATTCCACCTCTCGGCGGTGCTCGTCGCGTGTAGTGCCGTCTGGTATGTGGCTATCGTGCACTGCAACTTCCTCTTCCTGAAGTGGAAAGTCCATGGGTATGGTAAAGAGTCCGTGTGCCGGATTCCGGAATGGTGCTGCCACGAATCCTTTGGCAAGCCCATTGATAGTTGAGTGAGAGGACCCACCTATGGCTACCGAAGTTCCAGGCATTCTGTATTTAAACCAATTTTCCAAACAGTTCAAAGGGTTCTGCCCCCGTTATTTTTACGTTGATAAATTCTCCCGGTTCTGCATCCGAGCCTTCTACGTATACCTCCGGATCCACTTCCGGTGAGTCCCACTGAGTGCGACCGATACGAGTATCTCCCTCTATCCTGTCGATAAGAACTCGTACTTCTCTGCCTACCATCTCTTGATTTCTCTGGAGTGCTATCTCTTCCTGCAACTGCATGAGCGCATCAAGGCGAGCCTGTTTGGTCTCCTCCGGTATGGTATCTCCCAGATTTTTTGCTGCCCATGTGTCGTCTTCCTCACTATATGCGAAGGCTCCCATTCTTTCGAATTTTTCTTCCTTCACGAAGTCGAGTAGGCTGGCAAATTCTTCTTCTCCTTCTCCGGGGAATCCTACCATCAGAGTGGTTCTGATTTTGAGATCGGGAACGCGACGACGCATCTCAGCGAGAAGCTCTCGAGTCTCTTTGCCACTTATGTGGCGGTGCATATTGTCGAGCACAGGATCGGCAATGTGTTGAAGTGCTATGTCAAGATATTTACACACATTGTCGTGCCTTGCCATAACGTCGAGCACTTCCATTGGGAAGTCGGAGGGGTAAGCGTAGTGAAGTCTTATCCATTCCACTCCCTCTATTTCGGCAATCTTGTCTATCAGTTCTGCAAGGGCATGCTTGCCGTATAGATCTATGCCGTAACTGCTTAAATCTTGTGCAATTACATTAAATTCCTTCACGCCCTTGCTACAGAGCTCACGCACTTCGTCTATAATCTCTTCCATGGGGCGAGATGTGTGTCTTCCTGTGATAAGGGGTATAGCGCAAAATGCACAGAAGCGGTTGCACCCTTCAGAAATTTTCAGATATGTGCTGTAGGCAGGTGTGGTTAGAGTGCGTTCCCAATCTTTGGGCTTCGCTTCCGATTGCTCTTTCCTGTCAGGCAAACCGTCGATGAAGTCTTTCCAATCAAATTTGCCATACCATATGTCTACTTCGGGAATCTCCGATTTTAAGTCGTTCATATAGCGCTGGGATAGACATCCCATCACGGCTATTTTCCCAATCTTGCGGGTCTTCTTGAGTTCCGAAAGTTCAAGGATGAGATCTATGGATTCTTCTTTTGCGTCTTGTATGAATCCACATGTGTTCACCACCACCCATTCACCGTTAGGCTTCTCTGGGTCGTGGGTCACTGTGTAGCCTTTAGCGTCGAGCTGACGCAGCAATCTCTCGCTGTCTACGAGATTTTTGCTACAACCCATGGATATTACGTTAATGTGTCCTTTTTTCATAGCAGAAGGGTGGTCCCTTTGGTTGTATTGCCGTCTGGGTTATTTGGCGGCATCTCCGAAGAGTGATTTCACAAATTCGTCGCTGTGGAATATTTGGAGATCTTCCATCTTCTCTCCAATTCCTATATATTTAACCGGAATCTTAAGCTGATCGCTGATTCCAATCACTACGCCTCCTTTGGCTGTCCCATCAAGTTTGGTCACAGCCAGTGCGTTGACTTCTGTGGCTGCTACAAACTGCCTTGCCTGTTCGTATGCATTCTGACCGGTGCTACCGTCGAGCACGAGTAGCACTTCATGCGGCGCGTCGGGCACAACTTTCTGCATCACTTTTTTTACTTTTGAAAGTTCGTTCATCAGTCCGACTTTGTTGTGAAGGCGTCCGGCAGTGTCTATTATCACCACGTCAGCTCCGTGTGCCTTTGCGCTGTTGAGGGTGTCGAATGCCACAGCTGCGGGGTCACTTCCCATCTTCTGTTTCACCACAGGCACTCCGGCTCTTTCTCCCCAGATGTCGAGCTGTTCGATAGCTGCGGCACGGAATGTGTCGGCTGCTCCGAGCACCACCTTGTTGCCGGCTGCCTTATATTGGTAGGCGAGCTTGCCGATTGTGGTGGTCTTGCCAACACCGTTCACTCCAACCACCATTATTACGTATGGCTTTTTGCTATCAGGAATCTCAAAGTCTCCGAGCCCGTCTTCCTTCTCCGGACGTGCAAGCAGTTCGGTGATTTCTTCGCAAAGTATTTTGTTGAGTTCCGATGATCCTACATATTTGTCGCGGGCAACACGGTTTTCCAACCTCTCTATGATTTTTAGTGAAGTGTCTACACCCATGTCTGAGGAAATAAATACTTCCTCCAGATTATCAAGTACTTCGTCGTCTATCTTCGATTTTCCGGCTACTGCTCGAGTTATCTTTTCCCAAACACCTTGCTTGGTCTTTTCAAGTCCGGAGTCAAGTTGCTCTTTTTTCTCTTTAGAAAACAGTTTTTTGAAGAATCCCATATGTAGATTAACCTAATGTGTATTGTATCTTTTTACTAAATTGATTTTCTCTGTCACTTAAGACTACAAAATTAACTTTTTTTATTTATTTTAGCAAATTTAATTTGATAATCCGCTGATTGGAACTCCCTCTGAAGAGAAGATCTGGGTCGCGAAGTGATTCAACGAATGGCCCGTCTACGATTGCTTCCAGATATTGAAGTGGAAGAGATAAGCGGGATGAAGCAAGAATCTCTTCATAAGTAAATCCAGTGTAGAGCCAAACACTGTGGCCGGTCTCTACTATCGCTCTTGCAAGCTCTGCGGTTGCTTCGGGTGTATATAGAGGGTCTCCACCGGTTAGCGTTACATCGAAGTCCTCTTCTTCCACTATCTCCATTATTTCAGCAAGGGTCATGGCTGTTCCTGATTTGAAGTCCCACGACTGTGGATTGTGGCATCCGGGACACTGATGTCGGCACCCCGCAAGATAAATGGCGGTCCGGAAACCCGGACCGTCAACTGTAGTGCCCCGAATTATATTGAGCACTTGATATGTGTAGCATTCTTTCATTTATGCACCACTCTGTCTTTTAGTTCGGCAAGTTTGCCGGAGTTCCAGCGGTCGGTAGTGCCTACAAGATATCCGGTGATGCGCTGAATGGTCTCAAACTTAGTGCCGCATTTCGGACATGTGTACTGGTCTTTTTCTGCATTTTCGTAGCCACATTTAGGGCAGTGGTTGCGGTTGTGGTTCACCGACCCGTATCCCATGTTGTATTTGTCGAGCATGTCTACAATCTGCATTATGCACTCTTCGTTGTGTGTGGCGTCGCCATCTATTTCTACATAGAATATGTGGCCGCCACGTGTCAATTCATGATAGGGCGCTTCGACCTTTGCCTTGTGGCGTGGCGAGCAGTGATAGTACACAGGCACATGGTTGGAGTTGGTATAGTAATCCTTGTCTGTGACCCCTGGAATCACACCGAATGTAGCTCGGTCTTTCTTGGTGAAGCGACCACTAAGTCCTTCTGCAGGAGTTGCAAGCACTGAGTAGTTGTGCCCATATTTTTCGCAGTATTCGTTGGCGCGTGAACGCATGTGTCCAACAATTCTAAGTCCGAGCTGTTGCGCTTCTTCGCTTTCTCCATGGTGCTTGCCTGTGAGAGCTATGAGGCACTCTGCAAGTCCTATGAATCCGATTCCAAGTGTGCCTTGGTTGATAACGCTTTCTATAGTGTCGTCGGGTGAAAGATTCTCAGTCCCATTCCAAAGTGTGCTCATCACTAGAGGGAACTGCTTGGTGAGTGCTGTTTTCTGAAACTGATATCTGTCATCGAGTTGGCGAGCTGTGATGTCTAACAGGTCGTCGAGACGCTCGAAGAAACGGTCAATGCGTTCTTTCTCGTCCTTTATGCTCATACATTCGATGGCGAGCCTTACGATGTTGATGGTTGAGAACGATAGATTGCCACGTCCGATAGATGTCTTTTTCCCATATCTGTTTTCAAACACTCGTGTGCGGCATCCCATAGTGGCTACCTCATGTTCGAAGCGGCGTGGGTCGTCGGCTTTCCATAACTCATGCTGGTTGAATGTGGCGTCAAGGTTCAGAAAGTTGGGGAAGAAGCGACGCGCAGCCACCTTGCATGCAAGGAGATAGAGGTCGTAGTTGGGATCTTCTGGAAGATAGCTGACGCCTCTTTTTTTCTTCCATATCTGTATGGGAAAGATTGCAGTAGCTCCGTTGCCTACTCCCTCATAGGTACAGTTGAGTAGTTCGCGAATCACGCATCGTCCCTCAGCTGAGGTGTCGGTGCCATAGTTGATAGAACTGAACACTACTTGGTTGCCTCCGCGAGAGTGTATGGTGTTCATGTTGTGGATGAATGCTTCCATCGACTGATGTACTCTGCTCACAGTTCTATTCACTGCGTGCTGAATCAGTCTTTCATCTCCTTCGAGCGCGCTGAGATCTTTCTTTTCGTAGTCACTAATCTCTATGTCGTCGTATTTATGAAGATCTTTGCCCGAGAGCGACTCAAGCACTCTTAGTTCTTCCTTGAAAGTGGTGCGCACAAACGGAGCGAGATAAAAGTCGAACGCCGGGATGGCTTGCCCTCCATGCATCTCGTTTTGTGCTGTCTCAAGCGATATGCAGGCTATGACTCCGGCCGTCTCAATGCGCTTCGGGGCTCTGCTTTCTGCATGTCCTGCCACAAACCCGTTGTCGAGTAGATGGTCAAGAGGATGCTGCACGCATGTTAAGCTCTTGGTGGGGTAGTAGTCTTTGTCGTGTATGTGGAGGTAGTTGTTTTTTACTGCCTGCTTTACTTCGCTGTCAAGTAGATAGTCGTCTACAAACGGTTTTGTGGTTTCAGAGGCGAATTTCATCATCATGCCCGCCGGTGTGTCAGCGTTCATGTTGGCGTTTTCCCTCGTCACATCGTTGCTTTTTGCCTCGATGATTTCCAAAAAGATGTCGCGCGTTTTGGCACGCCGAGCTATCGACCGCTGGTCGCGGTAGGCGATATATCGTTTTGCTACGTCTTTGCGAGCCGATTTCATCAACTCGATCTCTACGCGGTCTTGAATCTCTTCCACAGTCATGCGCTCATCGCCGGTCATACCAATGCGGTCGGTGATGCGCTGGATAAGAGCTTCGTCTTCGCCTTGATCGGTGGCTATCATAGCTTTGCGGATAGCTGCTTTGATCTTTTCTTCATTATATCCAACGACTCTGCCGTCGCGCTTTTCTACTGTCTGTATCATCTTTTGAGGTTACGTATTTTGGGGAGTATTGATTGATGTTGCAAAGTTATATAAAATATCCAATATGTCAAATAAAAAACTCCGAAATTTTTCGGAGTTTTTTATTTTGGACAACTTTTCGAACTTTGAAAAATTGTAATATACTGATAATTAGTAGTAAACTAATTTGTTTTGGAAAACTATGTTTGAAATTTGGTGTGAAATGTTGATTATTTTGTGATATCGAAATAATCCACGTCAAGCCAACCGCTATCATTGCTCTTCCATGGGCGTGTGCAGAAAAGTCCTACTTTCGCGCCAATCCAGTGTCCTTCTCTCACCTCCATGCTTCGTCCGAATTCTGTGAATTTCTTGCCGTCAAGACTATAGAGGAATTTCACTTGGCATTTGTAGTCTGATTTCTGTTTGGGAGTCTTTGCTCCGGTCATTTTCACAACGGCTTGCAGCCATACGGAATTGCTATTATCAAGCTTTATGCTGGCTGTTTCAACTTCATCTTTTCCTTTGTTGGCTCCTACACAGTCTGTCTGCACAAGGTAGATGCCGTCTGCACGGCTTTCAAGTGCGAGTGTTGCGAAGTTATAGCCCATCACTGCTATACCACCCTTTTCGCCTACTTCTGTCTTGCCGTTCTTTACTCTCGGATGGAATGAAACCTTGGCTGTTGCAGTGAAATTTTCATTAGGAAATTTCTGCATCAACACGTTGGGCATGTCGTAAAGATTCTTTGCTCCAGGTGTGTGATGTGAGAATAGTCGCAGTGTGGAGTGCTCTGCGTCGCAGAAGTGCCAGAGTGGTTGCGGATTGCCGTTCCATTGCCATTGCAGTCCGAGGGTGTTGCTGTCGAAGTCATCGCTGTCTTGGGGGGTGGCTACAGGATATGTGCCCCCTACATTGGGCTTTCTGTATGTTCTCACCGGTATGCCGCGTCCGTCGCCGTCTTTGTCTACTCCTATCACCGGCCAACCGTCTTCAAGCCATGTCATTGGTTCGAGATTCACGACTCTTCCGTAGGGACCTTTGTCCTGGAAATGCAGAAACCAGTGTTCCTTTCCATCGGGGGTGTCTACCCATGCCCCTTGGTGAGGTCCGTTAATGTCTGTGTTGCCCTGTTCTATCACGTTGCGCCATTCATAGGGACCCCATGGATTTTTGCTACGCATCACTACCTGCCAACCGGTTGCAACACCACCTGCCGGTGAGAATATATAATACCAGTCGCCTCGCTTATACATTTTGGCGCCCTCTATTGTCTCATTCTCAAGGTGTCCGTCGTATATCACTCTGTCTTGCCCGATCACTCCTGTGGCATCAGGCTTCATCTCTATCATGCCGATGATGCTCTTCACACCTGCACGGCTTCCGGCATATCCGTGGGCAATGTAGGCGCGTCCGTCTTCGTCCCAGAATGGACACGGGTCTATCACTCCTATTGCCGGATAGATAAGTCGCAGGTCGCTCCAGCGCCCTCTCGGGTCTTTGGTGTCGGCTACATATATTCCGCGGTCGGGGTCGCCATACATCACGTAGTAGGTGCCGTTGTGGTAGCGAATGGCAGGTGCCCATACTCCATTTCCGTGGCTTACACCGTCAAATTCCGGTGCGGGATATTTGTCGGCTACTGCTCCGACTATAGTCCAGTTCACAAGATCTTTGGAGTGAAGTATCTGTAGAGCCGGGAGATTTGCAAAACTTGATGATGTCATGTAGTAATCGTCGCCGACTCTTATGGCATCAGGATCGGAATAGTCTGCATTAATCACAGGATTGCGGTATTTGCCGTTGCCGAGATCAGACACGTAGGCTTTCGATACTTCTGCCGTTGCTGGAAGTGTCATGATGCCGCAAAGTGCTATTGCCGCAGCAATTCTTTTAGGGGTTTTCATGATGTTTGCTTATTTATTTCCAATTTATGTTTATGTCGCTTATAAGGGTAGAGGAGGGCCCTGTGGAGCCGGTGTGCTGTATGCAGAACCCGGTGTTGCCGGATTCTTCTACTGTGGCACAGATGTCTACCGCCGGTAAGGTCTCTTCGCAACATTTTGTTGCTACTGCAGCATCCGTACGGGCTGTTGCCCTCAGCACACCATCTTTTATTCCTACTGTGATATGGCAAGGGGTGCGGTAGCAGTTGCTGATTACTCCGTAATTGATAATTTCTGTTTTCCCATTCACATATTTCAGTAGCGAGAATCTTACTGCTCTGTCATGATCGGGCGTGCGCTCTATGCGGAGCGCGTATCCGTCAAGACTTACCGGGTCGAATTTTACACATATATCCATATACTGGCAAGTGGCACTACCGAATCCCTGTCCGCCACTCTTGGCAGGCTCCACTGTAAGTGTTGCTTCCATGTCTTGGCATATGTCGCGCACAGGCAGATAACTGAGCCTTGCTCCTTTCTCGGTCTGTATAAGTCCTGTGCCGGTAGAGGCGTCAAAACCTTTGCCATATGCCCAACCACTTCCGGGGCGTGCTTCCCATTCTGCCCCACTGGTGTCTTTAGGTTTGTAAATGTCAAAACACCACACACCGGGGATTCCGGGGCGTCGCTCCACTATTGGAATGTCTGAAAAGTTTGTACTGAGATGGCTTTCCGGTAGCTGTTCGATGCTTTCCGCATCGGTGATTTGTAATGGTTCGGATATTCGCATCTCGCCCGATTCGCTGTCGGTATATTTGGGCACAACTGCGGCAACTATGTCGCAGAAATAGTCACCGGCTTTTGCTTTGTAATGTCTTGCGTTGTCTCCTCTGCCACTTTTTACCAATGAGTGGCGAGTTTGTCCATCGTAGTCCGGCCATACTCTGTCCCAAAAGATAGTGCAGTCGTCTACTCCTTTTCCAGAGAGTGAGTATTCCACTATATATAGACCTTCCACTGAATCGTAGATAATCTTGGGCGTCTTTTTTACTTGCGGAGCTTTCCTGAGGTTTGGATTTATGTCTATGGTCACTGCCGCTTCAAGTCCTGATGGTGTTGAATGGCGGATTGTCTGACGCTGGGGTATTGGCGAGTGGTTGTCGGAGATGTATTCCGAATAATCACAATCCTTGTCGGCAAATCCGCCCCATAGCAGTTGTGTGGTGGTGATAGTGGCGGTGTCGCCTATAGCTTTGAGCACTCGCGGTGTTGCCGAGACTTTCATTGCCACCGGTATTCCTGTGAGGTGTCTGCCTGTAGCTTTCTCTATTTCGGCAATCTTGCTGTTCATGCCGCTCGGATCCCATCCGTCATTGCCGTTGGTGAGATTAGGAAGGTTATAGTATACTTTTCCCGCATGCTCTATGCGGTAGGCATCCATAAGCAATTTTCCGGCAAGCTCCGGTCCGAGTTCCGGCCTGTCGGCATCTATGGTGTAGGGCTTGCCATTGAGAGTGATGTTATGTTGAAAACATCTTGTGTCTGAGGCGTCTCGTGTCCAAAGTATTTCAAGAGGGTAGTCGCTGGTAAACCGAGTGTCTATCACTGTTGCCTGACCTGGCACTTTAGTGAAGTATTGAATGCCGTTGCATTTGCTGTGTATGTCGCAGTCGAGAAATACTGCTCCTGTCTTGTCTGTGCTGTAGAAGGGTTTGCTGCTGAAGAATGTGAATTTGCAACCGAGATATATCGCGCTGCCTGCGAGAGCGTCGTCGGTGCATTCGAAATAGCAGTTTTCGAAAAGACTGCGGCGTGCTCCAATGAATGGACAGAGGTTGAGACGGCTCAGAAATCGACAGTTGCGGGCATACAACTTGTCAGTGTCTCGGCATATGCCAATCTGTGCCTGCACTATCGCGTCTTTGCGTTTCTTCCGATTATATTGAGGATTCCTATGATATTCAAGGTCGGTGTTGCAGTAGTTGCCAAAGGTGATGCCTTCAGTTTCAAGGCTTCTGCCATCAAATTCAAACATCGTGTAGTTGCCGATAGCTCCTTGGGTTTGTCCTCGGTTCACGGCAAACACAATATCTTCAGGATTCTCGGCAAGTCCTACGATGCGTAAGGAGTCGCAATGGATTCGTACTGCAAAAGGTGTGCCTCCTTGGTCGGTGCGGATTTCAGGATCATCAGGATCATCAAGCCAGTACACCGATGGCGCCACAAGCAGCGTCACACTACCTCCGGCATTATTCACTCGTCTGAAAGCTTCTTCGGCATCTTTAGCAGCCGACGTCTCGCCATACACTCCTTCGCGATCAAGAAGTATAGTCTCTTTGTTGAGCATATATTCCTTCCCATGGAATGTTATAGACGCATCGCTTGCTGCATTCACAGAAACGCAGCAAGCGATTATAAAAGTTTCTATAAGTTTCAGAAGTCTTTTCATAATGTCAGATTTGGCAATCCAATTCCAAAATTATAAAAAATACTTCTAACTACCAAAATTGTGTTAAAATCAGTATCAAAACGTTCGGCATTGCCACAACTTGTCTTGTTCTTCTTGGTTGGGCATTTCCGAGCATTATTGCATGCCTTCTCTACGGTTTATTTGGCAAGCTCGTAGATTTTGGCTGCGGTGTCGCGATCTATCTTGATGTAGTTGCCGAAGGAGGCTCCTTTGCTTTCCGTTACCTTTTGGGCGAGTAAGTCTGTGTCTGGGTTGCCGATTCCAAGATCTTTCATGTTGACCGGCATCCCAATCGATGTGAGGAATGTTTTTAGTCTTTCAATTCCCTCGGCTGCCGCTTTCACGTCGTCGGCTTCCTCTACGTCGAATACTCGGCGTGCAAACTGCGCAAGTTTTGCCGGATTTTCTTTCATGGCATATGTCATCCATGCCGGGAAAATTACTGCAAGTCCTGCTCCATGGGTCACTCCGTAGAGTGCACTCAACTCGTGTTCTAACCCGTGTGTAGCCCAGTCTTCCACACGGCCACCACTACACACCCCGTTGTGGGCAAGCGTGCCGCTCCACATGATGTTGGCTCGCGCATCGTAGTCTTCCGGATTCTTCATCACTTTCGGTGCTTCGGTAATGATTGCTTTCAGCACTCCTTCCGCTACGCGGTCTGTTATCTCTACCTCCGGAGTGTTGCTGAAATACCGCTCCATGATGTGTGCCATCATGTCGGTGATTCCGGCTGCTGTCTGGTAAGGTGGCAGTGTAAAAGTGAGCTCGGGGTTCATCAGAGCAAATCGCGGACGCAACACGTCGCTACCCATACCCAATTTTCTCATGTCTGAGATTTTGGTGATTACTGTGTTGCCTGAGCCTTCGCTGCCGGCAGCGGGAATAGTGAGCACTACGCCTACGGGTAGTGCTTTTGTAACCTTCGCTTTACCACAGTAGAAGTCCCAAAAATCACCATCATATAGAAGTGCGGCTGCTATTGCCTTGGCTGTGTCGATGGAGCTGCCTCCACCTACTGCCAACACTGAGTCGATGCCTTTCTCTTTTGCAAGTGCTATTCCTTCATACACCTTGTCGTCGGTGGGGTTGGGTTGAATACCCCCTATTTCCTCATGCTCGATGCCGGCATCGGCAAGACTTTTCCTTACGCGATCGAGAAGACCGGAACGGACCACAGATCCTTTGCCGTATACCACCAACGGTTTTTTCATGCCAAATGCCTGTAGTTGTTCGGCAACCTGATTCTCAACACCTTTGCCAAAAACATATTTTGTGGCAGGATAAAAAATGAAATTCTCCATATTTGATTCTACTAATTATTATCCAATCCTACCAAATGCCTGATTTGAGACTTTTTTTTTCTGAGTAACTTCCAAAATCAGTTCGTCTGGATTGTTTTCGAATGCAAATATAATGCAAAATCAATAATCATCCAATTTTATTCACGGCAAAAAGGGCCAAAGGAGACGTCGAGCTTTGCCGGTGTTGATACAACCGGCTGCTGTGAGCCGGATTCCTGCAATAGCTTCTTCGCGACGTTCTGTCCAATATGCCATGGCCGCCGGCATAATTGCCGCTGTGCGGTCTGCCATCACCCTCGTTACGAGATATTCATGTATTTTTTCTCGCAAATATGTTTCTTTTGAATCCGGTATCCTGATTTTGAAACTAAATTCCCACGACTCAGGAGTCTGCAGTTCATTTGCTAAGGTTATCCATTTCTGGGGCTCAAGAATCCTTATCATTTCAACCCTAACTTCTGTCACTGCAGTGCCGAGCACTCGCCACACGGCATCAATATTGTCTTTTTCGCATATGTCTGCCATTTCATGACGGATATGGAGATTTGTAGGGTCGTTGATTTCTGACACCAGCCATGACGCACTGCGAAGGTCTGCCATGACTTCGCTGCTAAGTATTGTGATACGAGTTTTCGTCATGCTCTGTCTGTTAGTCTGTAGCAGAATGTGTTGTTAGGTCGGTTGGTAACTCTGTTTTGCGCGATGGTCGTTGCCTTCGGCTCAATGATTCCCTTAGTAGTTGAAGACTTTTTTCCGATAGTTGTGCATAGTCTTCTGTGTCTGCTTTGTTGGTAATCATAAACCATTCGGAAGTTACTGACGCCACAATAAATTGATGAATGGCAGATGCTATGGCATTGGTGGCTGCTGCATTGAAATTGCTTGGCATAGTCAGTGTGATGACTTCTGTGTCGTCTGTCAAGCTCAATGTGTTGCTCGCGGTGGCAGATTTCTCTTCGAGCACTTCCGATAGCTCTGCTTCTACTTTCGCAAAAGCACTGCTAATGCTTCGCATTATTTGGTTGAGATTTTCGTCGTCGTCATTGGCTTGCATGAGAGCTACTTGGCGGTGGTTCTTGCCATCGCTGCGACTTCTGCCGGTGAGATATGTCTTGTTCTGGATGTCGTAGATCAATTCCTTTACATCAATTGTGATTGATAGTTTCATTTTCTTATTCTGTTAGTGGTTAACGTTGATAGATTATTTCGCGTGCCGTGGAGGGCGAAAGGTAGAATTCGGGTGCCCCTCCAAAAATTGCTTTAGACACGCAACTGATTTTCGATTTGTTGGGATTTGCTTTTCTTATTTCATTGTAGCAGTGGAAGAGTGCGCGATACATTCGAGCTCGCTCTTTCTTCATGTTGTCAAGAATTGCGGGGTTCTTCTCAATGCTTGTCATCACGTCTCTTGCTCTGTCGGGGTCTACCCAGAATCTTGAGGCAGGAGTGGCTAAGACTTTTTTCATTGCTTCGTCGCTGGTGGAATACCTTTCCTGGCTGAAGAATACTTTGCGCAGTTCCATGTTGCGTGCCTTGCTGAAGTCGCTGGTTGCACCTTTTCTTTTCATAATTTTTAAGTTTTGGATTTAAGTTTTGGATTAGTGACCGTTTTATTTTAGGTCTCATCGTTCATGTCGCAAAGTTAATGTATGTGAATGGCATTTTTCAAATTTGAATTATTAACATTTGTAAAGATTTTGTTTCCGACTGCAACTATTTGGCAGTGAAACCCTGTTTGTTCGTTTGGGATATTTGTTGTTTGTGATTCTAAGTTCTTGTGACGCAATGTGATAAATTTATATTTGATCCGTGGTTTATATATTTTTGAGTCATTGTGATTTTATGGCAATAAGGTATTCCGAAGCTACACGTCTTTTACTTTTGCACTATAAATTATTTTTAAATTCAACATCTATGAATACAGTTTTGACTATAACAAGAGAAGAAGTTTTCCGAAGCGTGGCAAGACGCATGGAGTGGGAGGGTACTCGCAGTCCGTTGGAGAAAGATGCCTATGGCAGAGTGTCGGTTTCTGAGGCTGACTATAGTCTGCTTCATTCTGTTTTCGATGAGGCGGCAATGCAGACGATTGATGTTTGTCGTCCCTTTTTGCAGTCAGTGGTAAATTCTGATAAGGCTCTTATCCTCAATATCAGTATTTCAGATTCAGTCGGAAGTGAGATTGAAGACTCTTTGCAGGGTGCGATTTTTAATATGATGAGCATGAGTATGCTTGAGCAGTGGATGGAGATAGTGTGTCCTGACCGAGCTCTCCGAGTGCAGTCTCGCTGTGAAGATTGCAAGTCGAAGGTGCTTGCTATTCTGTATCATCATCCCGCTCCGGTGAGAAGAAAAGCTTGAGATAATGCTGATTCCCATTATTCCTAAAGATCCGGATACCGATGGCTTTTCTTGTCGTGATGGAGAGATTGAATATGCATCGGCTGGTGTTCTCTCTGGTGATGACGATAATTCTGCCATTGGTTCCTCCGGCGATGTGGCTTTGGCTCTCGTGGCTTACGGGGTTCGTTTTTTGCTTTTATCAGAAGGTAGTTTCCCTGTTTTCAATGTCAGGATTCCACTTCTCGATGGCGAGGAGGAGTCGGCATCGCTTATGCTTTCCGGTTCTATTTCGCGAGTTGACGTTGCTATAGCTGATCGTATCACCACCGCTATTGTTGAGAAAACAGCCTCAGAATTTTCAAAGATTGTGTCGGAACACCGTCGCCTCGGACTTCATCTGTTGCCGTTCAGGGTCTATTGCCTTGTGATGTCGACAGATGGAGATTATGGATATCCTTCCGCTCAACCGGTGATGTTGCCATCAGAGTCACCGCCTCATCCAGAGATTACTGCTTCGAGTGTCACCACTGGAGCTTTGTCTCTGTCGCTGAGGATTCCAGTGTGTCCTTGCAGACTTTCAGTTGTATGGCCTGAAGGGGCCGATGGAAAGTATGCTCTACGCACGTTTGTAAGTTATCCTTTATTTATTCCGGATTTTGACGAGATCTCCGGAAGTCTTGGTAGCGTGTCTTCGGCTTCCGGAGGAAATGCTCTCGGTGTGAGGTTGTCGTTTCTCTCTGTTGGCAATATGAAGTCTTCGGTAGCTGCTCCCGAAAAGTATTTCCAGCTTTATGGAAATAAGCAGACAGGATATCGTCTGTCGGCGAAGGCTACGCCTGTAGCTGACTATACTATATACGCAGGTGTTTATCCGGTTATGCCGGCATTCGCCACTGCAGCGCTCGTGGCTGTGGACTCATCTGCCGATCCATTCTGCTGGATTGCAGACTGGGAGAAATTTGGCAACGGATGCATTCCTCTCTCAGTGCCTTACTCGCTAAGAGGTTTGAATACTGTAGTTCCAAGTGATGGTAACGACGGAGAAAATGAGACAGATGCTTCAGCTTCCGCGATTCCGGAAAAGATCGATGCCGGTATGGCTGATAAGATTATGTCTGAAACAGGATGGCGGAATTTTCTTATTACTCGCCCTATGGCTTTTGCTGCGTCAGAAAGAAGTAGACGCAAAGCTGAAAGAAAAGCGGTTAAAAGTCTTCGCATTCTAGGTCTTCCTTCAGGAGATTGCATCGCGGTGTTGCTCGGTTCTGACAACGGATCGCACTACGAACCGCTTCGCATTTTTGACCCGCATGAGTCATTCCTGCTCCTCTCTCCACCAAGACTCTTTCATCGGCTTCTTCTTATCTCTTCAAATCCTTTATCTTCGCTCGCTCTCGATATTCAATTCTAATTCTTAATCCTAAATGATCAACAGTATACTTGAAGAAAACGCCCGACGTCGCCTGAAGGCAACTGCCATCTATGATCCTGTGTCGGGTTTCGACAGCCCCGGCAAGCGATTCACACTCCGGTGTGCCGAACTCGATCCTCAAATCCAGCATATACCGGAGGCTATGCGTGAGTTGTCGGAGGTGCAACGCTTGATTGCCGGTGATTCGCTCACAAGTATTTTTCCGGGTTCTCTGGAAAATGCAATGTCTTGTTGGTTTCGTCTTCGGTGTGAATATGATTTCCCTTTCTGGGCCTACAAGACAATGTCGATAAAACAAAAAAATGGAGGTGGTCTTGAGATCCCTTTCGTGTTGAATGCTCCGCAGAGAAAACTTATCGGTGTGTTTGAAAGTATGCGCGAGGAGGGACTTCCTATTCGGGTTATTCTGGTGAAGGCGAGGCAATGGGGAGGCTCTACCGCCACACAACTCTATATGTTGTGGATTCAACTCATGCGCCACATGGGCTTCAATTCGCTCATCGTAGGTCATCAGTCGGCAAGCACTGAGGAGGTGATAGGGATGGCTAAAAGGGCTCTCGATGCTTATCCCCGTTCATTGCTTGCTGCTGAGGGGGAGGAGATTCCAGACAAGGAGAAGGTCTATGTGAGTGGCGGAATGAGTCGAAGTGCAATCTCAATTCCTCGTCGCAATTTCAGAATAAAGGCTGGTAGTGCCGAACGCCCCGATTCGAGTCGTGGTGGCGACTATGCCCTGGTTCATCTCACTGAGGTCGGAATATGGAAGAAGACGCAAGGTAAGAACCCCGACGACATTATCAGAGCTGCTACTTCGGGTGTGTTGCTGCGACCGGAAACGATGATTGTGATGGAGTCTACTGCCAATGGTGTGGGAAATTTCTTTCACAAGGAATATGATGCAGCTTGTCGCGGTTCTTCGATCTATCGCCCCGTGTTTGTGGCTTGGTATGAGATAGAACAGTATGCCGACAAAGTCTCCGACCCGAGAGCTATGGCAGAACGAATCTACAACGAACGTTATAATACTTTTTCTGCCGACGACAGAGTTGCGACGGGTGAATATATCTGGAGCCTTTGGGAGGCTGGCGCAAGTCTTGAAGCTATAGCTTGGTATGAGAAGACACGTCGCGGTTATAGCAACGCCGATCAGATGAGATCGGAATATCCAAGCACTGATTTTGAGGCGTTTGTCAATAGCGGAGCGCATGTGTTTCGCCGTGACGCCGCTCTCGCGCTTAAGAAGAGGTGTATGCCTGCTGTGAGAACAGGAGAGCTCGTTGCAGACGGCGATTATGGTGAGGTGGCTCTCTCTGGCATTTGTTTTGAGGATGTCGCCAACGGTGCGATGAAGATATGGGAGATGCCTGATGTGGATGCCGACGGTTTTGCGGCTGAGGTCTCGGATCGTTATCTGGTAGTGGTTGACGTGGGTGGTAGGAGCTTGAAGGCAGACTGGAGTGTGATTGCTGTGTTCGATAGGATAAGAATGGTGGCTGGCGGTGTGCCATATGTAGTGGCTCAATGGCGTGGCCATTGCGATATGGATATACTTGCTTGGCTCGCGGCTCGCATCGCCTCATGGTATGGTCAGGCTCTCCTTGTGATTGAGTCGAACACTCTCGAGACTCGCGACCCGGACCGCTATGTAGATGGCGACCAGTCAAGTTTTATTCTTAATCAGTTGCGTATGTCTTACCGCAACCTATATGCTCGTCGCCAGTCTCCGGAAGATATTGTGCAGGGAAAACCGAGGAAGTATGGGTTTCACACAAACGTGTCTACAAAACCGATGATTATCTCCAACCTCGTACGCATTGTCAGAGAAGGTCTTTATGTTGAGCGAGAGGAGGCTTGCATAGATGAGTATCTTACTTATTGCCGACGAGAGAATGGTAGTTATGGTGCGGTGACCGGAAAACACGATGATATACTTATGACTCGGGCCATTGGTCTTCACATCTGCTACAACGAGATGTGCCTCCCTACACGTTCCGACAGTCATCGCCGCGCTCCTTCGCGGATGAAGGGCTCGGTCCAGCTCTCGATATTCTAATTAGTTGTCGGTTGTCGAGTCGTCAGTTGTCGGTTGTCGAGTCGTCAGTTGTCGAGTTGTCGGTTGTCGAGTTGTCAGTTGTTCAGTTGTCAAGTTGTCAGTTGTCGAGTCGTCAGTTGTCGGTTGTCAGTTGTCAAGTCGTCAGTTGTCAGTTGTCAGTTGTCGAGTCGTCAGTTGTCAGTTGTCGGTTGTCAGTTGTCGGTTGTCGAGTTGTCAGTTGTCGAGTTGTCAGTTGTCAAGTCGTCAGTTGTCCAGTTGTCAGTTGTCAGTTGTCAGTTGTCAGTTGTCGAGTTGTCAGTTGTCGAGTTGTCAGTTGTCAGTTGTCAGTTGTCAGTTGTCAGTTGTCCAGTTGTCAGTTGTCCAGTTGTCAGTTGTCGAGTTGTCAGTTGTCAAGTCGTCAGTTGTCGGTTGTCGGTTGTCAGTTGTCCAGTTGTCGAGTTGTCAGTTGTCGAGTACTCTGAAAACTGAGGACTGAAGACTGAGGACTGAAAACTGAAGACTGAGGACTGAAAACTGAAAACTGAGGACTGAAAACTGAGGACTGAAAACTGAAAACTGAAGACTGAGGACTGAAAACTGAAGACTCATTTCTCTTCTTCTGGATTCAGTATTTCTCCGTTAATTGTCCATCCTTCAGTCCATTTATCGATTCTTATGGATGTCAGATGCATATACGGAGTCATGTCAGCAAAGTCGAGTACGATGTAATACTTGCCGCCCATACGCATCTCCGGAGCATGAATCTCGTATTCATTATGCTTAGTGTTCGGATATAAGAGCTGTATCTTAATCAGCGATTCTGTTGCACCTTTTACCGAGGGGAGCAGGCGAAACTTTTTGATAGTCAGTACTCCATCCGTTGAAAGAGTGACAGGGAAGTCCACAGGCACTATTTGTTCTGACCGCTCGGCAACAAATTCACCGATAGTCTCGTCATACGTTGTGACTATGCCTGCGGTGGCATTTTCAACCGTTCCGCTAAAATGCGTACCATTCGGAATATCATTGATGATAATAGTTACTTCGGCGAGAAGTTCTTGAATCTTGACAGTCACCCTCTGCACGTCACCCTCTGTAACTACTATCCTGGCTTCGCCGTGGTAGGCAGGTTCTGGCGAAAGGTCCGGCTTTTCGAGGGTGATAAAATGCTTCGAACCATCGGTGAACGCTCGACTCTGAGACTGATTGTACTCGTCGATGTATGGTGGCAACAAATTTACTGTGACATACATGTCATATTCGCCGGCAGGAAGGTCAAATCTATGCTTCGCCAAGTCTTGAGCGGATGAAAACGTATATTCTTTCGCCGGAGAACCATCTACCGGATGAAACCAAATAGAAATTTTTTTGATATCTATTTTGGTTGAATTTTCATCACTTTCATCGATAAAATCAGGTGGTAGGTTGGAATTTATGTCGTCCCATACCAATTCAATGCTTATGCCACGTTCACTCTCCGGGTGATCTTGGTCACAAGCTGTAATCATTGGCAACACTGATAAGAGCAGTACCAATGATATCATTTTGGGATTTAGTATATTTTTCATCTTTATAGTAAGCATCTTAATTAAATATATCCGTTATTGTTTTTCAACTTCAACACGGCGAGCTTTTGCATTAGTTGTCGTATTTCGGTCGCTGCCGTTGCCGATTGTCACAATGCGATTGGTTGCAATACCATGGTTTACAAGCCATGTCTTAACCGCTTTGGCTCGCAAAAGTGAAATGCGGTTATTGACCTTAGTGCTACCATACTTGTCACACCAACCTTGAAGTGTGATTTTCATTTCGGGATGTTCGTTCAGCAAATCGAGCAGAGTTTGCAACTTAGGCAATTCGTTTTTGGAAACAGTGTAGCTATTGAAAGCGAAATAAACAGTCGGGAAAGTCGGAACGACTGACTCGCTCTGAACTTGCGTAACTTGTGTGGCAGTATTGTCTGATTCAGGTGTAGAATTCTGTGTTTCAGCGACTTCTTTTGGGATAATATCCTCGGGTACTGCTGGTTGTTCTCTCTCTTCATGGCATACTAAGTCATCGGAGGTAATAGGTGAAACAGGTGAAGAGACTGCCACCTCTTTTTTCTTACCGCTTTTGCCAAATGTCCAGCCGACACGGATGCCACTCTCCCAAATGAAGTTGTCGTCATGGTCGCTCTCTGTGATACCATCCAATCGGCTTCCGGTAAGTGCCGTAAATTCGGAATAAATACCCACACTTAAGTTTCGAGTCAGCATATAACCGGCTTGCACTCTACCACCGTAACCAAAATGCCATTTACTTCCATATCCCATTACCTTTTTATCATTAGCAATGGTTTTGAGATTAGCTTTAGTTCCCTCAGCATACACTGCCGGTGACACGTCAAGTGTCCAACGGCTTGATTTTGTCCTTTCGAAGAACCCGAGAAGATTGACATTGAGTCGTGCTCCGTATTGTTGAAGGTTTACTCGGCTTTTGAGGTCGGCATAATCCCAACCGGTCAAACCAAATACCGGTGCATAATAACGATTTCCATCCGACCCGAGCCAATAGTCAACATCTACACAGCAACCATGAGCGGAAAGGGTAGTTTGACCCCATTTGGCCGAGAGTTCAGCCGAAATAACCGAGTTGAAGCGGTAACCGCCATACAATCCTACATTGTATCCTGCACGAGTCTTGTCATGTCCGAAACTGGTGAAAGATCCAAAAGCGAATGGTACACCACCTTCGGCTCCAACGTACCAGCCGCTATTGTAGTCATTGACAGGCGTTGCCTCTTGTGCCGATGCTGTCGTAATAGAGAGCATCATGGTTGCGAATATTATAAATATGGCTCGTCTCATTGGGCTCATGTTTTGCGTTTAAATACACGAAGAATTAAATAAGTATAAATCTTAATTATAATTATGTTCAAAATTAGTAAAAATTCCGGTTTAATTTTGTAATTTTGTTCGAAAAAATGTAATCATTTTGGTATAAATTATAGTCATTCTGGTTATTGGAGGGAATATGTGGTTAATATATAAGTATTTATAAAAATACATAGGAAGATGATACAAAGCAAGACTATAACAAAATGGAAAGGTGCCGTACAGATGGCGAGTAGAGTTAATGACATCGAAACCGGTTTTGCCGATATTCACCTAAAGAAAAGTGAGATATATACAGACCTTCACACAAGTCTCTATTATATAGTGATGATAATGTCGGGCGAAGTAACTATTTCTTGCAAACTGTATCAAAACAGATTGA
>CAYZPH010000017.1:0-46508 GCA_964480495.1 uncultured Sangeribacter sp.
AGCCGAATGCAAAGTCCGGATCCGGAAGGTGAAGGGCTGCACGCTCGTAGTTGCTTCTATTGATTGCGTCAGATCCTGCAAGCAATTTCGATTGCGGAGCCGAAGCTGATGTTTTGGGGTGTGTGCCGCTTCCAATATTTGGAACGTCAATTTTCATTGAAGGGTAATCATAGTCTGTTATGCTCCCTTTAGCAAGTGAATTTCCAGGAAGAGCAGCGCTTAGCCCAGGAAGAGCAGACTGATTGAATGCCGGATTCGGTAGTTTTGCAACTTCTGGTGTCAGATCCGGTTCTCGTTCTTCAACGGGTGGAATATCTGGAAGCACGGTTGGTTTGGGTTCCGAGTATGGACTTCCCTCTTCCCAAAGAGGTTCAAATTCATGCCACTCACCATTGAGAAAGTCTGCATAATGATCCAGAATCCGCGACTTGAAACCGGCGTAGTCATCCAGTATCTGTTTTCGGAATCTATTGAACTCCTCGGAGGGAGATTGTGGAGTTGCTGTTGTCGCCGCTCCGAGGAGAATGCTAATCGATAGAATTGCGATATTTTTTCGCATGTTTGGCGTTTTAAAATTGCTTTAGCTTTAATTGCCGTTTACGAAACCGGATACCTGTTTCGCATAGTCTTGAGCGAGTTTTGTCTCTGAAATAGCGTCGCGTATTGCTTTCTCGCGACGGTTGTTTGCCTTAGACTCATCAATGGTCAGATACATCACAAACTCATAAGAGCTGTCGGCAAGCTGTTTGCATACTGTGAATGATTCCTTGAGTTCTCCTCTGATTTCTTTCTGGGTAAGACGTTCGTATGCGGCATAGAAACGAGCAAATTCTGGATCCTTTTCTGTATCAACTTCGTTGCCGTAGCTGTCTGTAACGCTGCGACCCTTGAGCTGAGAAACCTCTTTAGATGCGTATTCAGACATTGCATATGTCAGACACATTTGGCGTCCATTGTTTTTTGACTTCGAATGTCCGTTGCCAATCTGCTCTACAGCTCCACATTCGAGCGCTGCATAGTGTTTTTCAAGTGCTGTCTGAAGGGGAAGGCTGCCCATAATGGAGTATCCTTCTTTTTCCATTTTTTTTGCACGATCTTTAGCCATTTTTGAGATAGCTTTTTCCTGTTTCTTTGTAAGTTCGGCATTTGCCATTGGTGCGATGAGGCAGAACGCCATCAGGATCATGATCAATTTTTTCATCTGATTCTCATTTATTTAGTTCATAAACTCATAATGTGTTAGGTCTGAAACCTATTGTTTATTCATATTCAAAATGACGATTGCGTTGAGGCTTTACACTGAGGTTTATAGCCTTCATGCCCATCTCTTCGTCTGCTCGCCTAAGCTCAATCATGAGTCGGTTGAAATCTCGGCTTGTCATTGTTTCGAGATTGGAACCTTCGTCATAAATCCAGTTGCCTCGTCGGAAGTAGTTGGGTGAGAATATAATGAAAAGTCTATTAAGCGCTAGTTTGTCTGTCGTAATATAAAGACCGTCACCGGGCATTTCCCCAAGTCCGGGGGTCTTTCTGTCCTTATCAAAGAGAATATAGTCATATCCCTTTTTCAATGTAGCTTGAGCCGGGGTGTTCTCGAAGGGAAACATTTTGTATACAGTTCCGTCTTCATCTTCAAGGCAAATCATCACAAAAACGTCTCTTTCAAGACTTTTTAGATATACAAATATATCCTGTGAGTCATAGAAGTCGGAGCAGATAGCTCTTTTGTCGGGAGCAGACAGTGTATTCGCAAGGAGCTCAGGTGACTTGTTTGACAGTCGGCGACCGCGTCCTGATACCCGGCATGTCACCACAGGTATGTCTCCGTCCATCCTTTCGTCATATTCCGGAGTGCCGGTAGTGGCTATCCATTCTCCCCTCACAGTGCTCTGTGTGCTTGAGAGAAATGCCATCTTTTCCTTATCGTTGACGATTTCGTTGGTCTGAATCACGTCTTGGCTCACAAGAGTGCCAAACACAGAGCGAAGAGCTTCGCTCTGTGCGCCTTCGAGGGCTTTCTCGCGAGCTTCAACCATCCCCATGCCCGGATGTCCATAATATGTATAGACCCCACTCACTGCCTTGTCTTCGGCAGACCAGGCAAATATCGCAGTGAAAACGATAGCCGCAAATGCTGTAAGCTGTCGAAACCAACTATAACTTATGGTCGAAGTTTTTTTGTTTTCCATGTTGCTATAAGTTTTCCACTTGCCTTGTGTGTTGGGGTCTGTGTTCTTTGGTTGATTTCTTGAGATGTTCTCGAAACATTTTCGGTGACGAAAGTTGATATCTCTTTTAGTGAAGCACTTCCCTTGGATTCTTGAAGTTTTTTGAGAAGCCAATATGTAAATAGTCCATGATCCTTTTCTTCATAAGGAAATGCAGTTTGCTGAGCGGATGTGGCTGAGAGTACGAATACGTTGCCTTCAGGCTCTACTTCTTTATGGCGAAGTGCCACTCCGCGAGCTGCCACTATAGGAGAGTCTTTCTGTCCGGATTCTCTTGTGGATCCTGAGAAGCATGCGTCCATAAATGCATAGATAGATGCATTGGGGAGTTTCCCGAGTCCGTCATACACTTCCTGAAGCTTTATCATGGTGCGAATCGATTGCGGACGAGCGTCTATCGGAAGCAAATACGCCTCCTTTGTGTCGTTGTCAGGTAGTCCGTGTCCAGAATAGTAGAGAATCACATCTATGTTTTGTTTGCGATTGGCGATTCTGCCACACAAGTTCTCAAATTCGCTCCAAAAGTCTCCGGAAGTCGCGTCTGTAAGCAGGATTATCTGTGATTTCGGCACTCCGAGTGTCTTTTCGCAGTATTCTGCAAATGTCACTCCATCGTGAAGAGCTGAAGCCACATTTGCTACATTTTTGTAGTTTTCGTTGGCTATGACGAAAGCGAAGGTATTGGTATTTTTCTTTCCCGTCTCCGGAATGTCTTTGTCTACATCTGAGGTTCTTGCAATGAGGGTTACTTCTCCGTTGCTACTTGAATGCCCTTCATGTTTTTCACCTTCGATGTTTATAAATTTATTAAGGTCAACTTTCACCATCGGCCGAGTATACGTCGCCGCCTTGTTTGAGTCGTAAGCATACGTCTTTCCAGAGGCTGTCTTGAAAGTTACGGTGGCTATCGCAAGATGGTCGTTATCGATCATATATCTAGGTGCACGAATCTCAACATTATTGTTGTTCCAATCGTTCTTGAATATTTCTGCCTCTCTGTTTTTCAAAGGCACACTGATGGTGGCGTCTCCATATGGGGTCTTTATCATGTAAGTTTCATTGGTGACATCATAAGGTTGGAGCTCAAGGTCGCGAAGTAAGAATGAGAATCCATATTTCTTGAGATACTCTTTTTCTGCTTGTTCCGATAATGTTTCATACTCTACCTGCATGCCTCCTTCAGTCACTCGTCTCTGATAGTCCTCGATCTTTTCGAATTCTCCGCGCTGTGCCCATTTGCCAAGTCGTTCTTCAATAAATGCTTTTGCAAAATCCTGATAAGACGGGGCTGTTATTGCCGATGAAGTGCCAGTAGATCCTCCACTAGCAGCGAGTGGCGCTGCCATTATTTCAGGCATTTCGCCCATGGCCATTGGCTTATCGCCGAGTGCGCCGAGACGTATGTTGATATCGTCAAATTTTTCCTTATTGTCGGTGCAACCATAGGAGATTCCGAGAGCACGGAGATACTGCCTGTCGTTGGGCTTCGTGGTTATTATTTGTTCTAGATACTGGGTTGCCGATTCAAAGTATGCACGACTTTGCCTACGGTTTTTCTTTGCAATCTTTTCATCTTCTTCCATAATAGACTTGTTGTAGAAGTCTACTCCGAGATTGAAATAGCAAGTGGCTATACGTTGCGTATTCTCGAGGCTGTTGGGGTGGCGTTCGGCAATCTGACTGTATATGTTGAGCGCGTTCTTGTAGTCGTGATTTGACTCGTATACCTGTGCTTGGATGTTGAGCAACTGTTCATCCCCTGGTTTCATCAAGAGGGCTCTGTCGAGAAGTGGCTGAATGCGGTCGGCATATCCGCCATCGATACAGCATTGTATGCCCATTGCCACGAGCTGGTAGTCGTCTGGATATAACACTGCTGCTTGACTTAGTGTGTTGATTCCCTTAAGCCAATCTTTGGTGTTGATGCACGCCTGCCCCATAAATGTGCTGACCTGATGTCGCATTTTCTCTTCTCCTGTGGAAAGATAGAGGTCGAAATATTCTTTTGCAAGTTCATTATTGCCCGAGTTGTAGGCATCTGAAGCGGCAACATACACGAGCGATGGGTAGTAGCGAGGGTCGCGAGTGAAGTCTCCTTCAGAGAATATTGGCAGACGTTGGGAGTCAATATATGCTCTTGCAAAATTTGCAAGTTGACGTTGGTTGCCCATCTTAGAGTAATAGAATGCTCCCGATAGAAGTCTGCCGTTGATGTCGAGGATTACATTTTTAATCTGAGTCGTCTGTGTTTCGTCTTCGGCAATGTCGAGAGTCTTTGTAGCGGTGAGATACAAATCCATCACCATTGGATAAAAGATGGATTCATCATCACCATTAAACTGGTGCTCCTTGAGTGTCTTGTATTCTTCAGTCATGGAGTTTAATGCAATTTGCCCCGGTGTCAGTGAATCCGTTTCTAAAACGATGTCGTCTTGTCCGAATGCATCGTTTGAATATAGCAATCCTGTGGTGAACACAGTTGTCAGTGATACTATCAGTTTTATCTTACGTAGTATGTTCATTTAGCAAGTTCTTGAAAAGTTGATGTCGGTTCTATTGGTTTCCGAAGCAGGTTTCATCCTGCTTCGGAATATCGTTGCTCTGTCACAGTGTTTCAAAATGTGTCAACGAATGTGAACTGTATGGTGATGCGGCGGTGCTCAGATCCGGTGTCTTTGCTCACTTCGATGTGGTATGAATAGCGAGTATCCATCTCTTTGATTCCGGCAACGTTTTGCTCAAGATATTCTTTTACGCCATAAGCTCGCAAGAACGCGAGTTGCTCGTTGCTGTTAATACCGGATTTCCGAGTTACTGTTATTACACTCATTTGGTTGTCCTGATGTATAGGTTCGTTCTCAATGTCTCCGTATGCACCGTCATAGGGGATTGTGTTTCGTATCGGACTTGCATCTGCAGTGCCTGAAATCTTCACGTTCAGTCTTTTCCCAGCTTTTACATAATTGGAAAAATCTCCTTCGAAGGCATTTTTTACGATGTTGAGCATCGAGGATGCAGCTCCCGACTGTTCTGCACGATATTTGCCAGGCGCAAAATCTTCTTCTGCGGAAAACTCAGGATCCACCTGATAGGTGAAATTTACATTATAGTTGAGGATTTTATTGCCATCCGCGTCATAGTCCGGTATAACTTCTGAATTGACTGTTATGTTGGTATGATCAGAGATGATGTTGTCTTTTTTAGCCTCAGTCATAATCTGCTCCTTTATTTCCTCAAGTTTTATTTCCTCCATCATCTGTTGCTGCACGAGTTCCAACGACACAACATTGTCGTTTTTCATGTAGTCCATAGTTCGGCGGTCAACATTGTCGTAGATATACACAGCGCCAGTATTGCGGTTGGTGAATTTGGCGTAGATAAGTTCGAAGGTGTCATCGTTGAGAAGACCATATTGTTGCTCACTGATTTCAAGATCTGAAGCAGAATTGATACCTCCGAGGTCGGTGCGTGGCATCGGGAGGAAAATGGTGGGCATGTTGTCAAAATTCACAGCAAGCACTTCGTTGTCTGCATCATATTGTCCGAGACTGATTGTAGACATGGCTGTCAGATTTCCTGCGAGTTGTGTTGAGATTTCGTCTTCGAAAAGGCGGCGTTGTTTCTCGCGAGTATTTTCGTTGACACGGAGTTGATAGTCTTCAAGAGACTCTCCCGGCATTTTTTTTAGCCATTCGGTCATCTTCATATCTACCTCATCGCTCACAAGTCTTGAGTAATATGGTTCAAGTTGCATTCTCCGAGCAAGAATATTTTTGTCTGTAGATGCAGTGAGAAGTGTGTTATCGTCTGAGTCTGTAATGAAGAGGACGTCTGAAAGTAAGGCATCGGGAATTTCCATCGTGATGCGGTCTTCCGGTTTCAGAAGGTTTATGACTGTTACTTTGTCGTCATTGGCGGCCGTAGCAAGATATTTCCCATCAAAGTTAAAGTCGCATGCAATTCCCTTGTCAAGGTCTTCTATCATGGTCTTTACGTTGAACGTTCTGGTGTCATATATTTCCACCATGCCATCTGATGTCATGACTGCCATGTCTTCGCTTGACTTTGAGAAAACAACATCTGTTATGGTTTCGCCCGGATTGATGACGCGCCTCATCGTTTTTTGCTCGAAGTTCATGACTTCCACTTTCTTGTCGCCTGCGGCAGTGAGAAAATAGGTGTTGGGGCTGAATACGATCATATCAGGATGGCAAGTAAAAGCCGGAAGTTCTCCACATGGCTTGAATTTTTTTGTTTCGAAGAGCCATGTTGCTTTGTCTGTGGCCACTGCAAGCTGACGGGAGTCAGGTGTGTAGGCTGCTGCGTATGGTGTACCGTATTTCTTTACATCAAGCGACATGAGTTTTTTAGCTACGCCATTGGTTGTGTAGGTTTCAAGCGAATATCTGCCTTTTTTATTTTTTTTCACCACAGTCACGTTAATGCCAGTGGGATTCAAAGCCATTCGTTTGATGCTGTCTTTTAATGTAACTAATTCAGTGCCGGTCGTATTCTGAACTCCTGTCGGCGTGGCACTCATTACTGATACATAGAGCGATTCTGTTTGCTTGATTGGCTTTGCAGACTTGAAAGTATAATCTTTTTTTTCTGAGGAAGTCTCGGTGTTGTCTGTTGTTGTGGCATTAATTGAAATACCTAATGAGCAGATTAGCGAGATAGGTATTAGAAATTGTTTCATAAGTAAATAGTCTAATTTGTTGTTGATACGCAAATTTATAAAAAAATCTGTATTTGTGCAAAAAAATTAATTAGGGTGTTGTTTTGTATCAAAATTTATACAAGAGAGTCCTTCCCGTCAGCTGATGGCAGGAAGGACCCTAATATCTTATCTGTAAGATTTCTTGTCTCTTATTTTAAAATGGTTTTCGGTATTTGTCGTTGCTACCGTCGAGCACCTCTTCGAGAATGCTTAGATATGAGGCATAGCGCGATTCGGCTATTCGGTGCTGTTCTAATGCCTCGCGCACCGCGCATCCCGGTTCGCCTGTATGTCGGCAGTCGCTGTATTTACACTCTCGGCCTTCTCTGAATATTTCCGGAAAGAAATGCCCCGTGTCTTCAGTAGTGAAGTCAATAGTGCCGAAACTTCTCACTCCCGGAATATCTATTATCTCGCCTCCATAGGGAAGTGTTAGCATTTCCGAGAATGTGGTGGTATGGGTGCCGGTGTGGTATAATTCTGAAATTTCTCCTGTGCGCAGACATGCACCCGGGATAAGAACGTTGATGAGCGATGATTTGCCGACTCCGCTATTGCCTGCCAGAAGTGTAGTCTTGCCTGTAGTTGCTTCCTTGAGTTGCTCTATTCCTTCACCGGTAGCGGCAGAGACTATCATAGAGGAATAGCCGAGGGAATCATAGAGATACTTAATAGCATTCCCTATTTCTAGGTCTTCGGCATCCCATGTGTCGCACTTGTTGATTATCAGTCCTGCCGGTATGCGGTATGCTTCGGCTGTGGCAAGGAATCGATCAATAAACGTTAGCGGAACTTCAGGGTCTCGCAGTGTTGTCACCAGAAGAGCTTTGTCAATGTTGGAAGCGAGTATGTGTGACTCTTTTGAGAGGTTGGACGCGCGTCTTATTATGTAATTTCGCCGTGGACTAATCTCTGTGATATACCAAGCATCGTCTGTGGCTCTCACAGCAGTCACTATGTCTCCAACTGCCACCGGATTAGTGGTGCGGATGCCCTTAATTCGGAAATTGCCTTTAATGCGGCAACTCACGATTTCTCCGCTGTCAAGGCGTACATCATAAGCACTCCCCGTGTTTCTTATCACGAGACCTTGTCCGCTCTCGGCAGTAAAAGCCACTGCTCGTATGTTCTTTCGTTTCTTAACCATCAATTATATAACAAAAAATCGGACGGAATTTCCGTCCGATTTTGTAAGTTGCAAGAATTGTCTTATTTGTCTTTCTTGACAAAACGCTCCTTGATACGGGCTTTCTTGCCGGTGAGGTTACGCAGGTAGTAAAGCTTAGCGCGACGAACCTTACCGTGTTTGTTGACCGTAATAGATTCGATAAACGGTGATTCGATAGGGAAAATACGCTCTACGCCGATGCCATCAGAAATCTTGCGCACTGTAAAGCGCTTCTTGTCTTCATGTCCGGAGATGCGAATCACAACACCACGATACTGCTGGATACGCTCTTTGTTTCCCTCTTTGATACGGTATGCAACTGTGATTGTGTCGCCGGGACCGAACTGCTCGAATTCTTTCTTTGGAGTAGCAAATGCTTCCTCCGCAATCTTAATTAAATCCATTGGTTTGTTAAGTTTAAATTATATCTGCAACATAACAAGTATCCTTTTTTAGACACTACTCTCGCGTCTTTCTTGCCAGCGATTGCAAATTCGGTTGCAAAATTAAAAAAAATTTCCGTAACTACCAAAAAAATACTAAATTTGCAATATGAAATCGAATATGAATTTGTCCGTAAATATACGCGGATGTCTACTTGAATTCAGAAAACCATGGGTCATGGGTATTCTGAATGTTACTGATGATTCGTTTTATGGTGGATGTCGGGTAACCGCCACAGATGATATCGTGGCAAGAATCCGTGCTATCCGTGATGAAGGTGCTGATTGTATCGATATCGGTGCCTGTAGCACGCGTCCCGGTTCGCAACCTGTAGATGCCGACACTGAGTGGCAGAGATTGAAAAGTGCTATAGCCGCAGTGAGAAGGGAGTGGCCGGATGCTGTGATCTCGGTAGATACTTTCCGCGCAGGTGTAGCGGAAAAATGTATTGATGCTGGTGCCGACATTATCAATGATATTTCAGGAGGATTGCTCGATTCGGATATGTTCGACACAGTGGCTCGTCTGAAGGTCCCGTATGTTATTACTCATATGCGCGGCACTCCGGCTACAATGTCGGAACTTACAGACTATGGCAATGTTACCGCAGACGTGATTAAGGAACTTGCTTTCCGTATAAGGGATCTTCGAGAAAAGGGCGTTTGCGATATCATAGTTGATCCGGGATTCGGTTTTGCAAAGACTGTTGAGCAAAACTATGAACTCCTTGATAATCTTGAAGAGTTTGTCAAAATCGGGTTGCCGATTCTTGTAGGAGTCTCGCGTAAGTCAATGATATGGCGTCCTCTCGGCATAACGCCTGCGGATGCGCTTCCAGGCACTTTGGCTCTCAATGCAGCTGCAATAATTTCAGGAGCACACATAATCAGGGTTCACGATGTTGCCGCAACAGTGCAACTCAGAGATACGCTTTGCATGCTGAAATCATCGTCGATAAACTGAAACAAATCTAATTAAACATTCAATGGTTGACTTCGGACTTAAGGATCTATTTGACATTCTGATCGTTGGTGCGTTGCTTTTCTATCTTTATAAGATGATGAAAAGCTCGGGCACTCTGAGCCTTTTCTATGGTGTGCTACTTTTTATCCTGATATGGGTGGTGGCAGCGGAAATCATGGATATGCGTCTTACGGGTACAATTCTCGATAAGTTTATGAACATAGGGTTGATTGTGCTTGTGATTCTTTTTCAGGATCAGATAAAACGCTTCCTTATCGACATTGGTTCGAGAGGAAGAGTTCGGCATCTGAAGAGGCTTTTTCATCATAGTGAGGAAGATGAGAATACCTATCATGCGTTGGTGATGTCTGTAGTATACGCTTGTATGTCAATGTCTAAGTCTAAAACCGGAGCTTTGATATGTTTTCAGCGTAAGGTGCCTCTCGACGACTATGAAAACACTGGCGATGTGATTGATGCCGACATAAACACTCGTCTTATAGAAAATATATTCTTCAAAAATTCTCCGCTTCACGATGGTGCTATGATTGTGGCACGTCATCGGATAGCATCGGTTGGCTGTATCCTTCCGGTGAGTCACGACATGAATCTTCCGAAGCATTTGGGTTTGCGCCACCGAGCTGCTCTTGGCTTGAGCCAAGCTTCCGATGCTGTTTGTGTCGTAGTAAGCGAGGAGACAGGCAACATTTCAGTTGCAAAAGATGGTGTGCTGACCACGAAAATCACCAGCACAGACCTCGAAAAATACCTCTCGCGAATTTTCTTGGATTGATATCCTTAACGCGTTTTGCAGATTCTTTTTTAGCTATTCTGTTTGAGCCATTCATTGGCGGTGAGACACAACTCTTCATACCATTTTTCTCCAAAACGCCGTGTCAGTGGTTCTTTGAGGAATTCAAAGACACGCACCCCGTTTTTGCGTCCGAGTATTTCGGCACACTTGCATATTTTCCAGCGGTGATAATTCACTGAGGTAAATCCTCCATAGTCTTTAAGACGAATAGGGTAGAGGCTACAACTGATTGGTTTGAAAAATTCATCATGTCCCTCGCGGCGAAGCTTCTCGAGGATGCATAGGCATTTGCCGCCCGGAGCATAACATGTGAATATGCAGTCTTTGCCGTTGACAATGCTCGTTACAAGGTCTCCTTCCTCGTCAACATATGCCACACCTTGTTCCTTTGCCACTTCTTGTGCGGCAGGTGTCATGTATGGCAGAGCTTTTGGCAAAAGTGCTTTCAGTTTCGTTTCTTCTTCTTCAAGGAGAGGAGCACCGGCATCCCCTTCAATGCAGCACTCACCGAGACATTTGTCAAGGTCGCATTCGAAATATTCCTCGATCACGTCGAGTGAAATCAGTGTGTCGTTGATTTGAATCATCTTTTGGAGTTTTTTATTGATGCTCTTGCCAGACTTTGTCGTGGCATTACTTGAGCAATACATCGGATATGAGACGCTCTGCTCTCGCACCCGGTGGGTGATACCACACCTGAACGCGATATTCGTTGCGCGTCTCGTATTTGTTGCCTTCAATAATATCTGATGTTGGCTTCCCTCCGCCGTGGGGTATTGCTACGTAACGGTAGTTGTAGCTTCCCTGTTTCAGAGGCATTTCGAGCCTATACACTCTGCTGTTGTGGTCATAGCGCATCCGTGTTGATTCGTCGTAGCGGTAGCCGGTAAATTCACCTGCCACATACACGTCAGCTCCAATCAAATCCGGTTCATCCAGTGTGAAGTGCACTGTGACATAGTCTGCTCCAAGATTAGAGTCTGTGGAGTTGTATTCCCTCACAAGGAAACGGCCTTGTTGAGTTTCGTCATAACTATATTCTGAAGTGTTTCTCTCATTGTCGGGTGTCAGCCATACATGATAGTTTTTCCCGAGATACCTTACCGAATCCACGTTCATGTCATTGTAGTTGGTGCGGACACACTCAAACCTTCGGAATTCATTTCCGGCTTTGAATATAAGTTCCGGCATATGGCTGTAGAAGATATCCTTGCCGCTGATTCTTGAAGGGCTCTGAATGCGTCGTTCGCTCTCTGGCACTCCATTTTGGGTTATGACTATGGTGAGGTCGTTGTATGGGTCACTTATGGTTATGTCGGTGGGTATGATCTCAATTTCTAACTGTTGCCATTCTGTCTTGAAGCCTCTGTCTGTTTGCGGACTTGAGCCTCCTTTCACTGCCGCTGTTTGTTCGGCTACTGAAAATCGAGCTTCTCCTATAGTTCCATCCGGATTTTCGCGCTCGAATATCTCTACCTTGTAGTTGCCGGAGATGAGAGGATTCATGTTTTCAGTCGGAAGGTAGAGCTGATAGTTTACGTAGTGCACAAACGTGTTAGAAGAATAGGCGTAGTCATCGAGGTCTGCGATGTTGAATCCATCAAGATATTCAGATTCTAAAAGCCTTGATGGTTGCCAGTCTGAGTTGCAGTGGATGAGACGATATTGCAGATCGGAATAGTCTTCACCCCATTCATCAAAGTTGATTGAGATGCGCTCGTCGCTACCGAGTTGGATAGATGGAGTCGCCATGAAGTCTCCATCTTTGCTCACCTTCAAGGTGCGCAGACGACTCCCCTCGGCGTTTGTTGCCAAAACTAAGGTTGCCGGAATCAGCATGCCTGCAACCTTTAGTATGTGTGAGATTGCCTTCTGGAGTGTTCTTGAGTAATGGTGTGAACGCGTGTTGTTCATTTGAGGGTAAGGGTAAGGGCTGTAGTCTTGTCGGAGGCTCCGCCTACGAGTACTTCATATTTGCCGGCTACGGTTTCTGTTTGTCCACTTCCCGGATTGTAGAATGCAAATGAATCTTTATCAAGTTTGAATTCAAGGTGCTTGCTCTCTCCTTTAGCCACGTTGATGCGGCGGAAGGCTCGAAGAGTCTTGTTGAGTTCCCTGTCGGAGGTGTTGCGAATATATACCTGCACCACTTCATCTCCGTCCATCAATCCGTTGTTTGCAACATCAAGGCTGAGTGTTACCGTCTCTCCAACTTTGGCAGATTTGGTGTTAAGCTTGATATTATTATAGCCGAATGTGGTGTAGCTGAGTCCGTGACCGAATGCATAAAGTGGCTTTTCTGTTATGTAGCGGTAAGTGCGTCCTGTCATGCTGTAGTCTTCGAAATCGGGAAGCTGGTCGTCTCCACTATAGAATGTTACTGGCAGTCGTCCGGCTGGATTGTTGATACCATAGAGAGTCTCCGCAACGGCAAGCCCTCCGGACTCTCCTGGATACCAAGCTTGAAGAATAGCATCGCATATTGAGTCTTCCGGTTGCATTGCTATGGCTCCTCCTGAGCAGTTAACGAAAATCACCTTTTTCCCTTCTTCCTTCAGTCGGCGAATAAGGTCGCGCTGCACTTTCGGAAGTTCTATGGTGGTGCGGTCTCCACCCTTGAATCCATCGACCTTTACCGGCATTTCCTCTCCCTCGAGAATTGGGGAGATGCCTCCGGCAAATATCACGATGTCTGCATCGCCACAGTCCGTATCGTAATCGGCATTGAGTCCGATGTCAAACGTGAGCATTGCAGGCCCTGTGCCGTGGGAGTATTCTATCTCAATCTTGTAGGTCTTGCCTTTTTCGGCATTAAAAGAATGAGTATAATCTTTTACTGCATACTCTCCATATCCTTTCAGAACCCTTTCTCCGTTGATTATTACACCCTTGAGTCCCCTGTCGGCCGACATGTTGATGATATAATTACCGGTTTCTTCAGGAATGAAGTCTGCTGTATATTTAGCGGAGAAGTTTTCAATGTTAACTCCCGGCATGAATACTGTGGCACCTCCATTGTTCTTGTTGAGTGGAATGGTGATGGTTTCTTCAGCCACGGGTGTTCCACTATAGTCAAGGTTGTTCCAATAGCATGCTGATAATCCCGGCTTGTTTCCGTTTCTTAGTAGGCTGTAGGTTGAGCGTATGTTTTTGTTATCGACGTAGTCACACCCTTTAAAGTATTTCACGTCTTTTCCCGTCACTCGTTGTATTCCCTCAAGAATGCTGATTGATTTTTGTGGGGTGCCGTTATAGTTGCCCCAGAGCATCACTGTGTCGGCAGCGTTAGGCCCAGCCACAGCAACTTTAATGTCTTTCTTAAGCGGTAATATGCCGTTGTTTTTAAGAAGCACCATCGATCTACGTGCCACTTCAAGCGCAAGCGCTTTGTGGTAGGGACTGCAAATAGCGGTATCGCCTATGCTGTTCCATTCGCACTCCTTGTCGTGTGTGAGCTCTCCAAGACGGATGCGTGCATCAAGAAGGCGTACAAGGCTTCTGTCGATGGTTTCTTCACTGATAAGTCCTCTATTGTAGGCCTCGCGAAGACTTTTGTAGCTGGAACCACATTCGAGGTCTGTGCCAGAATATACGGCATCTGCACTTGCTTCTACAGCAGACGGATGAGTGGCATGGCAGTCGGCACGATAGAAGTCGCGGATCGCCCAGCAGTCTGATACTATAATTTTGTCATATCCCCATTTGTTGCGAAGTATGTCAGCAAGAAGTCGCTTGTTGCTGCAGCAAGGCTCACCCTCGACTCTGTTGTACGCACACATCACCTGGCCTACACCGGCATCAACGAGTGTTTTGAAGGCCGGAAGGTAAGTGTCCCAAAGGTCGCGAGGATCGATGTCGCGTGCATCAAAACTATGTCTGTTCCATTCGGGCCCGCTGTGCACTGCATAATGCTTTGCGCATGCTATGGTCTTTATGTATTTTGAGTCGGATGGTCCCTGAAGACCTGCCACAGCAGCTTTGCCGAGCATTGACGAGAGGTATGGATCCTCTCCATAGGTCTCTTGTCCGCGTCCCCATCGAGGATCGCGGAAGATGTTTACGTTAGGTGTCCAAAAGGTGAGCCCACGATAGCGGTTACGCGCCGACGGGTCTTCAACAAGGGTGTTGAATTTGGCACGAGCCTCATCGCTGATGGCCGTGAATACACTGTAAAGCAGAGTGTCGTCAAAAGTGGCTGCCATTCCTGTGGCCTGGGGAAATACTGTGGCATATCCTGCGCGGCCTACTCCGTGTAGAGCCTCGTTCCACCATGGATATCGATTTATGCCGAGACGGGCAATCTCCGGAGAGTCGTCCATCATTAGAGAAATCTTTTCGTCGAGAGTTAACTGTTTGAGAAGCAATTCAGCTCTTTCCATCGATGGAAGGTTGCTATCTCTGAAGTCTTTGGCTTGGGAATTGGATGTGGCGAGCAGCATCATAGCGGCAACACCAACTGTGAAAAATCGATTCATTGTTTTTGATGGTAAGTGGTACACCCATGGGGAGTCGAACCCCAATCGATGGAACCGGAATCCATTATTCTATCCATTGAACTATGGGTGCAATCGCTATGCAAAGTTACAATTTTTTTTTTATCAAGCAAAATATATTCCAAACAATCCTAACTTTGCATTTCAATGTGCAATCCTAAAGTCTGGTCAAAATTTACGGTTTTCTAATTTTTATTAAAGAAAGTACTCCAGGTTTAGTCCAAGGGTTGATGCGGATTTGTGAGGTTGCGAATAGCTTATTCCAATAGCAAAGTCGTTAACGTTGATGCCCAATCCAAGTGAGATGCCGGAGAGAAAACTGCGTTGGTAGGCCGACATGTCGCTGCGTGTTTTATAGTTGTAGCCTACTGCTATGTAGAATGCGTCGGAAGGAGAGTATTGCAGTCCGAAAGTCAGGTGGCGGAAGAGTGTTGATGCAAATTTGTAGTCCGCCTCAGCTACCGTGGTTTTCTGATCTTCAGACTTATGGGAGTAGTAGGGGAGTTTCCAATGTGTGAGGTGGTGTGCAGTTATGGCAAGCGAGAACGGTCCGCCTCCGAGTCCTTGCATGTATCCAAGCTGGATATCAAAAGGCAGATGATCATATGATTCATTGAAACGCTTCACTTGTCCACCGGCATTCTTTATTACTGCCGATAGCGATAGATTATTGTCGGGATTATAATAGTTGATACCAAGATCAGCGGCAAGAGCAACAGCGGAGTATTGTTCATAGTTGCTGTAGATCATTTTTACGTTTATTCCACCTCTTAACCTATCGTTGAAATCGTGTGAATAGGTGCCTTCAATCGATATGTCTTGTGGTTTGAAACTTCCGGTGTGCGTGCCGTCTGAAAGGTAGCCTTCGATGTTCCCATAGTCGAGATATCGAATGCCTATTCCCCAGGCTCCGTGCTCACCGGCAGAATGTGCAAATCTTGCTGCCGCAAAGTTGGAACTCCCTAAATATCGCATATAACTCAGTCCTACGACACTTCCTATTTCCGGGCCGAGAAGTCCAGGATTCTGGTCCACAAGCATCGGGTCCGGACTTGAGATTGCTATTCCGTAGCCTCCGAGTCCTAATGTGTGTGTAGAGCTTGTTACCTCTAAAAATGAATAGGCGTTGGTGCCAGACTGTGCGTTAGCGCATAGCCCGGTAAGTGCCGTGAATCCGGCAATCGCGGTTCGAAGAGTCCTGTTCATACGTTCTTTATAACGTTTCTTTCCCTCTTCTTATTGTTGTTACGTTGCAGTATAAATGCTACGATACAATTCTAAATTCAATTCAAATTAAGTTAAATATATTTAATACGCTAATCACATTGTTGCAGTTTTGAATTATTCACTGTAAATTTGTGCTGAAGTTATTTGAGTTTTATTGTATTACGGTAGAATTACTCATCCGTATTTCACGTTTATAACTGCTTACTGCTGAAATGTGCTCAATAAATAAACTTTTACAATTCGACAATATCAACCTCTCTCTCTTAATTGCAGTGTTGAGCCTGATCGCTCCATCGTTTTGTCATGCTCAGACTTGCCGTGTTAGCGTTGGTACTTCTGCCGACGGATGCCAGACTTTTAGAGAGGTGTTCGAGTATGATTTTGTAGATGTAAAACCGACTTTCCCGGGTGGAAATGAGGCTTTGCTTGGATATATTAATGAAACACGTAAGTACCCTCAGGAAGCGTATGAACGTGGCATTGAGGGACGAGTCGTTTGCAGTTTTGTGGTTAATGCCGATGGCAATATTTCCAATCTTCAAGTCATCAAGGGGTGTCACAAATCGCTTAATCTTGAAGCAATGCGGATTCTTGCAGAAATGCCAGACTGGATACCAGGCAAATTGTGTGGCAAGCATGTGCCTGTCCGTGTGGTGTATAGTGTTCCATTTCGTAAGTGACACCGCTTTCTTATCACACTTATTAAGGCGTATTATTTATTAGGAATGTATTCTGTAAGTGGCTTGTTTCCTAATCTCAAATTTTTTCGCTAATTTTGCAACCGGAATAATAATGACGTGAGTCTTGGATATGTGTCCTGACTTGCGCACAACTACTTGAATATGGACAAAAAAGCATTACTGATTATCCTTGACGGATATGGTATCGGCGACCATCAGAAAGATGACGCTATTTTCAACACTCCGACTCCTTTTATCGACAGCCTCGTAGCAGAATATCCTCATTCTCAGCTTCAGGCATCAGGAGAGAACGTAGGTCTCCCCGATGGTCAGATGGGTAATTCAGAGGTTGGACACCTAAATATCGGTGCCGGACGCGTCGTTTATCAGGATCTTGTGAAAATCAATCGCGCGATTGCCGATGGCTCGTTTATTAACAACCCTGAGATAAAGAGTGCCTTCGGGTATGCCAGAGATCATGGTGTGCCTATCCATTTTATGGGCCTTACATCTTCAGGAGGCGTTCACTCAAGCCTCGGTCATCTTTATGCCTTGTGCGACACCGCTAAGGAGTTTGGGTTAGACAAAGTGTTCATCCATGCCTTCATGGATGGTCGTGACACTGACCCGAAATCAGGTGCAGGTTTCCTTCGTGAGGTTAGCGAACATTGTGAGAAAAGTGCAGGAAAGATTGCTACTGTGGTCGGAAGATACTATGCAATGGACCGCGATAAGAACTGGGATCGTGTGAAGGATGCATACAACTTGCTTATCTACGGATCTGGTAAGGAAACTTCTGATGTGGTCAAGACTGTAGAGGAGTATTACGCTGAAGGTATCACCGATGAGTTTATGAAACCTATCGTGAATGATACTGTCGACGGCCGTATTGGCGCCGGACACGTTGTTATCTTCTTCAACTATCGCAACGACAGAGCTAAAGAACTAACCACTGTGCTCACTCAGCACTCTGAAGGTGGCATGAACCCTATTCCTGATCTGCAGTACTACTGTATGACTCCTTATGATAGCAGTTTTACAGGTGTTCACATCCTCTTCCCTAAAGAAGACGTGTCAAATACTCTTGCAGAATACCTATCTGCTCAAAACATGAAGCAGCTCCACATAGCTGAGACTGAAAAATATGCTCATGTGACATTCTTCTTCAATGGAGGTCGTGAGGCTCCATTCGAGGGTGAAGATCGTGTGCTCGTGCCTTCTCCGAAAGTCGCAACCTACGACCTCAAGCCGGAAATGTCGGCACCGGAGGTTACTGAAAAGCTCGTAGAAGCAATTGATAGCGAGAAGTTCAACTTTATTGTGGTTAATTATGCCAATGGTGATATGGTGGGTCACACCGGTGTCTATCCTGCCATACAGAAGGCGGTTGCTACACTCGACGAGTGCGTAAAGAAGGTGATTACTTCCGCTCTTGCTCACGGCTATGAGAGCATTATAATTGCAGACCATGGCAATGCAGACCATGCTGTAAATGAAGACGGCTCTCCCAACACTGCTCATTCGCTCAATCCTGTTCCCTTCATTTATGTTGGCGACAAGAATGCAAATGTGAAAGATGGTCGTCTTGCCGATGTAGCACCATCCCTGCTTCATATCCTCGGACTTCCTCAGCCCAATGAGATGACAGGCGAAGATTTGATTGGCTGATGATGTCATTTCTCGGCTGGACTTGTTTCACATCAAAGATTTTGGATATGAATAAAATTGCAGCTGTATTGACTATTATAATCGCGGCGGCGACCTTCCAGGTCGCTGCACGCGATTTAGTCATTTTAAGCACTAACGATACTCATTCATTGATTGATCCTGATGCAGAGGGCCGTGGAGGCGTCTTGCAACGAAAGGCTGTCATTGATTCAGTGAGAAAGGTTAACAAAAATGTGATTGTCGTAGATGCCGGCGACAAGGTGCAAGGCACTCTATATTTCAAGTTTTTTAAGGGTGAAGTGGAATACCCCATCCAGAATATGCTTGGGGTAGACATAAGTATACTTGGCAATCATGAGTTTGATAATGGTCTTGAAGCTCTTGCTAAAAATGAGTCAGTGTTGAAGTCAGACCGCTTGTCGGCTAATTATGACTTTACGGGTACTCCAGCGGAGGGGCTCTACAAACCATATGTCATCAGAAAGATCGATGGTAAGAAAATTGGTTTTTTCGGAATTAATATCGATCCGAAGTCGATTATTGCTTTCGATAACTACAAGGGTATGGGCTATCATGATGCAGTCTCTACAGCTGACTCCATAGCTCGGATTCTCAGGCATGAAAAGAAATGCGATCTTGTGGTGGCGGTGACCCACATTGGATATGCAAACTCTAATGAGAAGGCAACAGACGTTGATCTTGCTCATAATTCGCGCGATATAGACATCATAATTGGTGGCCATAGCCACACGCTTATCGATCCGGCGAACCCAGGAAAATCCCCATCGCTTATTCCGAATGCCGACGGGCGCCCTGTGCTGGTGGTGCAAAGTGGAAAATCTGGTAGATATGTCGGAGAAATTCATATAGACTTAGACCAACTTGGCAAAACGACTCCCTCAGACTTTAGGTACTCGCTGATTCCGGTCACAGACCGTTTCCCGGAGAAGAGTCTTGATCCAGGTATCCGTAGTTTCCTTGCACCATATGCAGAGGCTCTTGATTCAATTAATAGGACAGTGGTGGGATATTCCGCTATGGATTTTATAAATAGAGGGCACACCGGTGCATTTCCCAACTGGACTGCAGATTTCGGTCAGTGGTATGGCAATCTGGTGCTCGATTCGCTTCGCCGTGAAAATCCGAACATTCCTCGTCTTGATTTTTCAATAATGAATGTTGGTGGCATCCGTAACCCTATTCCCAAGGGCAACGTTACAATGAGCAACATATACAACACGTTCCCATTTTCCAATAAGTATGTCATTATGGAGATAAGTGGCAAGGATATTCTTGATGTGTTTAGTGTAGCGGCTTCCAAGGGAGGAGAGGCTGTGAGCAGAGAGGTGATGGTGGTGTCAGGTCCCGACCGGAAGATACGTCATGCCCTTGTGGATATGAGGGAAATAGACCCTGAGCGTAAGTATATTGTTGGCACTATCGACTATGTGGCATGGGGCAACGACGACATGACGTCTATGGCCAACGGAAAATGGCTGTTTACTGACAAACAGGAACTTTGCGTGCCTGTGATGCGTTATGTGAAGGAACTTGCCGGTTATGGTATTCCTCTCTCAGCAGACCCTGCTCCACGTTTTATTTATGAAGATGTAACTCCCTGACTTTCGATCTCTCCTATATGCGTATTCCTCTCGTTTCCTGCTTGTCGCTATTTTTTCTCTGCCTCTTTTGTCAAGGATGCAATAGTGGGTCTTCTGTTTCGTCAATACAAGATTCCTCGGTTGCTTCTATGTTAGTGGCAGATTCTCTGCCGCCCGAGGCAGATGTCACAGCCGATGCTTTGGCGTGGGCTGATTCAATAATGTCAGACATGTCGCTTGAGCAACTTGCCGGGCAACTGATTATGCCCGCAGTATTTTCCGATGCAGGAGAGCCGGCATTGCGCGCAGTAGCTGGGTATGCGGCGGATATGCATGTTGGTGGAGTGGTGCTTTTGAAGGGTTCGGTAGAGGCAGCTCGTGCCATTTCCGACACGTTGAGTGCCCTATCGGTGGCTCCACCGTTTATTGCCATTGACGCAGAGTGGGGGTTGGCTATGCGTCTTAAAGATACTCCGGTGTTCCCCAAAAATGGTAGAATATCTCAAGATGCTGAGGAGACACTTCTATTCGATTATGGATGTGAAGTGGCTCGCGAATGTCGGTCGGCAGGCATAAATATGGTGCTCGGTCCGGTGCTAGATGTGCTTCCAGCAGAAGTCCCTGTTTCGGCCGCATCTCTTTCTTCAGGAATTGGAAACAGATCTTTTGGTAGTGATCCTGAACGCGTGGCGCGACTTGGTGTGGCTTATGCCAGAGGTGTGGAGTCGGGAGGTGTGATGAGTGTTGCAAAACATTTCCCCGGTCATGGAGCTGCTGATGCGGATTCTCATAGTACTCTCCCGATTGTGTCGAAGTCGCTGGTAGAACTGAAAGAGTCAGACCTTATTCCGTTTAGCCGTTATATATCTTGTGGCCTTAGCGGAATAATGGTGGGGCATCTCTGTATTCCCTCTATCGATTCCGGAGGCTTTCCCGTATCTGTTTCGCCTGCAGCGTTACAAGACCTTCTGCGCGAAGACATGGGCTTTCATGGACTTGTGCTTACAGACGCCATGAATATGGTGGGGGCCGATGGGCATTCTGGAGCGAAGGCAATAATGGCAGGTGCTGATATGGTGATAGCTCCGGGTGCTACGCGTAGCGAAATCTCAGCAATTGTTGACGCTGTCAGAAACGGTTCCTTCTTGGTGGATCGTTTACGCAAAAAAGTTGCCCGTGTGTTGTTTTATAAATATCTAATGGCTAAGGATATGCCTCGTACAGTAGACTACGACACTGCAGAGGCGGAACGATTGCAGAGAGAACTCTCAGAATAGTGATTTTAAACTTTTTGCGCTAATAATTGTTAATATATATATGTCACGTTGTGGGTAAATATCCCAATCGTATTAACAAACTTCAAGATAACGGTCATTGATGCGCATAGAAAGTCAATGACAGAAATTTTTTTAAGATGAACATAGAGTCAATCGGAACATGGGCAGGAGAAGTTTATAAAGCCCTCGAATCTGCCGAGGGAAAGGCCCTTGGCATGAAGCTACTTAAAAAAGCTACAAAACTTAAAAAAGACGAACTTATGGCAGCTATCGGCTGGCTAGGTCGTGAAGGAAAGCTTGACCTCTCAACAGAAAATGAAGAGGTCGTGGTAAAACTCGTTTGAGTATCATGAAATAAAACAAAGAGGGTGTATCAATAAAAATTGATACACCCTCTTTGTTTATCACCTATAGCAATTCGAATTCCACAACCTCTCCGGTAACCTCGTTACAGAATAATTACTGAGATATGTCTTATTATTAGAATTTGCATTAAAACGGCACTATATCTGAATCCGAATCAGGCATAATATCGGGATTTGTGTTAGCTCCCGGCATAGAATCAGATGCGAAGTTGAAATTTGTTCCTCCACCGGAAAACTTGGATGCAACCGATAGCCCATCACTGCTTCCGCTGGAGCTGTTCATTTTCGATTGGAATTCCATCTTCTTGCTTTCTCCAGCCTCTCCAATAGCGTTTCGTACGGCATTATATCCTTCCTGCCAGTTTTCAAACTTAGCATATTTTGATACGAAACGCAGTTTTACATCGCCAACCGCACCACTACGATGCTTTGCCACTATCAGTTCGGCAAGTCCGCGTATGTCGTTGCCCTGTGCATCTTCACCGCTTTTCGTGTAGTATTCCGGACGATGGATGAAGCATACGATGTCGGCATCCTGCTCTATGGCTCCCGATTCGCGAAGGTCGGATAGCACTGGACGCTTGTCTTCGCGTGTCTCTGTGCTTCGGTTCAACTGCGAAAGTGCTATGATTGGAATGTTAAGCTCTTTGGCGAGAGCTTTCAGTGAGCGAGAGATTGTAGATACTTCTTGCTCACGACTTCCTAATTTCAGACCTCCGGCATTCATAAGCTGGAGGTAGTCAATCATAATCATCTTTACTCCGTGTTCTCTCACCAAGCGACGTGCTTTTGTACGCAGTTCTGTGATGCTGAGGCCAGGTGTCTCATCAAGATAGAGTGGTGCGGAATAGATGCCTTTTAGGCACCCATTGAGTCGATCCCATTCCTCATTTGAGAGTTGACCACTTTTGATTTTTTCACCTTCAAGACTTGCTACATTGGAAAGTAGACGTTTCACAAGTTGCACATTTGCCATCTCAAGGGTAAAGATTGCCACCGGAGTGGAGTAGTCCACAGTCATGTTCTTTGCCATAGACAGCACAAAAGCGGTTTTTCCCATCGCCGGGCGGGCAGCGATAATGATAAGGTCGGAATTTTGCCATCCCGATGTCATTTTGTCCAGATCGTTATATCCGGTAGCGAGACCAGATAGACCAGACGATGAATTGGCGGCATTCTGGATTTGTTCGATTGCCTGGTTGATTACCGGGTCAATCTGTGTTACCTCTCGTTTTATTTGGTTTTGCGAAATGTCGAAGAGGAGTGCTTCTGCCTCTTGAAGGAGGTCATCGATATCATTGCCTTCATCGAAGGCCTTAGTCTCGATATTTGTAGCGTAGGAGATAAGTCGGCGAGCGAGATATTTCTGTGCCACTATCTTGGCGTGGTATTCCACATTGGCTGCGGAATATATGTTGGAGGTGAGTTGTGTGATTTTTACCGGTCCTCCAACTTCCTCAAGATTCCCGTTGGCGCGTAGCTGTTCCACCACAGTGAGCATATCGATGGGGCGCTGCGAAAGTCCAAGTTGCGACACCGCCTCGTAGATCTTTTGGTTGGCTGGGTCGTAGAAACTTTCCGGAGTAAGAATGTCGCATACGTTCATGTATGCGTCTTTCTCTATCATCAAGGCTCCAAGCACCGCCTCTTCAAGATCTGTATCGCGAGGCGGAAGTTTGCCGGTAGGGTCGGTAAGCGGCACTGCTGGGCGTTTGGCTCGATTCTGGTATCTACTGTTCTGTTGCTCCATAACTTGATTACACCTCTGTCTTGAGCGCTTCAACAGCCTCTGTTGTCATCGGAATACCGGGCCCGAGGCGGCGGTGTCCGTTGGATGTCACTAAATAATCCTCTTCGTTTCTCACACCTCCGAAACCGAGCCATTTCTCCGCTTCATCGAAGTTGATAAACTCTTTGTGGCGTCCTTCCGACTTCCACAGTCCTGTCAGTTCAGGCATGAAGTAGATGCCAGGTTCGATTGTGAACACATATCCCTCTTCGAGCGGACGTGCCAGACGAAGCGATTTGAATCCGAATACTGTTGATTTCGGTTTGCCGTCATATCCAACCCAAACCTCACCGAAGTTTTCCATGTCGTGCACATCAAGTCCCATCATGTGTCCGAGACCTGTTGGGAAGAACATGGCGTGCGCTCCTGCATTTACTGCTTCTTCGATATCTCCCTTCATGATGCCAAGGTCTTTTAGACCTGCTGCTATGGTGCGCGATGCCTGCATGTGTACGTCGAGAAACGGCACTCCTGGGCGCAACATCTCCACAGCAGCACGCGATGCTGCCTGCTGAAGGTCGTAGATTGCTTTCTGCTGTTCACTATAGCGCATACCCACAGGGCATGTGCTCGACATGTCGCCGGCATAGCCCATTGCGGTTTCCGCTCCGGCATCGAGGAGGAAGAGTTTTCCCTCTTCAAGCACATTGTTGTATGAGTGGTTATGTAGGATTTCGCCGTGCACTGTTGCTATAGTTGGAAATGAACAGCGCATTCCGTGGCTTGTGGCTACTTCTTCCACTATCGCTTTCATCTGATACTCCGTAACGCCGGGGCGTGCGGTGCGTATAGCTGCCTTGTGCATCTCGGCGGTGACGGCACACGCTTTTTCTATCTCTACAATCTCTTCGGCTGTCTTATGGCTACGCATGTCTATCACGGCCTTGATAAGCGGAAGCGATGGCACAGTACCTCCCGGACGAATATCAAGCAGTTGCATAAGCTGCAGGTCATGTTCTGCTCGATAGTAGGGAATGTGGTGAATCGGAGTGGCTGTTGCTCTTGCTTTGTCGAGATAGGACTTCAGCTCGGCAGCGGGGCGAACATCGCTCACACCTGCCTTCGCTGCAAGTTCATGGAGGGTAGGCAAATTGCCGGTCCATACTATCGAATCAATGGTAAGCTCGTCACCGAATATGATGTCGCGGTCATTGTCAACATCGATTACGGCATTTAGCCCGTCGTGCGAGAGACCGAAATAGTAGAGGAATGTGGAATCCTGTCTGAAATCATATTCATTGTCGTGGTAGTTCATACCCACGTAGCTATTGCCGAGAAGAACGACAATACCACTTCCGAGCCGTTTCTTCAGCTCAGCTCTGCGACATTTGTATGTATCGGGGGAAAACATAAGACACCTGTTTATTAATTAATGATAATGCCGAATGGCTACTACGATGCAAAAATAATAAAAAAAATCGACAGTCTTTATTTATTGTCAACAATTTGTCAACAATTATAAATGCTGAATTTGTTTGCTACCAATAAATAAAAATGCTGAATCAAAACAATTGGAGGGCATCACATGCGTCCTTCGTCATTGTAGGAATAGTAGCCACCTACAGTCACTATTACGTGGTCGAGTACGTTGATGTCTAAGGCTTTTCCTGCATTTTGCAATATGCGTGTGATGTTGTCGTCTTGCGGTGATGGCTTAAGGTTGCCCGATGGGTGGTTATGACACATTATCAGTCCACATGCTTCTTCAAGAAGTGCACGTTTCATTATCATCTTTACGTCAAACACGGAAGCACTTTGTCCTCCGCTCGTAGCACGGAACTCTTTTATCACCTGATTGCGCCTATTGAGAAGTATTATCCAGATTTCCTCGTGGCTAAGATTCGCTATGCGGCAACGCATACGCTCGTATATCATCTTTGAAGACGATATTTGGTCAATGACTTTTGTTGCGGCATCTGTCGCCTCCCGGAGATGTCTCCGCATTATTTCCATCATTGCTTCAATCTGAAGTGCTTTTGCTGCGCCTATCCCCTTTGTGAGCATCAATTCTTTGCGCGTTCTTCTTTCAAGTTTCAGAAGGGAATTGTCGTTGTCTTCAAGAAGCTGTCTGCATAGGTCTGTGACGGGCATACCCTGTTGCCCGGTGCGAAGTATCACGGCAAGCAGTTCTGCGGTGGTGAGCGATTCTATACCATAGAGCATGGCACGCTCACGCGGCCGCTCTTCTTCAGCCATCTGCTTAATAGTTTTGGTGTGGCTAAATTTTCCGCTGTCAGGTTCTTGAGCCTCTAGTCCGAAGTCTTCCCGTGTCATTTCCCCTTGCGCATTTTTATTTCCTGTTCTTCATCGCGCCCGTGGCGGAGAAGTATCTTCCATATATAGGCGCGTAGAAAACCGGTGCCGTAGCCAAATAGCTGCACCATTGACGCTGCAACTGACAGACAACCAACCTTTATGCTTCTTGTGCTGATATATGCAGAAGTCCACAACGCGAGTATATACAACGCTAATGGAATAAGCCATTTTGTGTCAGACAGACTCATCGTCAAGAGTGTCAAAGACCCGATTGTGAAGATTGCCGGTGCCCAATGCACGGCTTTCATACTACCCGGATAGAGTAGCTGCAGAGTGATGCGCGACATGCCAAACACATGCACTTGTTTCCAGAATTTCCCAAGTGTCCCACGTCGTTTGTGGTAGACTTTTACCTCTCTGAGTAGCTCTGGAGAATAACCCCCGAGTCGGATACGCGTCGACATGTCGATGTCTTCGCTAAACATTTCACGGAATCCACCCACCTTCTCGTATACTTCTCGAGAGAATCCCATGTTGAACGTGCGTGGCACGAATTTTTCCATCTGCACTTTGCCTCCTCGTATGCCTCCTGTGGTCAGGAAAGATGTCATGGCAAAATTGATAGCTTTTTGCATGTCGGTAAAACTGCTGTGGGCATCGTCAGGCCCCCCGAAGCAGTCTCGCCATTTTTCGTTGAGACAGTGACGCAGTTTCTTTATATAGTCCGGAGGCAGTATGCAATCTGAGTCAACGAATATGAAGTAGTCACCCTGAGCATGATCCATACCATAGTTGCGCGCTGGTGATCTGCCTTCGTTGTTTTTAAAAAAATACTGCAAGGCGACGTCCGAGGAGTATGCCTCGGCTGTCGCCCTGCACGGTAGGGTACTTCCATCTTCCACTATCACAACCTCAAATCCCTTGTCGCTTTGGTGCGAAAGGCTCTCAAGAAGTTCTTTCACTTCTTCCTCCCGGTTGTAGACCGGCACTATGATTGAAAACAAGAGTGCCATAAACCTGTTGCAATATGTGGAAGTGTGGTGATATTATGATTTTACGCGACCTACGTATGAACCATCGCGTGTGTCAATCTCGATAATCTCTCCTTCGTTGATGAAAAGAGGCACACGTACTTCTGCTCCGGTCTCAACTGTAGCGGGCTTAAGAGTGTTGGTAGCTGTGTCGCCCTTCAGTCCCGGTTCAGTATAGGTCACTTTAAGTTTTGTCTTAAGCGGCATTTCAGCAAAAAGAACAGTATCGGTAGATGCGTCGCGAACCACTTCTACTGTGTCGCCCTCTTTCATAAAGTCTGCACCTGTTACGAGGTCTTTCTTGATGGGTACCTGGTCGTAGGTCTCGTTGTCCATGAAGATATCATCGCTGCCATCTTGATAGAGGTACTGGTAGGGGCGACGTTCCACTCTTACGTCTTCAAGTTTCTCTCCGATGTTGAAGCGACGTTCGAGCACGCGACCATCGACTACATTCTTGAGTTTTGTACGCATGAATGTGTTGCCCTTGCCGGGTTTCACATGAAGGAATTCAATCACGAAATAGAGCTGGCCGTCCATGCGGATGCATGTGCCGTTCTTGATGTCTTGAGCGTTCATCATATCTGTAGATGTTTTTACTTTTTTCGTTAATGGTGCAAAATTACAAAAAAAAACCTAATATTCAGTATTACCACTCGTAAAAGATATAATTTTTGACCTTATTTGGTGAAAATTACCCATTTTATTTGGCTATTTCAAATAGATTTCCTAATTTTGCAGTCCGAAAGCAATAGTGTGCAAACGTAAATAATTTAAACATCACAATAATGAAAAGAACATTCCAGCCTTCAAATCGCAGAAGAATCAACAAGCACGGCTTCCGTGAAAGAATGGCTACAGCCGATGGTCGCAAGGTTCTTGCCCGTCGTCGTGCCAAAGGTCGCTATTCACTTACTGTTTCCGACAGACTCGCAAGCAAGTAAGCGGATACCGCGGTTTTGTTGATACAGCCATAGCGAAAAAATACCGGGATAGCGCCAAAGGCGTTACCCCGGATTTTTATATCCCTGTTTCTGCGTTGCTCCTCAAAAAACTTGTGCCATAATTATGTCGGCTATACACCACACTGTGGTGGCGAGTAGAAGTAGAGCTGTGTGTTTCAATACTTTGTTGAGCTCACTTCCGATATATTTGAAGAGAGCTCGTATCACCGGCACAAAACATATTCCTATAGCGACATATCCAATCCAGCCCCAAGGCGTTTGTGCTGGAAGTGTAGCATGCCATATTAGGAAGAGTCCGATATATGCGCATGCGACATACGCGATTTTCATTGTCGTTGCTCCAAAAATCACTGCCTTTGTGTGTTTCCCAACGTTTCGGTCATCGTTTATATCGCGCACATTGTTTACTGTTAGTACGTTAGCTCCTATTATTCCGATTCCGAGCGAAGCGGGTAGTGCCATCTTCCACATCTCACCATACTGTATCGCCATTTCGCCTCCGTCCCATCCTCCACACTGCAGGAATGCTGTAAGCATCACCGGAACAATACCATAGAATATTATCACCATCTCATCGCCCAGTCCATGATGCGACAGAGGCCACGGCCCAGCACTGTAAGCAAATGCGGCAATGGCAATCAGCATACCTACTCCAATCAGCTGAAATCCTCCCCAGTATATCAAGGTGCATCCTAAGGCGCAGTCTGCTATCATAAGCCAGATCATAGCCTTTTTCATTGTTTCGGGTTTGATGTCGCCCTCGGTCACTCCGCGTCGGAACCCTTGGCGTCCTTTTTTGTCAAAGCCATTTTTGAAATCATAATACTCATTGGCGAAATTGCTGACAATCTGTGCTGCTATGGCAAAAACAAGACATATTGCAGCAAGAAGGATATCAAACTGCCCGTATGCCGTAGCTATCGCGCACCCAGCAAGAACACCAGCGGTGCTCACAGGTAGAGTCCTGAGGCGCATAGCCTCTATCCAAGGTGTTTTAGACATTCTTTTATCTTCGTTTTGTGTATTCTATCGTTTCTTTCTAAAGAAAGATGTAATTAGTTGGCTACATTCTTCTGCGAGGATTCCTCTAGTTACATCGGTTTTCGGATGAAGCGGACTTATTCCGCCATAGTATGAGTGGTATCCTCTTTTAGGGTCGTCAGCGCCCCACACCACTCGTGCGAGTCGTGCCCACCCGATTGCTCCGGCACACATATAGCAAGGCTCAACAGTGACATAGAGAGTGCACTCAGGAAGCACGCGTCCTCCGAGGTTGGTCTGGGCGGCTGTGATTGCCATCATCTCGGCGTGAGCTGTAACGTCGGTAAGGCGTTCGGTCAAGTTATGTCCTCGTCCTATTATGCGGCCGTTGCAAACCACTACGGCTCCAACCGGCACTTCTCCGTCGTTATAGGCAGACTCTGCTTCTCGCAGAGCCTCTCTCATCCATTTCTCGTCAATCTCCATCTCTTTCATTTCACTTCTTCCCTTTTACACGCTTCTGCCACTCGCTGCATGAGCCATCTTGGAGTTGATGTGGCACCACATATTCCTATACTGTGAGCATCGGCTATCCATTCCGGATTGAGTTCTGAGTCGTCGGTAATCAGATAGGTGCGTGGATTCACTTCCCTACATTGTGCATATAGCACCCTTCCATTGCTACTTTTTGCTCCGCTCACGAAGAGAATTACGTCATGGTTCGCAGCAAACTCACGCGTCTTGGGCATCCTGTTTGCTACTTGTCGGCAGATGGTGTCAAACCATTGAAAAGAACCTTTTTTCTTTCTTATGCGGATTTCTGCTACTATCTCTTGGAAACCCTCTATCGACTTGGTGGTCTGAGAGTAGAGCCAAATATCGCGATTAAGATCAAGGTTGTCAAGATCACTTTTGTCATGGATCACTACCGCGCTACCTTCGGTTTGTCCCACAAGACCGTTAACTTCGGCATGCCCCGGTTTCCCATAGATGATGATCATTGGTCTATTATTATCTTCGTTTACCTCTGCAGAGGTGCATCCGTAAGCCTCCTTTATTCTTTTCTGCAATTGAAGCACTACGGGGCAGGTGGCATCAATAATCTCGATATTGTTTCGGAGTGCTGTCTCGTAGGTCGATGGGGGTTCACCATGAGCTCTCAGAAGCACCTTCACGTTGTGGAGTCGTGCAAATTCTTCGTGGTCTACTGTGATTAGCCCTTTTTTGCGCAGACGTTCCACCTCTCCGGCATTATGCACAATGTCACCCAGACAATACAACACGCCGGTGCGCTCCAATTCTTCCTCCGCCTTGCTAATGGCAGTGGTGACACCGAAGCAAAAACCGCTACCACTATCTATCTCAATCGTTGCCACTTGTCTTCTCCTCGAATAGTTTTAGAAGAACATCCATCTGCTCCTCGCGTGTGAGGTGGTCGTTGTCGAGCACGAAGGCATCCTCAGCCTTACGCAAGGGTGATTCCTCGCGGGTGGTGTCGATGCGGTCGCGTTCGCGGATATTGGCAAGCACTTCATCATAATCGGCAGGAGTCCCTTTCTCGATCAGTTCTTTATATCGACGTGTCGCTCTTATCTCCGGACTTGCGTCTACAAACACTTTCATCTCGGCATCAGGAAATACGGTAGTGCCGATGTCGCGCCCGTCCATCACTATTCCCTTATCGCATCCGTATTGCTGCTGGAGGCTTACCAAATAATGTCGCACTTCGGGTATCACCGCCACCGGACTTACCCATCCACTAACCTCCATCCCTCGTATCTCTTTCTCTACATCTTCGCCATTGAGCATCGTGTGCTGACTTCCGTCGGGTGCAAGCGAGAAATTTATGCGAATATCAGAGAGGGCTGCCGTTAGAGCTTGTGTGTCTACACCTTTCTCCGGGTTAGTCAGTCCATGACGAATGGCATAGAGGGTAGTGGCGCGATACATCGCGCCACTGTCCACATATACGTATCCCACCTTTTTGGCGAGTTGCTTAGCCATCGTGCTTTTGCCGCTTGAGCTGTAACCATCGATGGCGACTGTTATCTTTTTCATTTGTGTGTCAAATGTTTAATGCTGTATTCAGTCTTTTTTCTTTGTAACTTTCTTTGCTGTGGCTTTCCTTCCTGGCCGAGGCTTCACTACTCGCAACACCTGAGCAGTTCGTGCCGGAATGTACATCTTCAGCCATCCTTTTCCGGCAGGAGAGTAGAGTGGGTCGGGGGTGGTGAAGTGATGAACGCTGTCGTCAACAAGCCCGAAACCTCCAAATTCTGTGGCGTCAGAGTTAAGCACCACCTCGTATTCACCCGCCGGTGCTAGGAATCCATAGTCAGAGAATGATTTGTTAGGGCTCCAGTTAAACACGAATATCAGGTCTCCTCTTTTGAAAGCGAGTATCTGATCGTCGTCTTTTTCCCAAAGTTTTTCCACAGGTTTTGCCTGGAAGTTGTGTTGGCTGTCCACGAGTTTGATCATGGAGTTGTCGAAGCGGTTCAAGTATTTGTATTTCAACTCTTCACGGTCGGCAAGATCCCACTGGCGGCGCGCATACTTGTAGCTCCAACCGTTTCCTTCTCTTGGAAAATCAATCCATTCCGGATGTCCGAATTCGTTGCCCATGAAGTTGAGGTAACCACCATTGATGCTGGCGAGAGTCACGAGGCGTATCATTTTGTGGAGAGCCATGCCTCGCTCCACAGTGTAGTTGTTGTCTCCGTCCATCATGTGCCAATACATTTCCTTGTCAATCAGACGGAAGATGATTGTCTTGTCTCCAACAAGTGCCTGGTCGTGGCTTTCGCAGTAGGAGATGGTTTTTTCATCGGCGCGGCGGTTGGTTAGCTCCCAATACACCGATGTCGGATGCCAATCTTCGTCTTTTTTCTCTTTAATCATTTTGATCCAGTAGTCTGGTATACCCATTGCCATTCGGTAGTCGAATCCGATGCCGCCGTCTTCAAACTTCACGGCGAGACCTGGCATGCCACTCATCTCCTCTGCTATGGTGATGGCTTTGGGGTTGACTTCATGTATCAGCAGGTTGGCAAGTGTGAGATACACGAGTGCATCTGGATCCTGGTTGCCGTCGTAGTAGTCCTGGTAGCCACCGAATGCTTTCCCCAGACCATGGTCGTAGTAGAGCATTGAGGTCACGCCGTCAAACCGGAACCCGTCGAATTTATATTCTTCTTGCCAGAATTTGCAGTTGCTAAGCAGAAAGTGGAGTACTTCGTTTTTGCCGTAGTCGAAGAGCAGTGAGTCCCAAGCTGGATGTTCATGGCGGTCACCGTTGTTGAAGTAGAGGTCGTAACTGCCGTCGAGGCGCCCGAGACCTTCAACCTCGTTTTTCACGGCATGGCTGTGCACTATGTCCATAATCACGGCAATTCCAAGTTCATGAGCTTCATCTATGAGCCTTTTGAGGTCGTCGGGGGTGCCAAAGCGGCTCGAGGCTGCGTAGAAACTGCTCACATGGTAACCAAACGATCCGTAGTACGGATGTTCCTGAATTGCCATAATCTGTATGGCATTGTAGCCATCGGCTGCGATGCGTGGAAGTATTTTTGTGCGGAATTCATTGTAGGTGCCTACTTTTTCTTCCTGCTGAGCCATGCCTATGTGGCACTCATAAATCAGTAATGGTTTGGTGTCGGGCACAAATTTGTCTACTTTGAATTTATAGCGTCTCTTAGGTGCGTACACCTGAGCCGAGAATATCTTGGTTTGCTCGTCCTGCACCACACGTGTGGCATAGGCAGGAATCCTCTCTCCGGCGCCTCCTTCCCAGCTCACGAGCATCTTGAAGAGGTCTCCGTCGTGTAGCTTGTCTTTGGCGAGATGAATTTCCCAAGTGCCACCTTCGAGTCGTGTCAGACGGTAATCGTCATTCTCTTTCCAGTCGTTGAATGTGCCGATGAGGCAAATTCCGGTAGCGTTTGGTGCATATTCGCGAAATGTCCAGCTGCCATCTTTCTCCCGGTGGAGGCCGAAATATTTGTAGGCATTGGCAAAGTCGGAGAGAGACTCTGTATTGCCGGATGTCAGGTCGTTCAACTTTCTCAACACGTCTTCATGCCGTCCCTCTATTGCCGGAGCAAACGGCTCAAGCCATGGGTCGTTGCGAAGAATTTCAAGTTGTTTTTTCTTTCGGGCCATATCTTAGTAGGTTTTATGTCGATTTTGTTTTCGGCGTTTTTGTGTCTTTATGGTTATGTGAAGAGTTTTCTTATTTCTGTTCGTAGTCGTTGTGCGTTATCAGTGTCTGGTCTCATAGCGGAGATTACGCCATTGATATACTCTTCGTGATTGTGATAGCCGAGCATTCTCCATGCGCAACTGTTTGTGAGCAATGGTTTGTGGTTAAATACCCTGAGCACACCTTCATAGTTACCCCCTTCTATCATCTTTTGGAATTGAGTACGCAACTGTTCATAATTTTCTCTCGGCTTTAGCTTTTTTATAAGGCTTTTTATATGCAGTTCAAGTGCGGTGATGCAGGTGAAGCGGGCATCAATTTTGCGTTCCACATCGCGTTTCATCCTGTGGCGAGTATGCTGCAGAGCTTGGGCATCGAGCATTTCCTCAAATTTTTGCATCACCTCTTGGCGTACAGCTTTCACAATTTTTTTTGAATTGCGTCCACGAATCTCCGCCATTGTGCTTACCACACCCGAAGCAAGGAAAATGTTTTCAACTTCTGCCACTTCTGGCACGAGGATATTCTTGGCTCTCAGATATTCTACTTCTGCATCGCTACGGCGGTCGCGGTCTACAAGTCCATAACTATCAATGTGATGCATGGCGCGGAGCGACTGCATGCTACGGGTGGATTCGATTACTTTGTCGCAACTTCCGAGGGGCTTGATGGTGAGCTCGGGGAAGACCACACTGTAGAGTCGCATGTCAATGCTGTGGGTGGAATCTCCTTCCGTGAAGAGTATCGGCCTACGGCTACCCATCATCTGCAGAAAAAGCTCATCGGGCAGTTCTCCGTTGTCTATTATCTGATAGTGCCACGTGTGGTTTCCGGCATTATAGTCTTGAATCCATATAGCGGTTCTCCTTGTGTGTCCCGAGGCAAAGTTTGCATCGTTGGTGTCATATATAAACCGGCAGTCGCGTCGGGCATTTTCAATCTGCTCCCAAAGGCGGTCTACCGCTGTCGGATGCACGAAAAGGGTAGGGGAGTCAACAAGCACCAATGCTCCTTCCGGTGCGCTTAGGGCTGCCGCTATGTAGTAGAGTGCAGCTTTCTCGCCTCGGCTCAGAAGAGGGTAGCTTATCGTGTCTGATCCTGATTTGTTGGTAAAACTTACCGTTTTGCCTGCAGAGAGACTTATTCGGTTGCCGGGAAATGTCTCTTCCCATATCTCTTTTAGTGTAGAAAACTTAGGAGCGTTTTCTTCTGCCGCGATATTGTATACAAGCTGCACGAGCGATCCTGACATGCTACTTGGCATTCCATCCGTCACAGCAGAGATTCCATATGCGTCATCAGCATTTAGTCTCATTATTTCCCTAAGAAATAATGATTTCCCGCTACCGTTGCCACCAAGAAGTGTGTAGAGGCGAGTCTGGCGCAGATTGTGTGGCGTGGGCGTCTTGCCTGTTGTGCTGGGAGGGAGAATGACGGTTTTCATGACTTGGATTGACTTAGGTGGAATAGTCTTAAGAGAGTGCCGATATGCGGGCTATGTATTTTCCAATTATGTCAAACTCGAGATTTACTTTCGTGCCTTTGGTGATAGTTTTGAAGTTGGTGTTGTCGTGGGTGTAGGGGATGATTGCCACGCGAAAACTGTCTGCTTCTGAATCGCATACAGTTAAGGATACACCGTTTACTGTCACCGATCCTTTTTCAACGGTCACATATCCTTTGGCGGCCTGCTCCTTATGGAAGTCGTAGCGGAAGGAGTAATACCAGCTACCATCGAGTGGTTCAACTCCGGTACATACTGCAGTGGTGTCTACGTGTCCCTGCACTATGTGTCCGTCTAAGCGACCATTCATCTTCATCGATCGTTCTAAGTTTACGAGCGATCCGGGACGCAGGTCTCCAAGATTGGAGCGGTCAAGAGTTTCCTGCACTGCTGTCACGGTATAGGTGCCATCATCGGATATCTTTACTACTGTCAGACACACTCCGTTGTGTGCCACAGACTGGTCTATCTTTAGTTCATCGGTAAATGTGCATTTCATGGTGAGATGCACATTGCTTCCTTCTCTTTCTATGCTGATTACTTCAGCTGCTTCTTCTACTATTCCGGAAAACATATGATGGAATTGGAATTTGGATTTTAACATTTAGAATCTGTCAACTTTTCAGACTTTTATTTACCGAAAAGTCCTCTGAGGACGTTGATGGTAGACGTTGTATCGGATTTGCCTGACTTGTCAGCCTTATACGACTTGGATTGATTGGCGGCTTCACCGGTCTTTTTCATCTCGAATCCGATGCAGATGCCATCATACTGCTGTAGCACTTTATCAGCGGCTGTTGCCATCTTGTTGCCACTGATGGTTGCTGCGAATGAGATTAGTTTCTTGATTTTGTCTGCGTCAAACATCACGCTGATGTTGCTTCCTGTTTTCTCGACATAGGCATCCATGCTTCCGAAACCAAACGTTCCGAATGCTATGAAATTGAAAGTGAATACACCTTCACTTTTCAAGGTGACAGTACCTCTGAGTGCGATTTTCTTAATTGTTAGGGAAAAATTACCGTCATTGTCGATTTCGAGCACAGCTCCGGTAAGTCCGTATTTCTTGTAGTAGGGGTCTAATTGTGATTCTACTGCACCGGCAGCCGCTGCGCCTCCGGCTTTTTTTAGGAAGTTCTCGCTTTTAAATGATACCGCACTTCCCTGAACGGTCCATTGCCCCGCTATGTCGCTTATTTTAAGATTGCTTGTGGTGAATACACCCTCTATCAGTCCACCCAATGCACCACCTCCTGCGCTCAGTATCTCTTTTAGATCAGGTGAACTTGCAGCTATTGCCGGCATAGTGTAAGAGCCTCCGGCAAGGAGTACTGCCACCATTATTTTTAATAGGATTTTTTTCATCTTAACTTTAAATTTGATTGCAAATTCAAAATTAATGAAAAATCCGCGGTTTTGCAAATTTAATAGGAGAGTGAATCAAAATTAAGATGAACCATCGCCCGATGATCCTCGCTCCTGGAGATTTATTGCCACTGCCAAACTTGACAACAAAAGAACTAACTACTGAAGCGACTGTTACTGATGGAACTTTTTCAGAAACTCTGAACCATGGTGAAGATTTCTACTTGCTTTAGCTTGATCGAAGACAAACACCTCCTCGCCCACAGTGAACATAGCACTTGGTGATACTTGTTACTTGAAGGAATGGATTGATAATAAAATGGTCAAATTGGAATAATAATAAAAGGAAAGCGCTTAATTATGCCAAGATATTGGTATTTTTTTCTAATTTTGCAGAAATTTTGCAAAACAGGTGTTATAAAATAACATAATTAGTAAAATAATTAATACATTAATATAATATGGGACACATAAAATTTAGCATCCCGATTGCGGGCGCCTTAGCGGTAGTGATGTCGCTCACAGCCTGCAACGATGAGAATCCCTGGGGCAACCAATCAGAAGAAACCGGTTGCATCAGTCTAACTCTCGACACAGACAATGAAATAAGTGTATCAAAACCGATGTTTCGCAGCAGTGAATCCGAAGCAAGTGGTACACTCGGAGACTATGTAGACCTTCCAAAATCTGAAGACTTCAGCATAAAGCTTGAGAAAAACGACGGCAGCTACAGCAAGACATGGACAACGCTTGCCGACTTCAAAAGTGATGCCGATCATGAGAATTTCAAGACAGGTAGCTATACAATCACTGCATTTTACGGAGAAAAAGGAAAACAGGCATTCTCTCAAGCATATTTCGAAGCCAAAGAGAATTTCACACTTCTTGCTGGTCAGACCGAAAATGTATCCCTCACTGCAACACTTAAGAACTCCTTAGTTAAGGTGAACTACACAGACGCATTCAAGGCATACATGTCTGACTACCGCACTGGTCTGAGAACCGAGGGTTTGAGTGATGAAATCATTTTCGCAAAAGACGAAACACGAGCTGCGTTTATCGAGCCGGTGTCTGCAGAACTCATAGTCCACTTCACAACCAAATACAATAGGACCGTTGATTATAAATTAGGAGAATTTGCACCTTTGGCAAAGACGCTCCACAACGTGACCCTTGACGTGAAGCCAAACAGTGATGGGAATGCCAGTCTTACAGTGACATTCGACGACACTCTCGAGGAAGAGAATATTACTGTAGACCTCACCGATAAGCTCTTTACCACCCCAGCTCCGGTGATTACCTGCGAAGGATTCACCAATGGCGCTACTTTAGACATGCTTGAAGGTAACGCCAGCAATGCCACCATCAAGATGAACGTCAAAGCTGAAGGTATAATTGCCAAGGCTACACTCATTGTGGAATCAGATACTTACAGCCCGATATGGGGCAAAGAAATCGACCTATGCACTGCAGATGAAACCAAACAGCAGCAGTTGGCAACCGCTGGAATCTCCGCCATCGGTTTTAGTGGCACGCCAGACAAATTGGCATTCCTTGACCTAACCCAATTTGGAAAGAGTCTAGGCACCGGTATACACAAGATCTCACTTAAAGTTGAAGATAAAACAGGTAAAGTAAGCGAAACTGCAAGCGTCACCCTCAACAGTGAGCCGATAGTGCTCTCATTAGTAGGAACACCTGCTATAGTATATGGTTCCGGTGAGGCTGTCCTGACAATGGACTATAACGGAGCAGACGCGATGAACGATATCAACTTCACTGCAGTCAATGCGCTTGGCAATCATGTAGCAGCTACCATAAAGAGTTGTGAAGAAAATACTTCTACACGTGCTTTCGATACCAAACGATATATCTACACCATAACACTTCCCAATACCACCAAATCGGAAATCGAAGTCAAGGCATATTACAAGCAGACTAAGTTGATGGATACATACAATGTTTCGGTAACTGTTCCAGAATATAGTATTTCTGCAGTCGATGCCTTCAGCAAGTATGCCTTCCTGCAAGTAACGGCGACTGACACCGACAATGCCTCCATTCTTGCTGCAATTATCAATAATATTGCATTTAAAGATAAAAATCTAATCATCAAAGACCGAGACACTTCCAATGGCATAATAACAATAACTGGGTTAACCCCTGCCTCTACTTATGCCTTAGAAAGTGACATTACCGGAGAGGGTAATTGGATTAGCAAAGGCAATCTTGCCACCGAATCGGAACTCACTATCCCCAACGGAGACTTTACATCAAAAACTGAGAATGGCGTAAGTATTGATAACATTGAAGTTGGAGGTGATTGGAATGTGGGTGCATTTGATTATCAATTAAAATCATCCATAGAAAAAGACACTCCGAATGAGTGGGCTACCGTTAATGACTTGACAGCTTATTCTGAATCAAAAATTCTGAACACATGGTTTGTAGTCCCTTCAACATATGTTGAAAATGAACAAGCTATTATAAGAACAGTTGGCTACCATCATAATGGAACCAAGCCAAGTAAATCAGGTTCTTTTTGGAGTACTAACTATTATTGTACCAACACTCCATCGTTAGATCAACTGAATGTAGCTCCGGGCGAACTTTTCCTTGGAACATATTCATTTGATGGTGCAGAACACAGAACTGATGGTATCGGATTTGCAAGTCGACCAAGTAGCATATCTTTCGACTATAACTATACAACATCCAAAAACGATGAAGATACTGGTTATGCACTCATCGAAATACTTGATGCAGATAACAATAAATTAGGGACAAAAACATTTGTGCTATCTGGATCCGGCACTGAAACCATTAACTTCAGTTATTCAAAGCTCGGTAAAAAAGCGGCAAAATTGATAGTAAGTTTCAAGAGTTCAAATAAAGGTACATCGGCTCCAATCTACATTCCCAAAGGCGATGAATTAAAAGAAGGACAAAGCTTGACAAACATGTCGATTAAAGCCAACAAGTACCACGCATTAGCAACCGGCTCAGTGCTGACGATCGACAATGTGAAAGCAACATATGCGAGTGAACCATCGGCAACAGCAAATGCCGTTTCAAAAAGAAAAATCAGCAAAAGAAGATAAGCGATGAGACACACATTATATAAAGGAATAGTATCAGCGGCAGCCATCCTCTCGCTTGCCGCATGCGAGAAAGAAAACTCGTTTGTGATTGATACGGAAAACGGACAGCTCGACTGCAAGTCACTAAACGTGGACTATATCAACGACCAAACTCGTGCCGCTGGAATATCAGTCAAAGACTTCACTGTAAATTTCGTCAACACCGACACCGGTGAAATAGTGCGTTCTTACAAATACTCTGAAATGCCGGAACTTGTGACTCTACCTGTTGGCAACTACAAGGTAGAAGCATTTTATGGTGACAATCCGGTTGCCGATTGGGATGCTCCATACTACTTCGGCAGTTCTACTTTCTCCATACAAGTTGGTAAGATCACCGACAATGTAGATCCGGTGGAGTGCACACTGAACAATATAAGAGTAATAGTAAATATCGATGATGTCGGACTTGGAATTGTAGAAGATGACTGGAAGGTTATCGTTCGTGCCGGTAAAGAAGGTGAATTAGAATTTAACAAAAACACATCCGACAAATATGGTTACTTCCGTTATGTAGAAGGTAGCAATACAATCACGGCGACCTTCTACGGCACTGTCGACGGAGAAAACATTGAAGGTAAAACTTACACTTTTGATAATGCTGCAGCCGGCAATGCCTACAACATCAGCTTCAACATCAACCGTCCCGACAACGTAGACCCGGGCGACATTACCATCAGTGAAGGCATCTCCATCGACGCCACTATCTCGATTAAAGACGTTACCCAGGTAGTTGATCCCGGTGAGCCGGAAGACAAACCACTTGTTGATGACATGCGCCCCGTAGACGGAAGTGCTACCACAGATCCTGAACCTGGCACAGATCCTGAACCTGGCACAGATCCTGAACCAACAGTGAAAGGTCCGGTGGTTACACCAGCACCAGGTAGCGAGTGGGAACTTAACAAACCATACACTGTTGGAGATGGCTCAACATGCGCATTTACCGTTACAAGCGAGAAAGGTATTGATGAATTTACGATAGATATTGTATCAGACAAACTAACACCGGATGAACTGCAAAGTGTTGGATTAGATGCTCATCTTGATCTTGTGAATCCTGGTAGTCTAGAAGACGTTCTCTCAGGATTAGGATTTAAGGTTGGTGAAGAAGTTAAAGGACAGCATAGCGTTGACTTTAGCATAACGAGTTTCCTTACAATGCTTTCAGCGTTAGGAGCCGGTAATCACGAATTCCAACTTACCATCACTGATGCCGACGGCACTACCACCGGCTCAATCAAGTTAGTAACTCAATAATCTAAGTATCCGGACTCAAAATCATTAAATAGAGAAAACAATGAAAAGAAGCATATCAAATATAATGAAAGGGGTTGCAGGATTGCTGTCTTCATGTCTGCTATGGAGCTGTACGTCTGAAGCACCTTTCGACACTGACGGTCAGGGAATAGTGAGACTGCGCACCGTAGTAAACAGTATCACTACAAGAGCTGAAGGAGAAGCTGCATCAGAATCGCTCACTCTTAGCGACCAATGCATCGTTTACATCTCCGGAGAGAAAGGTCTCATGTATAAAAAAGTTGGATTAGACAACGTAGATCCCCAAATTACCCTCAAATCGGGCAACTATGTAGCCGAAGCATGGACAGGCGATAGTGTCACCGCTTCGTTTGATAAGAAGTTTTATCGTGGTTACCAGCCGTTTGAAGTGACAAGCGGTAGCACAACAAACGTTGTGCTAAACTGTAAGATCCGCAACGTGGTTGCTTCAATAAACACTGCCACCATCGACCCCAACCTGATGAAAGACGACTATAAAGTAACCATCAAAAACTCTGGAAAAGATGGAGCGCTTGTGTTTACAAAAGATAATGCAGAGTCTGCCAAAGGTTACTTCATGATGCCCAAGGGTGACACAACCCTTGAATATGTGATTGAAGGCACAAGATTAGATGGAGGAACTTTCACAAAAAGTGGCAAAATAACGAATGTGGAAAGTGCTCACCACTATATACTTAATTTTGCGTATAATCCAAGTGGTAGTACAGATACTGAAAGTGGGTCTGTTTTCATCAAGGTTACAGTTAAAGACGAGACCATCACTACAAACAACAGCATAGACATCAAAACAAAGCCCACAATTTCCGGAGTGGAATTTGATATCGACAAACAGTTGAACTACATTGAGTCCACCAACATTCCCGAAGAAACAAGTGTTCAGGTGTGCGCATTCGGAGGCCTTGACGAAATCGTAGTTTCAACAGAGTCATACAGCGCTCTCGGATTACCCGCCAATAGTTTCAATTTGCTAAAATTAGACTCCAACATTGAAGCTAACTGCAATTCAGCTGGACTCACATGGCTAAAATCTTTAAAAAATGATGTAGAGACTGCCTATATAAACTTCGGAAAAACGATGCTCGAAAAACTGTCGACAGACGCTACAACAGAATACACTATAGGCATCACTGCTAAAGACAAGACCGGCAGAAGCACCACTAAAACTCTGCGAATTATAAGAAACGAGGAGGCTATAATACTTGAAGACCCGATAGTGGTGGAAAATGCAACATCAATCAAGGATAAACTTGCAATCGGAGCACACAGCGTCACATTGAGTTTCACGCTTGCCGATGATTATACAGGCACACCGGGTATACAGTATCGTAAAGCAGGTAGCAATGACGAATGGCAATTCCAAGGCGTAACAACATCTGCTTCTGCGGCGTCGCGTCGCGTTGCTCAAAAAGCATCCGCAAAACAGAGTGTTACAATTCGCGGACTTGAAGCCGGCACTAAGTATGAATATCGCGCGGCTTGTGGGGACTTCTATGGCAACGATATAATGACATTCACTACCGAAAGTACCTTCACTATACCGGGATCAGGTTTCGAAGAATGGAGTACATACCAAGCAAAGACAATGCTTGGCACAAAAACAGTCACGCTTCCATTCTCCACTGGAAACAAGACAACATCGTTCTGGGGTTCCGGCAACGAAGGATCTGCCACAGCCAATATGACTCTTACAGACAAGTCGACAGATATGATTCATGGCGGCACATATAGCGCACGATTGGAATCTAAATCGGCCTTAGGTGTGATTGCAGCCGGCAACCTATTTGTAGGCGAATACGTTGAAACAGATGGCACCAATGGTGTTCTATCGCTTGGTCGTCCTTACAATGGCTCACACCCGACTTCACTGAAAGTATATGCAAACTATCGTCCGGGAACTGATGTGTCAATAAATTCCGACAATTCAGCATACCTTCCTTCAGGATTTAAAGATGGCAATGACCATGGTCAAATTTATGTTGCACTTACTACAGGAGCGATTGACATTCGCACAAATCCCAAAAAAAGAAAACTCTTCAACAGAGATGATGAGGATGTGCTCGCCTACGGACAAGTGACATGGGAACAGGCATTCGGACCAGACGGAAGTCTTCAAGAATTAGTGATTCCTCTTGAATACAAAGAATCCGCTCGCACAAATGAAGCCACTCATCTGGTAATAGTCTGTTCCGCTTCAAAATATGGTGACTATTTCTCAGGATCGAAAGGTTCCTTGATGTATGTCGATGACTTCGAATTGGTTTACGAATAATCATTCATATTTACCAGAATAATTTTCCGGCACCGGAACGCAATATGTATCCGGTGCCGGAATTTTTCTGAAACATTCGGACGAATCCCTTGCTCCAGTAAAAGTCTCTACAAAAGCACCACCGGTAAGTACTCGGTAATATATTTTGCATGAAAAATTGGGGGAATAGGATAAAATAAACAAAAATTGAAGTTTTTTCTGCCAAAACACCTTTTGAATGAGAATAATTTGGTAATTTTGTAATTTATAGCCTACTGCAGACGCGAAAAGGCATCGTCTGCGATGCTCTCATGATGATATTGCACTACATATTGACACATGATTAATAAACATAGAAGTGTGAAAAACTACGACATGAAGAGATTCCACATACTTCTTCCACTCATTGCCATGCTTATGGCCATCGGCACTGCTTCGGCATCTGGCGAAGATTTTGAACCTGATTTCGAATCTGTAGTCTTTGTGCCAAAAGGTCAATGGGTGACAGGAGTTAGTGTCTCCTACAGCCAGTCACACCATAACAACTATCAGTTTCTCGTTTTGGAAGGCATCAACAGCGACACCTACTCTTTCAAAGTGTCGCCTATGGTGATGTATATGTTTAAAAACGACATGGGAATCGGCGGAAAGTTCGGCTACAACCGCAACCTCACAAAGCTTGAAAACGCTGACATAGTGCTTGACTCCGAAACCAACTACAATGTAGACCATCTCTACCGCCTCGCGCATAACTACCATGCAATGGCTATCATGCGCAACTATTTTTCGCTTGGAAAGTCAAAACGATTTGGTATTTTCACCGAAATGCAGTTTGAAGTGGGTGGGGGACAGGCAAAACTTATGACAGGCACTGGAGAAGAACTCAGTGGTAACTACGAGGAAAACTTCAATATCGGTGTAGGCGTAGCTCCAGGAATGTCGATTTTCCTCAACAACTTTGCTGCGCTTGAGGTGAATGTTGGAGTTTTAGGGTTTGAATACAACCACACCAACACTCTGACCGATCAGATATACGAGGCACGCCGGAAGACTAAAACCGCCAACTTCCGTGTAAACCTGTTTTCCATCACTTTCGGCGTGTCGTTCTATCTATGAAAGGAGTAATTAAAAAATTTACTGTAGCGATGATGTCGGCAACTGCACTCCTACAGTTAGGTACATTCTCGGCTATGGGAAGCGGCACTACACAGCAAGCACCGCGCGACACGATGACTATTTCCGCAACCAAAAGCCTTATTGAATCTGTAGGAGAACTTAATCGCACTGCTGAAAAACTATCCGAAGTTGCGCTCAAACTCCTGAAAGCACAGGAAGAGACAGCCACAAAACAAACCGACACCCCTCGCGTAAGAACTTATGAAGAAACAACTCCGACTCTGACTGAAATAGAACCGGAAGAAGAAAGCATTTCGCGTGTCTATATCGAAGAAGACACAACTCAGGAGATAAAGTCGATCTGGGATCTGCCACATGAAGAGGACACCGGAGGTCGTTACATATGGGTGCCTGACGACAAAGCTGGATTCGTAGAGTCGGTTATCAACGGCACAACTCCACAAGAATCATCCCAACGCGGACCAAACCTCTCTGAGATGACAAGCTGGAGAGGAGACTCCATACCAATGGCAATTCCCACTAAGCGATTAGGAAGATATGACAGAAAACTATACAACTGGCTTATTTATCCGAAAGGACTTTGGCATATAGGACTAAGTGCCAACTACGGGGAACTCAGCACAGATGACTCCGAATTCCTGTCGCTTATCGACGACGTGGACTTTGGAGGCACCATCTACAGCATAAAGCCATCGGTAAGTTATTTCTTCCGCAATAACCTCTGTATGGGACTTCGCCTTGCCTATACGAAGGGAAAGATGAACGTAGACTCGTTTAATGTAGACATTGACGAAGACATGAGTTTCAATCTTCACGATATAGGTTATCTGTCGGAAAGCTATTCCGCAGCTCTTTATCTCCAACAATACTTCGGTCTCAGCAGACGCGGACGGTTTGCCGTCTACAACGAGATTGAATTGGAGGTGGGAACCGGCAATACTAACTTCTCCAGACCGTTTGACGGAGAAATACGCGAGACGCACACAAAAACTCAGCGACTCAATATCAACTATTCTCCCGGTGTCAGCATTATGGTTATGAAAAACGCCGGCATCAACCTATCATTTGGTGTGTTCGGATTTCATATGCGCAAAGAAAAACAGTGGGAAAACGGAGAGGAGAGTGGTGACCGACTCACGAGCGGTATCAACTTCAAGTTTAACGTTTTCAACATCAACTTTGGAGTGTGCGTGATTATATAATAGAGATTTTAGGTATAGAAAAGTGATATTCAGCTCGAAGTAGCGAGAGAATATATTAATATGATAAAGAAGATTGCTGCACATTTGTGTTTAGTGCTCCTGATGTGGGTGGGCGGGTGCATAAAGAATGATTTGCCCTACCCTAAATTGCCACAAAACATACTTTCGCTTGCGGTCGATGGAGAATCGCGCACAGCAAGCATTGACAGTACCGACTACACCGCAATTGTGTATCTTGAAGAGGAGACCGATATTCAGTCGGTGAAGTTTACTACCTTTTCATATACACCCGGTGCAGAATGCGACAAAAACCTTCTTGAGGGAACTTGGGATCTCTCAGTGCCAATTACAGTAGAATTGTCACGCTTTCAAAGCTACCAGTGGATGATTTCTGCAAAGCAAGATATTGAGAGATATTTCACCATTGCAGGACAGATTGGAGAAACCGTGATTGACGCAGTGGGTCGTCGCGTGATAGTGTACGTGCCGGAAGACGCTGACCTGTCACACCTCAAAATCACTTCCATTAAACTTGGCCCGAGCAACATAACAACAATGTCACCGGATTATACCATCGGAGGTACTATCAATTTGAGCAGTCCGCGTCGCATAGAAGTGACTGCATGGGGACGCACCGAAGACTGGACCATCTACGCACAGCAAGTGGCACAAGTGGTGAGCACAAACAGTGTAGATGCATGGAGCATGGTGATATGGGCTTACGGCCAGGGCCCGGCAGAAGGCGACAATTATTTCGAATATAAAGAACAGGGTGCTACAGAATGGATTGAAGTGCCACGTGCAGATATCACTCGTAAAGAGGGGGCTTTCAGCTGCTGCATAAAGCATCTGACACCGCTCACTGGCTATGTGGTCCGTTCGCGTAGTGGTGACAACATCGGCAACGAGATTAATGTCACTACTCAATCAACGGAAATATTGCCAAACGGAAGTTTCGACCAATGGTGGCAAAACGGAAAAATTTGGTGCCCGTGGGACGAGAATGGAGATCGCTTCTGGGATACCGGTAACACCGGAGCCGTTACTCTTGGAGATAGTAACGTTCAGCCGTCAGACTACGTTCCGAGCGGACTGAGTGGCAAATCGGCAGAATTGCGAACTGAGTTTAAGGGTATCGCTGGTATCGGAAAACTTGCAGCCGGTTCCGTCTATACCGGAAGTTACCAAAAGACAGATGGTACTAATGGTATTCTTGACTTCGGACGAAAATGGACGGTGAGACCTACGAAACTACGTGGCTACTACCGATACACCACCGGAGCGATAGACTACTCTAACAAGGAAAAAGAATATCTGAAAGGGCGCAACGATACATGCTCAATCTATATAGCACTTACCGACTGGACTCAGCCTTATGAGATTCGAACCAATCCCTCAAAGCGTCAACTCTTTGACAAGAATGCAAGCTACGTCATCGGATATGGTGAATTGGAGAGAGGCACGTCGATGGACGGCTATGAGGAGTTTGAGATTGAAATCAAATATCGAAGCACGTCCGTGCAACCAAGCTACATAATGGTGACCTGCGCGTCATCAAAGTATGGCGACTATTTCACAGGGTCTACTTCGGCGGTGCTTTACGTTGACCAGTTAAGCCTGGAATATGATTACTGAATTGAGAGGGCGTATCAAAATGAATGTTTTGATACGCCCTGCCATTTACAAGCACTCACCGTAATTAATCACCGGGAGTGAGGAATTTCACTTGCTTTATCTTA
>CAYZPH010000018.1:0-17268 GCA_964480495.1 uncultured Sangeribacter sp.
AACGAAGGACTCATACCACGGCGCTATGCAATGGCGCTTTACAAGTTGACAGAAGATCATGGCAACTCTGATAAAGTCTATGAAGAGATGAAGATGTTAGCCGGTTCATTTGCCCAAAATCCTGACATGCAGAAATTGCTGTCTAACCCGTTTGTTGAACGCGGTGAAAAGGCAAAGCTTCTTGTCACTGCTGCCGGTGGCGATGTGGAGCATGACTATCATTCATTTGTAGATTTAATTCTCAATAACGAACGAGCTCAATATGCCAGCCTCATGGCACTCGCTTATTGCGACATTTTCAGAAGAGCACACCATATTGCAAGAGTCAGAATTACAACTGCCTCCAAACTTGGTGATAATGAAATGAAGAAACTTCGCAATTTAGTAGAGAAAGCCCATCCTGGCATGAAGCTCGATTTCTCTGAAGTTGTCGATAAGAATCTAATTGGTGGATTCATAATCGATGTCGACGACCAGCGTCTCGATGCCTCGATTAGCAACGAGATCGAACAATTACGTTTAAAACTATTAAGAAGCAATTAAAATGCTTAACCCAAGCGAAATATCAGATATATTAAAACAACAACTCGAGAACGTCAACTCTCAGGTCAAGTTTGAAGAAGTGGGTACTGTGCTGAGCGTCGGCGACGGTGTAGCACATGTCTATGGACTTGAAAACGTAAAGGCCAGCGAGCTCGTGGAGTTTGAAAACGGCACCACAGGTGTCGCACTCAACCTCGAGGAAAGCAACGTTGGCGTTGTGCTCCTCGACAATGTGAACTCCGTGACTGAGAACATGACGGTCCGTCGCACGGGTGAGATTGCATCTATACCGGTCGGTGATGGACTTTTTGGCAGAGTCATCAACATTCTTGGCCAGCCAATAGACGGCAATGGGCCAATTGAGGGAGAGCTGCTTCGCATGCCTCTCGAAAGAAAGGCTCCCGGTGTTATCTTCCGTCAGCCCGTGAAGCAACCGCTACAGACCGGTCTCAAGGCTATTGACTCCATGATTCCTATTGGTCGCGGTCAGCGAGAACTTATAATCGGTGACCGCCAGATTGGTAAAACTGCAATTGCAATAGACACAATCATCAATCAGCGAGAAAACTACCTCGCTGGTAAACCCGTGTATTGTATCTACGTAGCTATCGGCCAAAAGGCATCTACAGTGGCATCAATTGTGCAAACACTCAAGAAGCATGGAGCCATGGACTACACCGTAGTAGTAGCTGCTACCGCATCTGACTCTGCAACTATGCGCTATTATGCACCATTTGCCGGTGTGGCGATTGGAGAATTTATCCGCGACACCGGTCGCGATGCATTGATTGTATATGATGACCTGTCTAAACAAGCAGTAGCATACCGAGAAATTTCTCTTATCCTAAAGCGTCCCTCCGGACGAGAAGCATATCCAGGCGATATATTCTATTTGCATTCACGTCTTCTTGAAAGAGCAGCAAAAATCATCGACAACCAGCAGGTTGCTTCAAATATGAACGACCTTCCGGAATGCCTTAAGCCCATCGTGAAAGGTGGTGGTTCTCTCACCGCACTCCCGATTATTGAGACTCAGGCAGGCGACGTCTCAGCATATATCCCAACAAATGTGATTTCAATCACAGATGGTCAGATATTCCTTGAGACTGCACTCTTCAACCAAGGTATCCGACCTGCGGTAAACGTAGGTATTTCGGTATCACGTGTTGGAGGTAATGCACAGATTAAGCCAATGAAGAAGGTTGCTGGCACACTAAAAATAGCTCAAGCTCAATATCGCGAGTTAGAGTCTTTCACAAAATTTGGTGGTGATATAGACCCTGTAACTGCAAAGGTGATAGACACAGGTCGTAAAAACCAGCAACTCCTCATCCAACCTCAATATCAGCCTTGGTCGGTTGAAAAACAGGTGGCTGTGATATATTGCGGTGTCAACGGACTAATGCAAAATGTACCGATTGACAAAGTTCACGAGTTTGAAAGTCTTTTCATACAGCTTCTTGAAGCGAAGTATCGTAAAGAAGTGCTTGATGAAATAAAAGCAGGAAATCTCTCAGACGATATTCAAGCGAAAATTCGCGAATGCGCCACCGAAATCTGCTCACGCTACAATTCATGATACAGGCATGCGCTGAGTGACATCGGCGCACGCCACCAATAATAATAATTCATAAAAGCAAATGGCAACCCTTAGGGAACTAAAAACACGCATCGGTTCTGTAGCGTCGAACGAAAAGATTACGGGAGCGATGAAGATGATTTCTTCAGCGAAGGTGCATAAATTCGAGTCATCGCTGAAGCAACTTGTGCCATACCGAAACCAAATAAAATCGGTTATGGGGCATATTCTGTCGTCGGGTGTTGACTTCAGCAGTCCTCTTATAGAACCACGCAAGGAAGTCAATAAAATTGCTTTGGTGGTCTTTGGCAGTGACGATGGTCTTTGCGGTGCTTACAATATCAACATTTTCAAAGAGGCTTGCGTGCAAATCAGTCGTCTAAAATCTGAATATGGTCCAGACGCAAAGTTTGACCTCTACCCTATCGGCAAGAAAATGATGAAGGCTCTCTCAAAAATCACCGATAGCAACATGACAATCAAACATGTTGAAGGAGTAGATTCAAAGATGCCTTCCGAAAAGGTCAATGAGCTGACACATATTCTTAGAGAAAAATTCTCTACCGGAGAATACGACTATGTTTGCGTAGAATATATGAAATATTTCTCTATGAGCAAACAGCGCCCTGTGTTTGAACAATTGTTTCCAATCTGTGCTGACTCTCTTCTTGCGAACAGCGAGACAGTTTACTCAAATCGTCTTTACATTTTTGAGCCGGATGCAAATGAGATTTTCAACGCAGTACTACCAATGTTCGTGCTCTCAACAATGCAGGAAATTACGATAGGAAACCGCACCTCCGAACAGGCGGCACGTGTGATGGCCATGCAGAGTGCCAACGACAATGCAAAGAAGTTGCTTGAGGAGTTACAGCTTGAGTACAACAAACTGCGTCAGGAAGGTATCACAACAGAACTCCTTGACATCCTCGGAGGTCAGGTTGAAAGATAAACAATTTATTAATTCTTGAATATAGATAATAAACAAATAATTATATATGAGTAGTATTAAAGAATATTTTTCGTCGGTAGGGAAAGGCATCGCGAGTCTGGCGAAGGGTATGGCAGTGACCGGAAAGGAGTTTGTGACTCCTAAAATCACAGAACAATACCCGGAAAACCGTGCGACTCTAAAGATTTCCGACCGCTTCCGTGCGGAACTTACGCTTAAGTATGATGACAAAGGGCGACACAAATGTATTGCCTGTGGCATCTGTCAGATGAACTGCCCCAACAGTACGATCAGTCTGAAAACGAAGATGGTCGAACTTCCGGATGGCAAAAAAAAGAAAGTGCTTGAGGATTATAACTATGACATTGGGAGCTGCACATTCTGCATGCTTTGCGTCACTTCTTGTCCTCAAAATGCACTTGAGTTTTCTAACGATTTTGAACAAGCAGTCTTCACTCGAAGTAAATTGGTGAAAAAGCTCAACTATCTCCCGGAGCCTTCGGTAGAAGAGATAGTAGCATCAGCTGCCGCTGCAAAGCCAGCAATTGATCCCGAGCAACTCGCCAAAATCAAGGCGGAAGCTCTCGCAAAGGCAGCTCAGAAAAAGGCTGAAAAGGAGGCAGCAGCAAAAGCTGCACAAGAGGCCGAAGAGACTGCAAAAACAGATTCTGATAAATAATACATATTTACAACAACAATAACACAAATGGATTCAGTAGGCAATATTATCCTCTACTTCGTGGTAGCCATCGCAATGGTGGTATCAGCATATATGGCTGTAACCACGACGAAGATCCTGCGTGCCGCAACATATCTGCTGTTTGCACTGATCTGTACCGCGATATTCTATTTTCAACTCGGGTATCAGTTCCTTGGTGCAGTTCAGATAGCAGTTTATGCCGGTGGCATTATGGTGCTTTTCGTATTTGCGATTATTCTGACCCACAAACCCAACGAAAAAAGTGCTCCACTCGAGGGACACAGACAGATTGCCGGTATCAGTGCATCGCTCGTAGGAGTCATACTCCTTGTATACGCCCTATTCAAAATGCCTCTCGCTAAAGGGATTTCCCTTTCTGAAGCAATCGGTGGCGAAGCAATCACAATGCACGACATAGGCATGACTCTCGTAGGATCAGAAAAGTTCCAATATCTGTTGCCGTTTGAAGCAGTCAGCCTTCTGTTGCTGGCATGCATCATCGGAGGCGTAGTGATAGCAAGAAAAAAATAACCCGAAAAAACATTACATTATGGATTTAAGCATTCTATGGTATCTGGTGCCGAGCGTCCTCATGTTCGTTTTCGGTGTTTATGGATTCATCACACGTAAGAACATGATCGCAATGCTCATCTCGCTTGAGCTTATGCTAAACTCGGCAGACTTGAATTTTGTGATATTCAACCGTTATTTGTTTCCCGGTTCGATGGAGGGTATGATGTTTACTCTATTCGCCATCGGCATCGCAGCTGCAGAAACAGCTGTAGCAATTGCCCTTATCATAAATATATACAGGGTTATTGGCAACACCAACGTGACGGACATTAAAGAAATGAAATTCTAATTCTTTCCTAAGATATGGACATAACACTTCCAATTTTAATCCTTGCGATCCCAATTGCGATGTTCCTCATCTTGGGAATCGGAGGCGTTGTGATGCCCCGTAAGCTTGCAGGTGTGCTCGGCATTCTCGGCATGGGTACATGTGCTGTGCTTGCCTACTATGTGGCATTCACATACTTCTTCAGCGGCTCTGCCGATTTTATAAACGAATTCGGTCAGCGACTGCAATTTCAGGTGTTCGACTACACATGGCTCGCATTTACCGATAAGCTCGTCGTAAAACTCGGATTCCTTCTAGATCCGATCTCAGCGATGATGCTCGTAGTGATCACTACCATTTCCTTTATGGTCCACCTCTATTCATGGGGATACATGGAGCATGAGCCGGGTTTTCAGCGCTACTATGCGTTCCTTAACCTCTTCTCATTCTCGATGCTCGGACTTGTAGTAGCAACCAACATCTTCCAGATGTATATCTTCTGGGAACTTGTGGGTGTCAGCTCTTACCTTCTAATCGGTTTCTTCTATAAACTTCCTTCAGCTGTGTCTGCATCAAAGAAGGCGTTTATTGTAACCCGATTCGCTGACCTTGGTTTCCTTATCGGCATACTATTGCTGACTTTCTACACAGACACGTTCAATTTCCAGACACTTACATCCAATCCAGAACTGGTGATGCAACAATGTGGTGGAGCCACATTCATGGGTGCATCAGTGATGACATGGGCGATGGTACTCATCTTTGTCGGTGGCATGGGTAAGTCTGCCATGATGCCTCTACACATTTGGCTACCTGATGCAATGGAAGGTCCGACTCCTGTGTCGGCACTCATCCATGCAGCAACCATGGTGGTAGCAGGCGTGTATTTGGTAGCTCGTATGTTCCCTTGCTATTGTCAGGTACCGGCGTCAATGGACTTTGTCGGAATTGTAGGTGCAATCACAGCATTCTATGCAGCTGTAGTGGCTTGTTGCCAGATCGACATTAAGAGAGTGCTCGCGTTCTCAACAATTTCACAGATAGCATTTATGATGGTATCATTGGCAGTAGCTCGCGACTATGTACCTGTTGGAGAAGAATGGCACGCTCCTGGACTCGGCTATATGGCCTCGATGTTCCATCTTTTCACTCACGCAATGTTTAAGGCCCTCCTGTTCCTCGGAGCCGGCTGTCTGATACATGCGGTTCACTCTAACAATTATACAGCAATGGGTGGTCTCCGCAAATATATGCCGATTACACACTGGACATTCTTGATTGGATGTTTAGCTATTGCCGGCATCTATCCATTCTCCGGCTTCTTCTCAAAAGACGAAATGCTGGCTGCAATGTATCAGAATTCCTTCTTCTGGGGCGCATGGATGACAATGGTTGCAGGTCTCACTGCATTCTATATGTTCCGTCTATATTACCTTATCTTCTGGTGGGAAGAAAATCCGCATTACAAAGAGCACAAACCTCACGATGCACCATGGCAGATGTCACTGCCATTGATTATCCTTGCAGCCGTAAGTTGTGTTGCCGGATTCATTCCATTTGGAGAATATGTAACATACGATGGCAAGCCTTATCACATTCATCTCGAAGTTGGAGTATGGCTTCCGAGCATACTGACAGCCATCTGCGCTATCGCGCTTGCTACATGGCTATATGCAAAGAAAAATGACAAGCCTGCAAAGATGCGCGCTGCTCTACCCACACTTTGGGAAGCTGCTCATCGTCGCTTCTACTGGGACGAAATCTACCAATTTATCACCCATCGCATTATCTTCGGCATCATATGCCGCAGCATAGCATGGTTTGATCGCCACGTTATAGACGCTACTATGGATGGTTTTGCAAAAATCACACAGAAAGGAAGTTTTGCAATCCGTGGAATGCAGAATGGACACATCCAGGCATACGTGGCATGGTATTTCTTCGGAGTCCTCGCACTCGCGATACTCATATGGCTCGCAATCTAATGTATATTCATATTGCTAAATAAAGATTAACGATGTTTACAAATGTTTTAATTTGGTTTGTGGTTATCCCCATCTTGATGATGGCGGGTCTCGGCATCTGCCGCAATAGCAGTATGAATGCCATCCGCACGGTGATGACCGTAGGTAGCACTGCCCTGCTCGTGCTCGGCATCTGGCTCACCTGCGATTTCCTTTGCCAAAGAGCAGCCGGCAACACTGAAGAAATGCTTTATCTCGGCAGCTGGCTTTGGTATGCTCCCCTCAATATTCATCTTGCTGTTGGTGTTGACGGAATATCCGTTCTAATGCTACTGCTAAGTTGCGTGATTGTTTTTGCAGGAACATTCGCATCCTGGAAAATCAATCCCCTCCCCAAAAACTTCTTCCTCTGGTTCTGCCTTCTCAGCACCGGTGTGTTCGGATTCTTTATCTCGATAGACATATTCACAATGTTCATGTTCTACGAGGTTGCACTTATCCCGATGTATCTACTCATCGGAGTTTGGGGCACCGGCCGCAAGGAATACAGTGCAATGAAACTTACACTGATGCTTATGGGTGGTTCTGCATTCTTGATGCTCGGTCTGCTCGGTATTTTCTGGCATTCAGCTCCGGAACTCTCAGCATGCACATGGAATATTCTTGAAATTTCCCACAACTCATGCATTGATCCAAGCTGGCAACGCATCCTCTTCTGCCTGACATTCGTCGGATTTGGTGTTCTTGGTGCTATGTTCCCATTCCACACTTGGAGCCCCGATGGTCACGCTTGTGCGCCAACGGCTGTTTCTATGCTTCATGCTGGTGTGCTTATGAAACTTGGTGGCTATGGATGTTTCCGCATTGCGATATTCCTTCTGCCTCAAGCAGCCAATGAGCTTGCATGGATTTTCATTGTACTCACAGGCATCTCGATTGTATATGGAGCATTTTCAGCTTGCGTTCAGACCGACCTTAAATACATCAACGCATATTCATCAGTGTCACACTGCGGTATGGTGCTATTCGCAATATTGATGCTTAACACCACAGCAATGACAGGTGCTATCCTTCAGATGCTCTCTCACGGTTTGATGACTGCTCTCTTCTTTGCATTGATTGGTATGATTTATGGTCGTACCCACACCAGAGACATTCGCCAGATGGGTGGGTTGATGCGCATTATGCCTTATCTTGGTGTTTGCTACATGATTGCCGGATTTGCATCTCTTGGTCTTCCCGGTCTTTCAGGCTTCGTTGCCGAGATGACAATCTTCTTTGGATCATTCCAAGAAGCAGACACATTCCATCGTGTATTTGTGATAGCAGCCACATGCTCTATTGTGATTACTGCAGTTTACATTCTTCGTGTTGTCGGAAAACTTCTTCTCGGTCCGGTTCAAGACGAACATCACCTTACTCTTACCGATGCCACATGGTTTGAGCGTTTGAGCACGGTGACTTTGATACTCTGCATCGCTGGTATCGGTTGCTTCCCCAACTGGATCAATGAGACCATACAGCAATCATTCTCACCAATAATCGCAGCAATTCAAGCTGCAGCCCTCTAATTAAATTCTTTACTCATAAATCAAACAACAATGGATTATTCACAATTTGGGACAATGATTCCCGAACTGATTGTTTTGGCACTCTTCCTCGTAGTGTTTTTCATGGACACTTTCGGAGGAGAGGGGGTAAAGAAGATTCTGACCCCAACCACTGCGATTCTCTTTCTAATCGCATCCGTAGCAATTTGGATTGTGCCGTCGTGTACAGAACCCATATTCGGAGGAATGTATGTCAACGACACTGCTTGTAAGGCTATGAAGAGCATCCTCAATCTTGGTGTTTTCTTGGTCCTTCTCCAATCATTCAAATGGGCAGACTCACCTGAAATGGCAACAAGGAAGGGTGAATACTACGAGCTTCTGCTCGTCACCCTCTTTGGTATGTATCTCATGGTTTCCGCTCGTCACTTCCTGCTCTTCGTGATCGGTCTCGAATCCGCTTCACTCCCTATGGCAGCAATGATTGCTTTCGACAAGTACCGCTACGAAAGCCATGAGGCTGGTATTAAATACATACTCACAGCAGTATTCAGTTCTGCAATACTGATGATGGGTCTCAGCTTCGTGTATGCATTCTCACTCGGAAGCCTATACTTCAGCGACATCGCAGCTGCTCTCTCTCAGGGAGAAACAAGTCTGCTTCTATTAGTCGCTCTCGCTTTCGTAATGGCAGGTATCGGATTCAAGCTGTCGCTTGTGCCGTTCCATCTCTGGACAGCAGATGTATATCAAGGCGCACCAACTCCTGTGACTTCCTACCTGTCGGTAATTTCTAAAGGTTCTGCTGCATTCGCATTCCTTATCATCTTCACTCAATGCTTCGGACAAGTATGGAGCGCTGCATGGGAATGGATGCTCTACGCACTGATCATCCTCACAATCACAGTGGGTAACCTCTTTGCACTTAGACAGAACAACATGAAGCGATTCATGGCATTCTCTTCTGTTTCGCAGGCAGGCTACATTATGCTTGGCATTATCTCTGGCAACGCACTTGGTTTCGCATCGTTGATGTTCTACATCATTGTGTATGTAGTCAGCAACCTTGGAGCATTCGCTGTGATTCAGACTATCGAAGATAACACTGGAAAAATCAACATGAACGAGTACAATGGTCTACACAAAACCAACCCATGGCTAAGCGTAGCAATGACTCTCGCGATGTTCTCTCTCGCCGGAATCCCGCCATTCGCCGGATTCTTCAGCAAAATTCTTATCTTCACAAGTGTCTGCGCATCTAATTCAATGCCACTTTACATCCTCGTTCTCATTGCCCTTATCAACACAGTAATTTCACTGTATTACTATCTCTGCGTTGTCAAGGCTATATGGATTTCTGCAGAGGAACCATGCATCGGAGAATTCAAGAGCACCGGAGTTGCAAAACTTGGTCTTGGCATCTGCCTCATCGGCATACTACTCTTCGGCTTGGTAAGCCCCATTTATCAGTGGCTTGTTGACTCGGTAGCTAACTCAACATGGCAACCGCTTGCACTCCTCGGCCTATGAACCTAATGATAGCGGGATAGAAATATCCCCAAATCAATACTAAAGAGGGTGTATCAAAACGAACGTTTTGATACACTCTCTTTCTATAATCTATGCCGACTATGAATTCTAATTCCTCAACCTATGTTATCATCACAACATAAGTTTTAGTAGAGGAGAACTCTTTAAAATTGATACACCCATCTAATATGTAATGCCTCATTTCCAAAAACGTCCATCGACTAAACAATTAATCCAAGCAACGAGATCTCTTAAACTATAGTCTCAAAAAAAGATGATTAATTACTGTGAAGTATATCTCCTTTATACTATTCTCTGAAAAGTCCGGAAAGATATCTCTCTTTTATATTCTGCATCATTTCCCAGAAATTCGGCACGAAGATTGTACCAATAAGTGCATTCATAGCCATACCAAACACAACGGCACTACCAAGTTCAATCCGACTGTTGGCACCGGCTCCACTTGAAAACATCATAGGAAGTACACCAAACACGAAAGCAAGTGCTGTCATCATAATCGGACGAAAACGAATCACTCCGGCATCGTGTGCAGACTGACTTATGCTCTTACCACCCTTACGGAAGTCTATTGCATACTCAACTATCAGAATTGCGTTTTTAGCCGACATTCCGATAAGCAATATAATACCAATCTGCGTGTAGATACTTATTGACTGTTTCATCAATATGCAACCCACTATTGTGCCAAGTATCGCTATCGGAGTTGCAAGAATCACAGCCAGAGGGTCTGTCCAACTCTCATACTGAGCTGCAAGTACAAGTATAGTCATAACAATGGCAAAAATGAAAACGAATGAGATTGTAGCACCAGACTGTGTTTCTTGATAAGCCATGCCGGTCCACGAATAAGAGTAATTATTACCTAACGTTGACTCCACAAGTTGCTCCATCGCCTTTATGCCTTCTGATGAAGACACTCCTGGCGCCGGAGTGACGGTAACAGAGGCTGATTCATACATATTATATCGACTCACAGTGGCTTCACCCATCACCGGCTTCAGAGTGGTGAAAGAAGAGAACGGCACCATTGATCCTCTACTATTTCTCACCGAAAGTCGCAACACATCTTCTATATTGCCACGTGCTTCTCTGTCACCTTGAAGACGAACCTGAAAAACTCTATCGAATTCTACAAAGTCATTGACATAATTACCTCCCATATATCCACTGAGAGTATTGAATATATCAGAAAGTTCAAGACCCTGTGTTGCAGCTTTGTCTCTGTCTATATCGAGTTGATACTGCGGCACAACACCCTGATACATGGAAGTCAGCGATTGAAGTTTAGGATCTTCTTTTACTGCTTCTCGAAGAGCTTCGATTGCCTTCAGCATTTCAGTCGGGCCAAGAGAATTAATATCAAGAAGATTCAACTCGAGTCCTGACGACATGCCAAGCCCGGGGATAGCAGGTGGATTCACAGAGAAGATCATAGCGGTACTAATTTTTGACGATATTTCATTAACTTCATCAATTACATTGCCGACAGCTCCTTTCTTACCACGTTCTTTCCAAGGCTTGAGCATAACCAGTACAGTAGCACTATTTGAAGATGCACCATTTTCCATCAGCGAAAACCCAGAGATAGTCATCACATCCTTTACCTCTGGCAACTTTCTGATTTCTGCAGACAATTCAGCCACTACCTTCTCGGTCCTTTCAAGCGATGCTCCCGTGGGGAGCTGTACAGAAGTGATAAAGTATCCCATATCTTCATCTGGAATGTAGCTTGTAGGCCACTTCACAAATCCCCAAAATGCAAGTCCTGACAATAGCAAAAATGAGATTATAGACAACGTTGAATGCCTAAGCATAGCGGAGACAATTCGGTCATAAAGGGCTTCCACTTTTGTCCAGACAGTGTTAAACAATCGGTAAATGAAGAATCCGGTTGGTTTGCGTTGAGTGAGAAACAGCGCGCAGAGAGCAGGCGTCAACGTAAGGGCATTAAATCCAGAAAAAGCTGTGGATATTGCTATAGTGAGGGCAAACTGCTTGTAAAGTTGTCCGGTTATACCCGAAACAAATGCAGTAGGGATAAACACTGAAAGGAGCACAAGGACTTCACCTATCACAGGCCCCGTGAGTTCATGCATCGCCTTAATAGCAGCCTCTCTGCGTGTAAGCTTACCACTGTCAACGAGTCGAGAACAATCTTCTACCACTACTATAGCATCATCTACCACAATGGCTATGGCAAGCACAAGTCCGAAAAGCGACAAGGTATTGATAGTAAATCCCAACACTTTCATTACCGCGAATGTAGCAATAAGTGACACCGGTATCGTTAGCATCGGAATCACCACTGCACGCCAGTTTTGCAGGAATATGAGAATCACAACCATAACAATCAGTGAAGTGATTACAAACGTCATGAATAGATCATTAATCGACTCGCTTATGTAGTCTGTAGCGTTCATTATTACTATGAAATGCACTCCTTCGGGCAGAAATTCCGACAAGCGGTCAAGCTCTTTTTCACATCCCTTCGCCACATCAAGAGCATTCGCTCCCGGCAATTGGTTGATGCCTATAGTGCATCCTGAAACCCCATTGATGGTAGATGTATTGGAATAACTTTCAGAACCCAGATCTATCTTAGCTACATCATGTAGACGAAGCATATTCGTTCCATTACGCTTTATCACAATTTTGCCAAAATCTTCAGCCGATACGAGCCGTCCCTTGCTTACGAGTGTATATTCGAAAGCAGAGTTTTTATTATATGGTGGTTGACCTACCGCTCCGGCACTTACCTCTATGTTTTGAGATTGAATTGCAGCAGCTATGTCTTCGGGGGTCAAGCCTCGAACCCGAAGTTCTTCAGGGTCAAGCCATATTCGCATGCTGTACTCTCCGGCTCCGAACGCATTCACACCTCCAACTCCTTTCACTCGACTCAGTGGATCTATAAGGTTCAGTTGAGCATAGTTAGTTAGATATAAAGCATCGTATCGTTCCGGGTCATCAGCATGCATCGCCACAAACATAATCTGATTGCTCGACTCCTTGTTGACACTTACTCCTTGTTGCGTAACTTCGGAAGGAAGAGAACTGCTGATTAGCGAAATTCTGTTCTGCACCTGCACGGCAGCTCGGTCAAGATCGGTGCCATTCTCAAACGTAATGGTCAGTCTGTAACTTCCGTCAGAACCGGAACTGCTACTCATGTAGAGCATACCCTCTACTCCATTGACTTGCTGCTCAATTGGCACGCCCACTGTGTGTGCCACTGTCGCTGCTGATGCTCCTGGATATTCAGCATTCACCATAACAGTGGGTGGTGTGATGTCGGGATACTGAGCAACAGGCAATGTGAAATAGCACATTCCTCCGGCAATAACCATTATTATAGCAATCACCGTGGCGAATATTGGACGATCTATAAAAAATTTCGAGAACATGGCCAGTATGTAAATTGAAAATTGATAATTATCTGGAAATACGAGGATTTACTTTCATTCCGTTGCGCACAGACAGGAGCGCTTCGGTCACGTATCTGTCTTCCGGCTTTAATCCCTCGTTGACAACCCTAAGTGAATCCTGATACAAATCACCAACTTTAATTGGAGTGTAAACAACTCGGTCAGAATCATTCACTACATATACATATTTGCCAAGTTGATCTGTGCCGATTGATGCATCCTTTACCAGAATAGCACGTGGATTCACGCCATAAGGGAGGTCAACAGTGACATACATACCGTCTCGCAGTTCGTTGTCTATATTTTTTATCTTCCCTTTCAAAAGCAAAGTTCCTGTTGATGAGTCGATCGATGGAGATTCATACACAAGATTAGCACTATACGAATGAGGTAGAGAATTGGTGAATTTAATAGGAATATTTTGGTAAAGAGCCTTTGTATACTTGTCGTTAATTCCTGCCATTTTTTGATACTGAGAATCTTCTATGTTGAATTCCGCAGTCATTTCTGTGTTATTATAGATTGTACAGAATTCTACCGGACTGTCTTCTCCACTGATATATTCACCAAGTTTTGGAATTGCTGAAGTAGCATAGCCAGAAAGTGGAGCTTTAATAGTGCAATAAGAAAGTCTGGTGTTGGCATGGCTGAGTGCGGCTTCTGCGTTTTTCACAGCTGCTTCTGCTTGTTCCATTTCCGATTTTGCCTGAATCACCTCAATCTGCGATACTGCATCGCTTTCAAGTGCTTCTTTGAGGGCGGCATAGTTACTTGCAGCATATTCGAGTTCACTTTTTGCTGTGGCAAGACTTGCACTTGCCTGTTTCACCGCATCGCGATATGTGGAAGATTCGATTGTGAAAAGAACCTGTCCTTTATTCACAAACGATCCGCTTTCATAGTTCTGTGTAAGTAATTCTCCGTTGACTTTTCCTACCACTACAGCGGAACTGGAAGCTGAAATTATTCCCGGATATGTTTTATACAATACTATTGAATCTATCACGGGAGTTGTAACATTTACAATAGGATTCTCTTCCTCTTCAATATGTTTACTGTGGCTATTCTTACAGGAAATAATATTCAAAAGAACCATTCCTGTAGCGAGTATTATCATTATTCTTGAAGCTTTCATAGAGTTTAAGATTGGTAGTGATTGTGAATTTTGCTTTAGCTTGAGTGTGACTGATTAAGAAGTAATTTATTGTGTTGTCTTTCTTGATTCTATTAAGTTCCAACCGCCACCGAGAGCCTGATAAAGATTTACTACTGAAGTCAAGGCATTTCCTTCAGCAACTATCCTTGAATTCTGATTTTCAAGAAATTTCATCTGTGCATCAACCACATTAATGAATGGAGTAAGTCCCTTTTTATATAGGTCAACCGATAGCTGCAATGATTTTTGACTTTGCTCAATCACATCTCCGATAAGTCTGACCGACTCAATCGACGATCTGTAGGTAGTAGTGGCGTTTTTCACTTCTATCACTGCATTCATCACTGTATAGTTGTAGGAGTCTACAGCTGCTTCAAGCCGGGCTTTCGCTTCAGCTGTTCGGTTGTTTCGTGCCATACCGTCGAAGAGAGTCCAACTTAGTGTCGGACTTATCTCCCAGTAAAAACTATTGTCGCTAAAGATGTTCTTAACGTCATGGGCAGAAGAACCTATAGAGCCGGAAAATGAAAGAGTGGGAAGAAAATCTTTTTTTGCCACACCAACCTCTGCGGCATACTGAGCGAGCTGATATTCCGCTTGAATAATATCAGGTCTACGCCTGAGCAAGTCTGCCGGAGTTCCAAGATTAGCTCCGTAGATTACTTTGGGCATTTCGCTCGGACGCGAAAGCCACTCGTGCAATTGTCTCGGATATTTTGCAGTCAAAAGGGCAAGAGAATTAATAGATGTCTCTATCATTGCCTCGATAGGAGGTATAGATGCCTGTGTAGATGCAACTACTGTCTTTGACTGAGTGACATCAAGCATATCTGAAAGACCAGCCTTAAATCTTGCTTCTACAATTGCAAGCACCTTCTTCTGCTGTCCGAGATGATCTTGCGCCACCAGAAGTTCATTCTGGTATGTGCGAAGGTTGATATAGGCTTTGGCAACGTTTGCCGCAAGCGATACCATAACGCCGTCGTATTCGGCACGAGAGGCATTGTATTCGGCTTTACCCACTTTGGCGTTTTGCGATATTTTTCCAAAGAGATCAATTTCCCATTGCATGGTGGCTCCGAGTGAGAAATAATCATGGCGAGTAGCCGACATCACCATTTTTTCAGTTGCTCCTGAGGTTTGACCTCCAGACCATCCTGCTGATATATCAATCGTAGGAAAATATGCAGATCTTGTTATGTCTAAATTCTTTCTTGCCATTTCAATGCGGGCAAGTGCTGCAGAAAGATTATAGTTCTCCTTTTCGGCGAGACTTATAAGGGAGTCAAGCACCGGATCTTCAAATGTTTCCCACCAATCATCTTCTGTTGGCAGTTTCTGCCGGTGTTTTGATACGTATTCCCAATTATCCGGAATTGGTTCAAGCAGCCATTTTTGTGGAACTTGCGCTGTAAGTGTGAAAAATGAGAGAATCGCCACAATAGCCGGGATACTCTTTTCGATTGTGTCTTTCATAGCGGAATGATATGCGATTTTTATTATAAACGCACTATTTCCTTATTGGTTCAGAGAAATTTAAGAATTGAAATAAAATAAATTTTTAGCCATATAAAGCAAATGATTTAAATTGGCAAAATGATTGAAACATCACAAGCTATCAATTAAAGAGTGGCATTTTTTATGGAAAAATGAATAAACTTTGATTTTTTTTTGTTAACTTTGCAACTTAAATATGGCAAATATTATGGAACACCCGAAACCCAGGATATTGTTGATTTATACAGGAGGCACGATAGGAATGATTGAAAATCCCGTTACGAAAGCTCTCGAACCTTTCGATTTCAATCACTTACTTGACAACGTGCCCAAAATCAAAATGCTGGATTTTGAGATAGACAATTTCCAGTTTGAAGTACCGATTGACTCTGCCGACATGAATCCCTCCCACTGGGCGCAAATGGCTAAAGTGATAGACGACAACTATTCGAGCTACGATGGATTCGTGATTCTTCACGGCACCGACACTATGGCTTATACAGCATCTGCCTTGAGTTTTATGCTCAATAATCTCACTAAACCGGTGATTATTACCGGCTCTCAGTTGCCTATCGGTGAGGTGCGTACAGATGGAGAGGAAAACCTTATCACCGCACTTCAGGTGGCTGCCGCGCGCGATGTTGATGGCGCCCCGATGGTGAGAGAAGTAGCAATTCTTTTTCAAAACTCACTGCTAAGAGGAAATCGGAGCACAAAATTCTCAGCCGACAATTTTGATGCGTTCAAATCAAACAACTATCCAATTCTTGCACATATCGGTCTCGATATAACATACAATAAAGACGCACTGCTTCGTCCCAGCAAAGGGAAGGAATTTAAGGCAGAATATACGTTAGACACTAATGTGGCATTTTTGGATATTTTCCCGGGTATCCCTGAGAGTGTGGTAAAATCAGTTCTTAGCACACCCGAACTTAAGGGAGTGGTGTTGAAATCGTTTGGTGTTGGCAACGGACCCAACAATCCGTGGCTCTACGACTGCATACGCGATGCAGTATCTTCGGGTCTTCTGATTGTGAATGTGTCGCAATGTTCCAACGGCATGGTGTTGCCAAGAAAGTATTCTGCCGGTGTAGGATTTGCTAATGCCGGAGTGATCTCAGGTCATGACCTTACATCGGAAGCAGCCATTACCAAGATGATGTATCTTTTCGGTATGGGGGCCACACCTCAACTCGCCGGCAAATATATGGAGAAAAATCTGCACGGAGAACTTACAGAATAAATTTAACTTGAATAAAAATATGAGGGTGCTTCATTCAGTTTGAAGCACCCTCATTATTATTTAGTAACCTAATTCCTGACCTTTGCGAGTCATGGGGATTCCCTCTTTCATCCATTGTGGCATCGGATCGCCCTTGAGATAATGGTCGAAGAATTGCTGTAGTCTTACTGTTATGTCTTTGCGATTGCGACGCTCTTTCAGGTTGTGTGCCTCATTATTATTTAGTAACCTAATTCCTGACCTTTGCGAGTCATGGGGATTCCC
>CAYZPH010000018.1:17368-44445 GCA_964480495.1 uncultured Sangeribacter sp.
GTCTTACTGTTATGTCTTTGCGATTGCGACGCTCTTTCAGGTTGTGTGCCTCATTGTTGTATTGCAACATCCACACCGGTTTTTGCAAACGTCTAAGTGCCATAAACATCTCTATGCCCTGATACCATGGCACAGCACCATCGTTGTCATTGTGCATTATAAGTACGGGGGTATTGACACGGTTGGCATGAAACACCGGTGAGTTTGCTATATACAGCTCAGGAGCATCCCATAGGTTTCTGCCTATGCGACTTTGTCCAAGCTCATACTGTCCCTGGCGTGAGCTACCACTCTCCCACCGTATGCCTCCGAATGCGGAAGTCATATTGCTAACCGGAGCACCACTACCGGCACACGCAAACATATCGGTACGAGTCACAAGATATGCAGTCTGATAGCCGCCCCAGCTCTGACCATCGATGCCGATTCTTTCTCGGTCAATCCATGGATATCTGTCGCACATTGCTTCGGCTCCGGAGCAAACGAAGTTCCATGCACATTCTCCAGGCACTCCGGCTGTATAATGAATGTCGGGCACAAACACTACATAACCGCGACTCACATAGAATGGATAGTTGACCCAACTCCACGATGGTTCCATATTATAGTGTGTATACAAGTCTTCAGAACCTGTTTCGTAAAACACACAGAGCATCGGATACTTCTTTGTGGGGTCAAGATCTTCCGGCACATACAGAACGCCGTCTGTCGGTGTGCCATCGTAGGCATGCCATTTCACAAGGTGTGCAGTTCCCCAGTTATAATCCTTTGCCTGAGGGTTAGAGTCGCTTACTTTTTCTGCTTTTGCAAAAACGCCCTTGGGAGCCACCCATACATTCGGCATCACTGAGAAGTTAGCTTCTACAAACGAGAAAGAGGGCGCATCTTTAGCTTGGCGAATCTGAGTGTAACTCAATGTGTCAAGCACCATATTGCCGGGAACAGCCGGCTTACCATATTTCAAAGATGCCAATCCATTTCGCTTGTCAGCATAGTTGAAAAGGGTTAGTGTCATGAGGTCGCCTGGTTTAATAAACCGTCTTTCTCCCGGCTGAGTGTTGACATAGCGAATCTTAAGATTGTTCTGCCTACCGTAACCTTTGGTAACACATTCGGGAGCAGTAGTTCCGGTAGGGTCTACACTCCATATATCGTGACGATCGTATACGAGCAGACGAGTGTCTCCCTCGCTCCAACCGGCAACTCCATAATGCTGGCGAACACCTGGATGGTCGTCGGCCTCATCCCATACAGGGAATGGCACCTTACTTGTTACGTTTGTAGTCTTTTCTGATGATATATCGTAAGCATACCAATCGCCATCTTTAAACCAATACACATATTTTCCTTCAGGCGATAGTCTTGAGGTCTCGGCATGAACTGTGGCAATGGAGCGACGCTCTCCGCTGACCACATTTACTACACTTATTTCTTCAGGGGCATAATAGTTCCACTGTTGGCTTACTATTTCCTTGCTTGGGTCGCGCAAAAGCGCCCAGTCAGCATCCCATCTGTCAGGAGCTACCACTGTGGCAAGAGGATTCGAGTCAAGTAGACGATAGTCGATAGTGGCAAGGTCTATTACAACTGGGTAAGTAAGTTCGCGTAGCTCTTTGAGATTCGATTTCTCCTGTGGAGGTGTGAATGGTGCATCCCAACGCCAAATGTCTAGTTCAGGTCGTTCGAAGCTTACCAGCGTGGTGTCATCGGGTGCGATAGTAGGTGCGACTCCAATCACGAGACGCTTTCCGTTATGACTAAATTCCGGCACTGAATACTGATTGATATACAATTCATCTCCTTGATTCTTTTTCATTTTTTCCGACCACTCTTTCAGAAGTTTCTCCTGAAGAACCGGATCTGATGCATGAGGAGGCTGAAGATTTGGACCTTTTCTTCCGGTGGTAACCGGAATATCGATTTCTCGACCATCAGCAAATCCATCTTGCTTTGTTGCAAGGAAGAGACGCATCCGCCGAGTGCCTGTCTTGTTGCTGTCGTTGTCTGAAGTATATGCCAGTTTTTCACCATCTATCGAGAATACGGGAGTTCCGTAGTGCTTCATGCCCTCGTTGAGCAATACTTCATTACCGGTCGAAAAGTCTATTAGGCGTATTCCTGATTTATAGACGCTATCTTTTTCAGTCGGCTTCACTACGACAGCCAGCTTGGAACCATCTTCGCTAAACACATACTTGGAAATGTATGGCAAAGTTCGCGATTCATCTGTACTGATATTGCGAATCACAAGCGGCAAACCAGCTTCCTTATCAGATAGTTTCATGTATTTAGTCAGTGCGGTGTCACAACTGCTATATGCCAGCCACTCGCCTCCTTTTTTACCGGTTTTGTAGCTTGTAACCTTAGGGATACGTGTGATAGCTCCTGTTTTAAGGTCTACTATAGCCAAGGAATCCTGAGGCATGTCAAAGTTTTTCTTCTTGTCAATTTTCGCCTTACGTGTATCCTTGAAAAGTGGCTTTATTCGGGCTATCGCATGGCGACTATCAGCTGTAAATGTGATGTCGAAACCGCGCTCTATCCGTATTTCTTTGTCTGAACTAGTGTTGCGTATCACCAGCGTTCCGTCACCCTCCTGAGGGTTTATGCTGAAGGCAGCCCATGAGCCGTCGTTGCTCAAGCTATGGTTTACTACTTTTTTCCAGCCGTCGAAACTCGTGTGGTCGAGGACTTTTTTTGCAGACACTTGTCCAAACATAGTGAGAACAAGTGCAAGCAGTGTAGTCAATGTCTTCTTCATATGGTGTGATGCGTTGTTTTGTTAACTGAATTTTAGGTCATGCCCCATGCGTTCCTTCTTGGTGTGCATGTAGAAACTATTGTATTTGTTAGGCTTTACCTCAAGAGGTATGTTATCCACAATCTCTATTCCAAACCCCTCAAGACCAATCCGTTTCATTGGATTATTGCTAAGCAAACGCATTTTCCTCACGCCGAGGTCATGAAGTATTGACGCACCTACTCCATAACTTCTTTCGTCGGCCTTGTGGCCGAGATGCAGGTTTGCATCAACAGTGTCAAGACCTTCCTCCTGAAGTTTATATGCCTTTATCTTGTCCATTAGTCCAATACCTCTGCCTTCTTGATTGAGGTATACGATTACTCCGCATCCTTCCTTCTCTATCATCTCCATAGCCTTGTGGAGCTGCTCTCCACATTCACAACGCATTGAGCCGAAGATGTCTCCGGTTGCGCAACTGCTATGTACTCTCACAAGAATCGGATCTCCACTTGTCACGTCTCCCTTAATCAGGGCTATGTGCTCGAGTCCATTGTCTTTTTGGCGGAAAGGCACGAGACGGAAATGTCCGAATGCAGTAGGCATGTCCACTTCCACACCTTTTTCAAGTAGATTGTCGTGCCGTAACCTATAGCTGATTAAGTCACGAATACTGATGAGTCTCATACCCCATTCGTCAGCACATTTCTTAAGTTCAGGCAAACGGGCCATTGAGCCGTCTTCATTCATTATTTCCATCAACACTCCCGCTGGCTGGAGCCCGGCAAGGCGTGCGAGATCAACAGCTGCTTCTGTGTGTCCGGCTCTTTCAAGCACTCCACGGTCTTGCGCATAAAGAGGATTGATGTGACCGGGACGACCGAATGTTTCAGGTGTAGATTTCGGATCGGCAAGTGCATTGAGTGTCGCAGCTCTGTCGTGAGCACTCACTCCCGTGGTGCAACCATCCAATTTGTCTACAGTAATGGTAAACGGAGTTCCGAGCATTGAGGTGTTATCCTCCACCTGAGTACCAAGCTGAAGTTCTTTGCATCTCTTCATGGTGAGAGGGGCACACAACACTCCTCGCGCATTTGTGAGCATGAAGTTGACTTGCTCTGGTGTGATTTTTTCGGCAGCGATTATGAGGTCTCCCTCGTTTTCGCGGTCTTCATCGTCTACTACTATCACAAACTTACCATTGCGGAAGTCGTTGATAGCATCTTCTATTGTATCAAATTTTATGCTTTTATCCATATTATAATTGGTCAATTGTCAAATTTTCAGAAGGATTCGTTTGCTTGCGGAAGAGAGAAAAATTCACAGATCCATAGGTGCGGTGTTGCTCAAATCCGGGCAAATCGGAGAAATCATGACTGCCATTGTGTTCCACAATCACGAGTGTCCCCTCTTTCACCGCTCCCGATTCCAGAATCAATCGAGGAATAGACGCAAACTGAGGATGATCATATGGAGGATCTGCAAACACAATGTCGTATGGTTTTCTGGATGAAGCGAGATACTTGAACACGTCTCCTCTAACCACTCGGAGTGCGTTGTCGTTCAACTTTTCTTTCACGCTTCTGATAAAGTTTACCTGAGTGGCGGCAGCCTCGATGGCTGTAACTTGTTTTGCTCCGCGTGAAAGGAATTCCAGACTGATAGCTCCGGTTCCCGCGAATAAATCAAGCACTTCCACCCCCTCGATATCCTCTATGTTTTCTATCACATTGAAGATATTCTCTTTGGCAAAGTCTGTTGTGGGGCGCGCCGTAATGTTGTGAGGCACGTCGAATCTTCGTTTTCCGTATTTACCTCTGATGATTCGCATGTTTCGTTATCCTGTTTATTGCCAGATAAACCGCCGATGGGATTGTCTTCCCGTCAAGGTCATGATTTTTCTGGCTTACCGATTTCAAATATGCCGACAAGGTCTTGCCGAGGCTTTGTCTTATTTCTCGCAATCCGCTGAATACTACTTCTGTGTCTTTTGTGCTAATCTCATACGTTTCGAGAGTACTGATTAGCGAATAGGCAATGTCGCTTGGAGTCTTCCACGGATGTGTGGCAGCACAGAGGAATTGACCTCGATCAAGAAGCACAAGGTCAAAATTCTCTTCTCTTATGTCAACCAAACACTTACTCGCATCGTGTGGTTGCATCGCAGCCTCTTTTAGCAACGACTGCTGCGACCATATGCGAGCTCCGGAGAATGACCTTTGCATAAAGGAGCGAAGACCGGGTGTAAGGCAGAATGCCACTTTTTCTTTCCCGAGATCGTTTACAATCACATCAAAGATGTCTCCACCATACACCGACACGTATGCCTCCGCACAGTCATCGTCGGATGGATACTGATCTGATGGGAGCCATAGCAGACGGTCACACTCTAATATTATGTCTGCCGAATAGTCGTCAAGTACCGTCGGATTGTCGTAGACTGCATTTTCGATGCGTAAAAGGAGACCATCATCTGAATCTTTCCAGGTCTCTTCCATTATGGTGCGTGGTGCACGCCCAAGGTTTCTGTCTGGCACAAGCCATGCGCCGATGCCTGTCGACGAGATATTGATGGCAAGATGCCATTGTCCATTGTCGAGCAGGTCTGCGCGAGAGCCGTTGAGGGTAGATTGTTCACTCATACTGCAAAATTAACAATAATTCCGTCTAAAAACAACTTATCTCTTGCCTGATTCACATTTTTTTTTCAACTTTGCACTATGACACGCGAAAAGATAGAGTCCAAAAGAGAAATGGACAGGCAAATCATCAGAATGACTGTGCCTACCGTGCTTAGCAATATCGTGGTGCCCTTGTTGGCTCTCTGCGACACTGCAGTTGCAGGGCATATGCCGGGCGAAATGTATCTTGCCGGAGTGTCGCTGGGATCGATGATGGTGACTACGGCTTACTGGCTTTTTAGTTTTTTGCGTGCCGGAACATCTGGCATCACGGCAATGGCATTTGGAGCCGAAGACCGAAACGGAATGGCTTACGCCCTTGCGAGGTCTCTTGCTCTTGGAGTGCTACTCGGGGTGCTTATATTTGCTGTTCACGTTCCCTTGAAGTCTCTGCTTCTCCACGCATTGGGGGCCTCTCCTGAAGTGACTGTGCTCGCCGGTAGATATTTTTCAATTGCCATTTTCGGAGCGGTTCCTATGATGATTCTTACGTCTGTGTCTGGTTGGCTCGTGGGAATGCAGTCTACAGCTATGGCAATGCTGGTCAACGTTTCTGTTTGCATACTCAATGTAGCAATAACACTTCTGCTTGTGTATGGAGCAGATATGGGATTTGATGGTATCGCCTCAGGCACGATGGCAGCTCAATGGATGATTATTGTGCCGACCGCCTATATCGTGGTTCGGCTGTGCAGACATCACAACATAAAATTCAAGATAAAATTGCAGGAGTTTATCAATGCTCGGGAATGGAAAAAGCTTTTTGATGTCAATTCCAATCTATTTTTTCGCTCTGCCTGCATGATAGCTGCCACTATGATTCTTTATGCTTGTGGTGCACGTCTTGGCGATGTAGTGATATGCGCCAATGCGGTAATCAATCAGCTCTTCCTATTTTTTTCATATTTCATGGATGGCTTTGCTTTTACAGGAGAAGCATTGGTTGGCAGATATTCCGGAGCTCGCAACGAGCAATCGCTATCACTTGCAATTCGCCGATTACTCATGTGGACAGTGGTAATGACGGTAATATTTGTAGCTGTGTATGGCTTTCAACTGCATTCCATCGCCTCTCTCTTGAGTGAGTCTGCTGCTGTTGTGGCAAGCGTTGACGACTGCTTCTTGTGGGTAGTCTGCATACCTATTGCCGGGGCTGCAGCATTTATTTTCGACGGATTTTATATTGGACTAACGCTGACGCGTCCGATGCTTTTGTCTACTGTCGCAGGCTTTATAGTTTTCGTAGTCGTGCTTTATTTCGGTGAGCATTCGCAATGGATGCTATGGATGGCGTTTACGTGCTATCTCGCCATAAGGTCTGGAGTGCTGATCAATCTCTTTCCGAGAAAAATTTGAATATTGAATTTTATAATTGATTTTATGATAAAATTTGTAAATGCCAAGTTGAATCTTGGTCTTAATATAGTAGCTCGCAGAGCAGATGGTTATCACGATCTTGAGACTCTTTTTTATCCGGTAGGTGTCAACAATGGAACACCTCGTAATCCGGAACCCTTCTGCGACATTCTTGAAATCACTCCATCTGAAAACACCGAGTTTATATTCACAGGCAGGCATGTTGACTGCCCTCTTGAGAAAAACCTGGTTTACAAGGCATGGCGCATATTTAAAGAGAATTATCCGGATGTCAAAGAGTATTCAATAAGACTCGAAAAGCATCTGCCAGACGGAGCCGGACTTGGCGGTGGAAGTGCTGATGCCACATTTGTGTTGCGAATGCTTAATGAACTCTCCGAGAGTCCTTTTTCAGACTCACAACTTGCCAGCATGGCTCTTCAGCTCGGAGCAGACTGCCCATTTTTTGTAAGCAATTCTCCTTGTTTCGCACAAGGAGTCGGTGAAGTTCTTACACCCTCACCTCTCGACCTCTCAGGATGGTGGACTTTGCTTGTGAAACCTGACGTATCTGTGTCTACTAAAGAAGCATTTGCCGGAGTAACACCTACGATTCCCAAGAGATCGATCAAGGAAATATCAGAATTGCCTGTAGAAGAATGGAACGGACTTTTGATGAATGATTTTGAAGCATCCATTTTCCCGAATCACGAAATTCTTCCATCGATCAAGGAGAAATTGCTTACCATGGGAGCCGTGTATGCATCTATGTCAGGATCCGGATCTACTATATTCGGACTTTTCAAGAGTCGTGAAGCCGCACTTAAGGCTAAGGAAAATTTCGATACACACTACACAACACTCTGCTTGCTATGACTACTATAAAAACAAAAACAGCCACTTTCCCAAGCGACTGTTTTCAAAAAGTTTTCCATAATACTTTCGAACTAACCTAACATCATGAAACGATTTTATACTTTTATAACAAACATTTGATAAAAATGTTTTCCAAAAATATGTTTTTTTTGATAAAAAAAATTTTTTATTCTTATTCCCCTGAATAATCTGCATTTAAAGTGGAGTTTTTAACTCATTCCAGCATAATCTAAGGGAATCATCTATCAGTATATAGAAATTAAATATAGATATGATAAGAATATTGATTACTGTTGTAATAGGAATAGCGAGTTGCTTGTGCATAAATGGACAGGAGAAGACTTTATATATCTCCGAACCTATCTCAGAATTAGAATACGCAGACAGGAATGACATAGAGGTGTTAGAGTTTACAGATAATTGCATAGTAACTGAGATTCCCGATTATGCCTTTCTTGGATGCTCGTCGTTGAGAAAGGTTGTGTTGCCCAAAGGCTTAAAGAAGATTGGTTTTCAAGCATTCAGCGGTTGCAGTGCGCTTCTTGAGATTTATTTACCATCTTCACTTGAAGATATTGGAAGCAATGCCTTCGCCTACTGCTCAGAACTCAAAGAGATCACTTTCCCAGATTCCCTAAAACACATTGGTCATAATGCGTTTTCTTTTTGCTCATCGCTACGCTCTGTGTGGTTGCCCAACAGTATAACAGAACTTGAATCATACGCTTTTTCCGACTGCGCTTCACTGAAGAGTGCACGGCTTCCTGCCAACAGCAATCTTCTTGGCGAACTGATATTCAACTGTTGCAATTCACTTGAAGTGCTTATAGCGCCATCACCGGAAGTTCCGGTTTTTGATTGCAACAGCTTCATCTTCGACCCTCTCGACACCGCTGCATATCAAAGATGCGTGCTTAAAGTGCCTGGAGATGCACTCAATCGATACCGAGCGTCAGAATCATGGAATCTGTTTAAAACGATTATTGCCAAGCCGAACAAGTAGCTGTATATCAGCCATAGATAGCCTCACTTTTTACTTATTTTGTAGTCCTTAAATTTCAAGAATTTCATTGAGCATCCTCAACCTCCTCCGCTATTCTGTCAAAAAAAATCTCATATACTTTTGCATTAATTGCGAATATAATACTGTTTTTACATTCAATATATTTTCTGAGGAAATTAGACTTGAAATGTCCTTACAAAACAGCAAATACAATCAATACTCGGCTCGCAAAGTGACACACATCTATACGACACAGCCTCATATTTCTTTGTGCCGAACAGACAACAATTACTTCCGTTATGTTTACAAATAGCTCTCACAAGTCATTTTTTCTCATGCCTCCAAGTAAAAAAAGCAATCGCCACCAGAGCGGTGGCGACGAAAGCGATTAGTATATATTCTAACATGGTGCTATTATTCCGACATGAACAGAATGTCGTCTGTGCGTGGATGCACAAATTCAAACTCCAGGGTGCGTGCAAGTCCTTCATCGAGAGTAAATGGAGGTTTGAAACCGCAAGAATGAACTTTTGTAGCATCAAACTCAGTGGTCGCACAAAACTTCTTAACTCGTACGGAAGAAATCGCAAGTTTCTTACCTGTAATTTTTGCAAGCAAATCAAAGCAATATCCTCCTGTCATCCCTAACCAGTAAGGGAAATGGGTGGCAGGAATATGCTTATTCAGCACCTTGCTGACATGATTTACCAGTTGGTTCATGTTATTGTCAGGTTTATCGATGTAGTTAAATACATTATAGCCATCAGTAACATTGTCTATCATATACTTTACAAAGGCAACAATGTTGCCTACATACGCCATAGACTTTTTGTTTTCACCCTTACCAACCATCAAGAACATACCAGAAGAAATCTGTTTAAGTAGGTTGTAAACATTTCCACGGTTACGCTCTCCGAATATAACTGTCGGACGAATAATGTCTATGTTCCAGTCTGGATGACTCTCATGCCAACTCTGCAACACCTGTTCAGCCTGCCACTTCGACTTACCATAATGATTGAAGGGATCAGCTGGATGGGTCTCATTGGGATTATCCTTATTAAGACCATACACAGCCACCGAAGAAAAGAAGATTATACGCTTGATGCCATTCATCTCCATAGCCTTTAGCGTTACCTCCATTCCTCCAACATTTGTATCATAGTATAATGACACCGGCGATACGTCATCACGATGCTGTGCTACTAAAAGAACAACTATATCTGCACCCTTCAGCTCACGATCCATCTGTTCTTGATCACGCACGTCTCCAATTGTTGTGATATCATTGAAAAAATGAGATGGAAGTAGGTCTATATTTTTGCATTCATACAATTCCGGCGATCCGGCACTGAATGGTTTTGTGCGCTGAATACGCGCTACGAGCAAATTTGACTTGGCGATGAGGAGGTGCACGGCGAGGAGATTTAGAGATATGTTTTTTCTTCCCTCGGTCTTTGGCTTTTTGCTGTTAGATGAGGGATAATTTGCAAGTATATCAGACAGTTGGGTCGCACTTGACTCCTGATTTATTTATGTATCTCTTCGGAAGAGATATGCACAAAAGTCAAGTGCTTTTTATTCATATGTTTACAGGGATATTAAAATTGCTTTTGCTAAATAAATGTATGTTTTGCTAAACAATCGTCCTTTGAATGACAAATAAATATTTTTTGTAACTCACTAATCTTTTGGAGTATTCAAAAGAATTTTGTAATTTTGCAAAACAAATATGCATCTCTTCCGAAGAGATACACAATTGTTTAGCAAATTATTAGGACATTTTGATAGCGGCAAAATAGCTTTCGTTCCATAACGAATAGCACTACCGCATAGCTACCGATAGAGAAGATATTCTTATACAAAATAGGCTGCATCGTAAACCTTATTACGACACAGCCTATTATTATATGTTAGCGATTTTTATTTACAAGCAGAAGATTCCACCACTCGCCTACTCCAGAAAATAGTCAATTATGATTAAGACATAAATATGTTGTTTGCTAAATCACTATTTATCTGTTGGTAAAAACACAAAAAACACAGCAGCTACGAGACATAGAAAAGCTACTATGTGATTCCAATGAAGGCGTTCTCCGGAAAGAAAGAATACGGATATAATGGTGAATACGGTAAGAGTTATTACCTCTTGAACTACTTTTAACTGCATCATGGAGAATGGTCCACCATTTTCTACATACCCTATTCGATTGGCTGGCACCATAAAGCAGTACTCAAAAAGCGCAATACCCCATGACAGTAGAATCACGGCAAACAATGGCCAGTTTTTTATCCAGCCGAGCGACTGCATTTTCAGATGCCCATACCATGCAAGTGTCATGAAGGTGTTGGAGATAACAAGAAGTGATACTGTGAGCAGTGCAGATTTCATATCGTCAAATTTTTGCCTGCAAAATTAGTAAAAAGTATGGAGATTTGAAAATGAAATATTGCGTTGCTCTGCAATAGTTGTTTGCATTCTTTGCATTGTAGAGTCCAACAGCAAATGCAAAATTAACGAAAAAAGAAAAAAATCGCTTTTTCGGAGTATCAAAGTTGATTTTCTCACGAGGCCTGCGGTTCCGTGTACAAGTCAGAAAATTGCCGGGTACTCCGGATTTAGTTTTGCCAAAGTACAAGAAGACAATTTTTGTGAATGGTTGTTTCTGGCATGGTCATGAGGGGTGCAAGTATTTTCGGTTGCCAAAGTCCAATGTTGAGTTTTGGAAGGAGAAGATTAAACGCAATATTGAACGTGATAAAGAATCAATGCAGGCGTTATTTGATTTGGGATGGAAAGTAGTACGTGTATGGGAATGTGAACTGCGCAACAGGGCAAACCGCGAGGACACACTCAATAAGATTTATAATAGCATTACAACATCTGTTAACAGCGGTTATAGCCTTGAAGAAACTGATATTCCAATGGCCGCAAAACCAAAAGCTGACTATTCCTGATATTATTTCATTGCACAAAATGCAATTTCTTGAATTCACTTTTCAATTTTATGGCATGACATAACTGACTTCTCGGTAAAAATCATTAACTTTGCATTACTGAATAGGACAAAATATCATGGGCAAAGATATAAACCGAATCAAAGTCATGCTTGTGGAGAAGAAGCGGACGAACAAATGGCTTGCCGAACAACTCGGTAAAGACCCCGCTACAGTCTCCAAATGGTGCACTAACACAATTCAACCGAGTCTCGACACCCTTCTCAGGATAGCCGAACTCCTTGATGTGCAGATTCAAGAACTTGTAAGAATGCCCGAATAATAATGGCTAAATTCACTTTCATAGACTTATTCGCAGGTTGCGGAGGATTATCTGAGGGCTTTTATAGAATGGGCTTTCAGGCACTTGCCCATGTAGAGATTAATCATTGGGCTTGTGAAACCTTGCGCAAACGCATGAAATATTATGGTTACAAAGATTGGGGTAATGAGGTTTTGGAACAAGATATAACATCTGATGATTGCATAGCCAATATCGACAAGGTTGTCAGAGGACGAAAAGTTGACATAATAATAGGAGGCCCCCCTTGTCAAGCCTATTCTACTGCAGGCCGTGTACGTGACGGTAAGCGAATGGCAACAGACTCAAGGAATTTCCTATTTGAAAGCTATGTGAAAATACTTCATCATTATAATCCTAAGTTCTTTGTGTTTGAAAATGTTACCGGCATCCTATCCGCGAAAGTAAATGGAAGTAATATTTTCAATGAAGTCGTCAATGCCCTTGGCGAAAATTACAATATCGCGACCGCCCCGTCCATTCTAGTTCTTAATACAGCAGACTTTGGCGTACCTCAATTACGCAAACGCGTGATAATAATGGGGGTAAGGAAGGACATAACTGAGGTTTCGGTAATGAATTTATATAACGATTTGAAGAAGACACATTGGAATCCTGATACTCCCGAGAGTCTGCGTACTGGATTATCTCGTTATGTTACAGTCAAAGAGGCCATTGGCGATTTACCTCCGGTTGAACCAGGCCATGATGCCTCCATGAACGATTTTGATTATCCCTGCAATAATGATTTTCTCAAAAGGATAGGAATATCGGGGAAACGTCCTCTTTATGATCATATTGCACGTCGACATAATACACTTGACCGTGAACGATTTGCGGTGATGATACATAATCACTGGAGTTTCGGGCAACTACGCCGTGAAATGCCGCAATATGAACATGAACACGCTCGTGTATTTGATAACAGCTATGTTGTACAATGGTGGGATCTCCCGTCAAAAACCATCTTGGCGCATATACACAAAGACGGATTCCAATTCATCCATCCAGACGAGAATCAAGCCCGCAGTTTTACTGTACGTGAAGCTGCCCGAATCCAATCTTTCCCCGATGATTTTGAATTTGTCGGTTCAAGAGGAGAAAAATACAAACAGATAGGTAATGCAGTTCCCCCGTTATTTGCCGAGGCTATTGCAAAATCAATAAAAAAGAATCTCAATAAGATAAAACAATGATTTTTCATCCAGTATCAAATATTAAAGATAAGGATGAATTTATCGAATTGATAAACATCTACTGTCGCTTGGTCGAAGTCATGGCTGAGCGAAATCGAATACCCATAATTAACATTAAGGCCATATCAGATAATATTGTATATGAACTTAGTGATATGGGCATAATTACCGGAGCAAAAGATTTGTCCTTATTGAAAAAATTGTTGGATAAAACCTATGACCGTTTTATCAATGCTGTGTCTTTTTACATAAACAACTCAACTGTTTTTGGCACTCTCCTTGACAAGCTGAGCAACAAGAAAAGGGCAGCTCTTCAATCACGAGAGCAAAAATCAGATAAGCCCATTGTTGTGGATTTCTTCGCTGGAGCAGGAGGCCTCAGTTTAGGTTTTATAGATGCGGGATATCGAATCTGTTTTGCCAATGACTTTGAGGATGTATGTATTCGTACATACAAATATAATCATCCTGAAATACCTTCCTCACGCATACTTCAGGCTGACATACGAAAAATAGTTGATAATATTCCCGAATATATCAAAGATGATGTCGATGTTGTAATCGGTGGTCCACCTTGTCAGGGATTCAGTAGTGCGAATCAACAGAGAATCATTGATGACCCACGTAACGAACTTTATAAGTATTTCATAAAGGCCGTAACTTCTCTATTGCCTAAAATTGTAGTGATGGAGAATGTCAGGGGTATGCTTAAAGTAGCAGAGCAGGTAGTTGAAGACTATAGACGCATATCAGTCGAGAAAGATGGAGACATATATTCATACGATGTGGCATATAAATTGCTTAATTCTGCAGATTTCTCTGTTGCGCAAAATCGAGAACGGTTGATTTACATTGCTGTTCGTAATGATATCGCGATAAAACAAGGAATTACACCAAGCGAAATTTTTGAACAGATTGAGCTGGCAAACGAACAAAATGTGCGCTTTCTCCTTCGCGACGCCCTTGAAGCAATCAAACCTCTTGATGCACCTCGCGTGAAAAATCAAAATGAAATAGACAGTGAGACTTGTGGGAAAAAAATCGATGTCAACAGCTACACGGGCACAGACAACGAGTACCTTGGACTTATAAATTTTAATAGGAAGATGCCGATTGTCTATAATCACAAGGCTCGTTATGTCAACGACATAAATTATGATATTTACAAACTGCTCAATCAAGGCGATGATGCAGCTGATCCGAAGATTGCAGATATCATGCCCTACGCTAATAGACTACATTGTTTCAAAGACAAATACTATAAACTTATAGCTGATAGACCGTCTCGTACTATAACAGCCCATTTAAGAATGGACTGCCATTCTCACATCCACCCCTTCCAAATTCGAGCATTAACACCTCGTGAAGCTGCCCGTTGCCAGTCATTCCCCGATGATTATTTATTTCTTGGGGCATATCTGAAAACTTATATGCAGATTGGAAATGCCGTACCACCCATTATGGCATATAAAATAGCAACCATCTTAAAACAATACCTGTCATGAATGTCTCAAAATTCTATAAAAAGCTAACCTCTGCGGAAGTGGGTTCAACTAAGACTCACGAAATTTATATCCGCATGTCCAATGATTTTGATTATGAGACCTTCTTCAGTGGAGCTCATGTTCAGAACCAGAGTGTTATCGAAGTGAATTTCTCGGTTCTTATTCAATCCAGAAAGAATATTTCTCTTCCTGCCTCAGTGCGAGAACTCCGTTTCGTATATTTTGCAAATTCAAATAAGGAGAAAAGGATTCCTGGGCTTGGGAATATATTCAAGGATTATGAGGTCGAGGAAGGCGACGTAGTATGCCTGGAGCGTAATTCGACCAGTGGAGTTCCGACCTATACGCTGACTTTCTTTGGACCTAATCAAGTTAAGGTTTCACCAGCTTGTTTTACGATAACTAAAGAAATTCCTGAATCTGCAAGCGTTCAGACTTTAAAAGCTTTACCTTTCGAAGGCCCACTTCAGCAAATCTACTTTGGAGCACCGGGCACCGGCAAATCATATTGCATTAAGCAGGTTTGCCGTGAGTTTGAACACTACCGCATAACTTTCCACCCTGACACCGACTATGCCTCATTCGTCGGGTCGTATAAACCTATCACACATTCCGAGCAGGTTTATACCAATATGGGCGATAAGGCAATACCGCTCAAAGACAGTGTAACAGGAGAACCCGTTACTACTACCAAGATAACGTACCAATATGTTTATCAGGCTTTCCTTAACGCCTATATTGCTGCGTGGAAAGAACAGCAGAAAGAAAATCCGCAACCTGTGTTCCTAGTTATAGAGGAAATCAACCGAGGAAACTGCGCTCAAATCTTTGGCGACATTTTCCAACTTCTTGACAGAAACGAGAGCGGATTTTCCGATTATCCTATCATCGCCGACAATGATCTCAAAAAAGAACTTGCCAAAGAGTTTGAGTCGCTTGACGTTCTCAATGCTGAGACCATCAACGGCATTTACGACGATGATATAATCGCTAAAGTTAAAAGCGGTTCATACCTGCTCTTACCGAACAATCTTTACATTTGGGCGACGATGAACACAAGCGACCAGTCGCTTTTCCCCATTGACTCCGCTTTCAAGCGTCGTTGGGAATGGAAATATGTAAAGATTGCTGACAGTGGCAAAAGCTACCGCATTGCTGTTAATGGCAACGAATACGATTGGTGGGAGTTTGTCGAAGCAATCAACTCCCACATCGGCACTGACACCGACCAAGAAGATAAGAAACTCGGCTACTTCTTCGCCAAAGCTAAGAAGAACACCGAGGGGAAATATATCATCTCCGCTGATACTTTCCTTTCCAAAGTAATATTCTTCATCTACAATGATGTTTACAAAGACTTCGGCTTTGACGACGACATCTTCAAAGATGAAGACGATCAAGTGCTGACCTTTGCCAACTATTTCGACCAATACGGCGACACCGTCCCCGAAAAGGTGGAACGCTTCATCCGTAATTTGGGTGTTCAACCGCTCCAGTTGACAGAGGCTGAAGAAGAAGCGCAAGACGAAGTGGAGAACGAGGCTGATTCTACTGGTGACGGTTCTTCAAATAAATTGACTGTTCGTTTTCCTGATGGCACTGTCATTAGAGAAAACACGCGCTTTGAATCTTACATCAAAGTTCTTGAAAAAATCGGCTTAGATAGAGTTGAACCAATCGCCGCCGAAAAAAAATATACGAGAAGAAACTCGGCGCTTGTTTCCACTTCTGAATCTCCCGAAGTCCTCGCAGACCCGGCATATACTTATGTCAAGTCCGGCGATTATTATGTGGTCAAAGGCACCAATACCAAGACGCAGAAAAATCTGCTTAACTTGGTATCGGATAGACTAAACCTCGGTTTAATCGTGACTGTTGAATGAAACTTTTGATCGAGGAACACGACTATCTCGTTGAGTCTGTCAAAAAGTTGTTTCCCAACATTGACGAACTCGACCCGGTCGACGGAATGGTGAGAGTCAACTACGTTGGCTACTACTACTATGCCGCCGAGGGGGAGAGCGTGTTTATCCTCCCCAAAGTTGTACTCAACAAAGAGAACGGCAAGGTCTTCGGAAACCATCGCCCCGAGGACATAATCGACCTCGAAGCCAACGGCTCGCCTTTATCAAAGGCAGAGCGCGAATTTATATATGGTCTTGCCGTGTGGGTCTACCGTGCTATTGCTGTATATCGCCAAGATTGCAAAACATCCGGGCGCGACCATACAATCATCCGGTATCAGAATATCGTTAGGCAAGGACACGGACGCAAGCGCACCGCCAACACATATCTCGATATTCTGCTTTCGCTAATTGATTTTGCAAAGCAAAATCGTGATTGGTTCACTTTCATTCTTAAGAATATCCACAGCGGATTCAATAAAATTAACTGGACTCGCACCATTGCCAAAAGCCAAATGGTAATCCAAGACGATGCTCCTATTTACCTTGACCCGGTAAATAAAAAGCGTATGGTTAATTTTGATGAAGAACTACTCGTCATTTTCTTCTCCATACTCAATTATATTCATACTGAGTATGGCTTCCCGGTCGAAATCAACGTTAATTACGACCTCATAACGGGAAGAAAATTCGAGCAATATCTGAATAAGGGTCTCGGCATCCGCCGTCTGCGTCAAATCAAATATAAATACTTCTCCGACAAGGCTCTCGAACTTTGGAATTTATGCTTCGCGTTCTTTGAACAGTCGAAGCAAATCCGTATTACCTCTCAGTTGAACGAGTTCTTGCTTGCAAAGAACTTCAACATTGTATTCGAGACAATGATTGACGAGCTTATCGGAGACCATACTTTCCCCGACCGCCTTAATAAGAAACAGGAGGACGGTAAGGAGGTAGACCACCTTTTCCTTTGGGATTCTCTCACTCGCGCCCGACGCGAGGACGAGGAAAAACGTGGCGACCACATGACTTACTATATCGGCGACTCCAAGTATTACAAGCAGAAGAACCGCATTGGCTCGGAGTCCGTTGCCAAGCAGTTTACCTATGCGCGAAACGTTATACAGTGGAATCTCAACCTTTTCTTTGGAGAAAACGCTGATGAAGAACGTTTGGAAACCGACTTTTGCCTCCGCGATGAAGTTACGGAGGGATATAATGTAATTCCAAATTTCTTCATATCCGGCACCATTCCAAACGATTTAAGTTATCGAGATAACATCGATATTACCGGCAAGAAAGCAAAGACTTTTACATCTCGGCAGTATATAAATCGTTTGTTTGACCGCGATACACTGTTGGTTACTCACTATGATGTAAACTTCCTGTTCGTTCTCTCGCTCTACGCTCGCGACAACGCCTCGCAGAAAAAGCAATGGCGCACAAAAGTTCGCAACATCTTCCGAGATAAGATTCGCGAGGAATTGAGCCGCCGCTATCAATTCAACGCGCTTCGCGCTCTACCCGGCATCAATTCTGACGAATGGCTCAAAGAGCATTTTGCCGACATTATCGGCAAAGTCTTTGCTCCTTACTCGGAAGATAAAGGGATTATCGCACTCGCGCTCTCTAATCCCGATATTACCGAGAACGCTAAAGACCGCACTCTCATTGAAGCAGAAAACGCTCGTGTCCTCACACTTGTTGACTCGGCTTTCCACCGCGAACCATTGCCGAACCTCGGCACTGATCCGCGACCACTTTTGCCGCCACCGACTGCCGTTGCTATTCATCCTTCTTCAAAGAAAGAAGGAGTGCTAATGGTAATGATGGAAAACTTCAATAATAAGTCACAGCAATTCAATGATACAGGGAAAATTGCTGTTCCCATCCGATATACCCATGATGGAATGGAGATTCTTTCTAATGCAGCAAATATTGGTGGTGTACTATTCCATACACGCCATGTGACTGGACAACATTTATATGGACTCAAAGAAAACGTGCGATTTATTCCTAAAGATGAGATTCCGGGAGAATATTATCAGACAGTGAAAAATCCATCACAGCCTAATCCCGGCGAAGAAGTTGTTTTCCTATATGCTTTACTTGAAATAGATATGACTAACGAGCTTGATTCATCCACGCTTAATTGTCAAAATAAGCCAGTTGCATCGCAGAAAGAGCGCTACGATGCACAATATTCAACGCTAAGCGAACTAGCCATTTTGAGCAAGAGCACGAATCAGTAATGTAACGCTCTAATCTTTGTTTTAATATAATATTTCGCCTAAAAAACAGAATTATTATGAACACGACCGATCAGGGTGATACATATGAGAATAAAGTCTTTCGATTAGTCAAAAAACTGATAGCAGATGGGACAGTCGCTGTTGGAAAACATTATTCCCTTCATCAAAAGAAAGCATATACTCCAACAACAAGGTATGATGCTCAATATACGGAAATAAATGAAATTTTAACCATCAAATAACATAGATATGGTAATCAAGCAAATACAAGTTACGAACTTTCGTTTGTTGAAAGAGTTCACGATGGAAATGGAAGATGAGCTTTCTCTTGTCATAGGGAAAAACAATGTCGGGAAGACCTCGTTACTTGTGATACTTGACAAATTCTTGAATCAGGGAGATCGCAAAGGATTTCAATACAATGACTTCAATTTTGATTTTCGTTGCCAATTGAAAAATTTGATAGAAAAGGATATAGTTGATGATACAAAATATAAAGAGATCGGTATTCAGTTAAGGCTTTTAATTGGGTATGATGACCATGATGATTTGGAATATATTAGTCCAATCCTTATGGACTTGGATGCTGACAATAATTTCTTGGGATTGGGCTTTGATTACATCCTCACTTATGACATGTATGTCAATTTGAAGACTGCTTACCAAAAGTTTATTGAACACGAAAAAAGTAAGGAAGAGAATTCACGTGAGCATGGAGGAGAATATACAGCAAAAACTCTTGATGATTTTTTGGATTCAAAACAATCAAACTATTTTGTGACTATTCGTAAGTCTATCTTAGTAGACAAAACAGACGGGACCTTTAAAGAGGAACAATATATTAATTTGAAAGATGCTACTAATTTTAGGTTATATGATGTGATCAATTTCCAATATATCAATGCAAAAAGAAATGTTGATAACAAGGATGTTGATAAAACATTGTCGTCTCAGACGTCCGAATTATACAGAATTCAAGAAATGGCGGATGAACAACAGGATGCCATTGAAAAGTTCCAAGATAGTTTAAAAGATACCGATAAGGTCCTATCGTCTATTTATGACAATATGTTTTCAGATATTATAGATAAAGTCCGAAGATTCGGAGGCATGTCAAAAAACGAAACGATCATTAAGGTTGTATCATCTTTGCAACATCGAGAGATGTTGAAAGGAAATACTACAGTAGTATATCAACAGGAAGACAAAGAACTTCCGGAAAACTATAATGGACTTGGGTATATGAACCTTATTTCGATGATCTTTGATATTGATTTGATAATAAAGAGAATGCAAAGAAATAAGGAACGAAAGCCTGCGGATATCAATCTGTTGTTTATAGAGGAGCCAGAAGCACATACACATCCACAAATGCAATATGTATTTATCAAGAATATCAAAAATCTTTTGCGTCAAGGAATACAACACAAAAATGGCATAAAGCGAAAACTACAATACATCATAAGTTCTCATTCTTCTCATATCGTATCTGATTGCGATTTCGATGATATCAAGTACTTGACACACCCTATTTGTAATGGAAGTGTTGAAATAAATGCAGTCATAGCAAAAAACATAAAGGAGCTTCAAAATGAATACGACGATGAATATAAACACTATTTTGCCTTTCTAAAACAATATCTGACGCTGAATAGGAGTGACTTGTTCTTTGCGGATAAGGCGATCTTTATTGAAGGTGATACAGAAAGAATACTACTTCCTGCTATGATGAAAAAGATAGACCAAGAATGCGAGTTGGAAGATAATGAAGAATTTCTCATGTCGCAGAACATTTCTATTATCGAAGTAGGGGCATATTCTCATATATTTGAGAAATTTTTGAGATTCATTGGGTTACGAAAATGTCTGGTTATAACAGATATTGACTGTTGCAAGTCTGTGATAAAAAAAGACAAGAACGGAAAGGAAGGGACGTATATTGAAAAAACGAAGTATGATTCAGCGGATGACACAATAGTTACTTCTAATGCGTCTATCAAATTCTTTTTGAATAACACCAAAAAGGTCAAAGATATTCTTGCAATGTACCCCACCATTCTGTCATGGAACATTAAGAATAAAAGGTGGGAAACAGATGAAAGAGGATATTTAAGACTTACATTCCAATATGGCAAGAAAGACACATATCAACCACGTAGTTTTGAAGATGCCTTCTTTAGTGAAAATGAAAAGTTCATTACTGAAAATACTTTTTCTTCACTACATCCAAATAGCTTAGAGCAATTTAAATGTGATAAAGATGCTTATGAACTAGCAAACAATGGCGTGAGTGGAAAATCATCCCTTGCTATCGAAATATTGCTCAACAGCAAAAAGGAAGGTTCTTGCGATTTTTCAAATTGGGTTGTTCCTTCATATATAAAAGAAGGACTATTATGGCTGAGGAAAGATTAAAAGATGAATTACAAAATATAACTGAGCAAATCACTAAAGGTCATCATTTTTTATTAAGTGGTGGGGCTGGTTGTGGCAAGACTTATACTCTTGTTCAGGTTGTTAAATGGATTATTGAAAATTATCCATCGTCACAAGTGGCTTGTATTACATATACGAATGCTGCCGTTAAAGAAATAACTGAACGGGTGAACCATGACAATCTCGTAGTTGCGACAATACATGATTTCCTTTGGGATAATATTAAAAATTATCAAAAAGAATTGTCCCAAACTGTTATTAGGCTACTGAATATGCCGAATTCTGGATTGCATATTTCTGGCCTAGACGAAATTCCTGTGGATTATTTTTGTAATAGAGATAAACCTGTCACCATAAGTTACCAAGAGCATACAAATCTTAAGGAAGGAATTTTGTCTCATGATGAAGTGATTGCTGTTGCCTATGAGATGTTTAAAGAATACAAGAAACTATGTGATATTCTAAAGAGTCGCTATCCTTTTATTTTGATTGATGAATATCAGGATACATTTCCTATGGTAATTGAGATTATGCTCGGTTTCTTGAAGCAGTCCGACAAAAAGAACATTATCGGTTTCTTTGGAGATGCTATGCAGTGTATCTATGATAAAGGTGTTGGCGATTTGAATAAATATAAGTTTGATGGTACGAAAGGAGATGTGTACGAAGTTCAGAAGTGTCAAAATAGACGAAACCCTTCATTAGTTATTGATATAGCTAATAAAATTCGCACAGATGGGTTGGTACAAGAACCTTCTAATGATGACAAGGCACCAAATATGGAAAATGGTCATGTTAAGAGTGGTGAGGTATTGTTTGTATTTTCACAACAAGAAGGAAACGTATTGCCAAATGTAAGATCATATCTTACTCAGCAAAAAGGTTGGAATTTTCATGATGCAAAAGTAACTAAAGAACTGAATTTGACTCATAATCTCATTGCTGGGAAAGCCGGTTTTGCAAATTTAATGGAAATATATAATGGCGATCCAATTCTTGGGTATGTGAAATACAAAGTCAAGCCTTGTGCAGAAGCCTATTTTACAAAGGATGAAATGGAAGGGAAAACATTGGCTGACATTTTGAATGGTCTGCAAGCCAAAGGAATTGAATCAAATCAATACGAACCGACCAAAACTCAAAAAAGTTTTATCACAAGTCATGCTCTCTTATACGAAAGGGCAAAGAAGTATAAATTTGAGAGTTTAATACATACTTATGTAGATAAGTCACAATTGGTTGATGACAAGAAACACAGTGAAGATGAAGAAAGCAAAACGGGGTCAAAACGTTCTCCTTTAGTAAAACATCTCTGCAAGATAGAACAAGCTATTAGGCGTTTTAAAGATGGTAATGTCTCTGAATTTCTCAAAGTCACAGGATATACGCAAAGTCGTTATTCTGGTAACGATAGAAAAATAAAGAGTAAAGCAGACAAGATAAGATTAAACGAGTCTATTAATAAGCTACAGAATGCGAATACTAAGACTATAAGGGATGTGATAGAGCTAGCAGACAAAGAGAGTATTTGTTTGATTGATGACAAGTTAGATAATTATAAAGAGCGTTTCCCTTATATTTACGACAGAGTGATGGAGGTTTCATATAGCGAATTTGTAAATTTGTATGATTATCTTGAGGGACAAACTCCATTCTCCACTCAACATAAAACAAAAGGGGCAGAATTTGATAATGTTCTTGTTATTCTTGATAATGGAAGGTGGAACAACTACAATTTTGAAAAATTGTTCACCGCTTCTATAGATGAACTCCAGGAATCTGTAGTGCAACGTACTAGAAAAATTTTCTACGTGTGTTGTACTAGAACAAAGGAGAAATTGGCTGTCTATTATCATAAACCAAATGCTGACGTTTTAGCTAAAGCACGAGAATTATTTGGAATCCCTAATGTGATAGAAATCCCCAAGAATTAAATATACATTAGGAACAATAGTAGGATATAATGGTTTCTTTTGAAGATGGATAAACTGACCAAGGAACAGCGTCATCGTTGCATGTCTGCAATAAAGGGCAAGGATACTAAACCTGAATTACTGGTAAGAAAGTTCTTGTTCAGCCGTAGCTTTCGGTATAGGCTGAATCACCCACGGCTTCCCGGACATCCCGATTTGGTTTTACGTAAATACAGAACTGTTATTTTCGTAAATGGTTGCTTTTGGCATGGTCATGAAGGATGCAAATATTATGTTCTACCCAAAACAAATGTTGAGTTTTGGAAGAATAAAATTGAGCGTAATCGGAGCAGGGATATAGAGGAACGGCAGCAGCTAACTTCAATGGGTTGGCATTGTATTACCGTTTGGGAATGTCAGTTGAAACCGAAAGTCCGCCAACAGACTTTAGAGGCTTTAGAATACACGCTTTACCATATTTATCTTGAGGATAGAAGAATCAAATCATATGAGATAACTGAAGAAGAATATAGCATGGTGGCAGAATCTGTTGAAAATTATGGCAAATCGAAATGAATAATTGCGAAGGTGATAATTTAAATTATGGCAAAGAATATAGAAATACGGAATAGTATAGGAAAGTGACGGACTAATTCAAAATGATAGCATTATTAATAATCCACAAAATCGATGCTTTATTATGGTAACCATATATTTTGACAAACAGCTTTTTAGTTATCTATTCAATACCAAAAAGGAAAAATATATCATTTTGCGAGATAAAATACTGTCTCATAAAGATGATTTCGTTTTTTTATTTTCAGATGCTCATCTATTGGATCTTCAACAAGACAGTACTGATATAAAATACAAAGAAATGGAATTCATGCAATCCATTGTAGGGGAAAATTGTTTGATATGCAAAGATTCGAATATTGTTGTAGCGAACGAATCCCCTCGCTCGGCTTTCAGTCATTTTGCAAATACACAACAATTGTCTTGGCTGGATAATTTTGATTTGTCACAAATACCCAAAGAGCAATATGATTTCATTAATAATGCTATTGATTTGTCCATTAAAGACTTGAAAGGAGAACTTGAATTAGATTGGATAACAAAGAGAACTCCTATACATACGAATGAACTAAATGTGAATAAAGATGAGTTTTCTTCATTCCTTAAATTTATCATAGCCAATCTTTATGATAAAAAGGATACGTATAAAGCAATGAGAGATGTTGCTATGGAAAATTATAATCCTACAAAGATTACAGCGGATGGTGACAGGTTTTTTAATGACCAGTTGTCATCATCTCCATTAGGTTTGTCCTTCATTAATCTCATTAAGGCTGTATCAAATCAGTTAGGAATGTCATCTTTAGGTTTTGGCATGGCATATTTTTTATCTTATACTCTCCTTGATTTAATAGGGATTTGTAGGGAGCCACGGAAGAAAGTTAAAATACGAAACATGCAAACTGATAGTTTTCATAGTTTCTTTGGAACATATTGTGATTGCATTGTTAGCGATGATGAAGGAGTGCGTGATAAGAGCAAAATTTTATATCGTCTTTTTAATGTTGAAACTCAGGTTTATTCAATAGATGAGTTTATAGAGCAATTTGACAAGGCAATAAATGATAATAAAAAAACAGCAAGAGAGTATTTTGATGAAATTCGTAATGATTACGAACAAAAAGAAGTGCTTCATACAGAAAATCACTCTGAATATACAATTACACAGTTAAAAGCAGCACACAAATACTTCGGATATTTTAATCACATGTTTGAAAGAGAATCTAAAGATGGAACAGTGATTATGCTTCATAAAAACATAAATATTAAAAATTCAATTTATGTACAAGAAGTAGAAGTGATAGTAAATAGAATTGCTCGCATCTTTAACAGTATGGGAGCAGAAATTAGATTGTTTGACAAAGAAACTGATTGGGAGCAAATAAGGTCAGATAATTGGAGAAGAGGAGTGGATTTTAATGATGCAGAGGCATATCTTGCAAAGTTTAAAGATATTCCTGCCTTGTATTTTTTTATAGAGTTTAAGAACCCAAGTTGAATCTGTTTTTATAATCTCAATAGGTAAAACGCTTAAATAATAAAGCACATGGACGAACAGAACAAAGTAATCATATACACTGCCAGTGACGGTCAGACAAAAATAGATGTGAAGCTCGAAGATGAGACGCTGTGGCTTACGCAGGCTCAGATGTGCGAACTTTATCAGACTTCCAGAACCAACGTTGTCGAGCATATAAAGCATATATATGAAGAAGGGGAGTTGGAGAAGGAAGCAACCTGTCGGAAATTCCGACAGGTTCGGGAGGAAGGAAGCAGAAAAGTTGAGCGAGAAATGACTTTCTACAATTTAGATATGATAATTGCTCTCGGTTATCGTGTTCGCTCCATTATTGCAACACGATTCCGCCAATGGGCTACTCTGCGGTTAAAGGAGTATATGGTAAAGGGCTTTACGCTTGATGACGAACGGTTGAAGAAACTGGATGGTGGAGGCTATTGGAAGGAACTTTTGGAAAGAATCAGGGATATCCGTACCACAGAAAAGGTGATGTATCGTCAGGTGCTTGAAATATATGCCACCAGTATTGACTATGACCCAAGGGCTTCCGTGTCACAGAAGTTTTTCAAGAAAGTTCAGAACAAGATACATTATGCGATTCACGGGCATACGGCAGCGGAGCTTATCGTTGAACGGGCTGATGCAGAGAAAGATTTTATGGGATTGTTGACTTTCAAGGGTAATCATCCTACATTGATGGAGGCCAAGACCGCAAAGAACTATCTGGACGACAAAGAACTTCGTGCCATGGGACAATTGGTTTCAGGATATCTGGATTTTGCTGAGCGACAGGCAGAGCGAGAACAACCGATGACCATGAATGACTGGGCTGCCTATTTGGATAGGATTCTGACAATGTCTGGAGAAAAACTTTTGCAAGGTACTGGAAGTGTTTCTCATGAAGATGCAATGGATCACGCCACCAATGAGTACCGCAAATATAAGCAACGTACCATCAGCGATGTGGAACATGATTATCTGTTGTCGATAAAAACTATCGAGGACTTGGGTAAGAAAGGTGGCAACAACTGAACATTATTAAGTTATGAGTAGATTAAACAAACTATATGAAGCCATGGACACTCTCCGTAAAGAGGGGCTTCCTGTTGATGAAAATCTTGAAAAGAAAGCGAATGAGTTGGAGGAAGAGATTATCAAGAAAGAGATTCTTCCGGTGTTGAGCAAGACAATAGAACCGGCTTTAACACCGATAAAGCGCGAGTTAGTTTTGGTTGTGGATTATGTGCCCGGACGGCCTTTGAGTGTGCATCTCAGTCGTAAGAGGAATTTTGCGGCAGAGCTGACATATGCCAAAGAAATGTTACTTGATCCAGAAGTAACGCATCGGAGCCGTAATTCAAATTCGGATGATAAAATTGAAAGAGGACCGGCAAGAGATATGTCTGTCATCTTTCCCGATGGGACAGTGATTGCAGAAAAAACGGCAGCCGGAGACTTGGTTGCTGGCGAGAGGCTGAGTTCCAGTCGAGTGTGGCATCATAGGGGTCGCCGCTAAACACTTCGGAGATATATGCGCGCAAGTCGAGGAAGAAGTCCACGATGGCATCGCGGGTTGTGGATTTTATTTTTTGCGTTGGTAGAAAGGTCGTTAAAGTGATGGGAAGCGGTTATAAAGAGGATAAACACGAAAAAGCGGCCCGATAACGAGCGACTTTTCAGTGTTTTACACCATATGGTAGCAGTTGTCACCAATAGGCTACTTACCGATACACTATCCTTATATCGTTGATAGAGTGCTACTTGAGCTTTTATAATACAGAGGCAGGTTGCATTTCTGATTTTTGAGGATTTGGGGCCTCGC
>CAYZPH010000019.1:0-43327 GCA_964480495.1 uncultured Sangeribacter sp.
TATTACCTTTAAATGGAGTAGTACTTAGATCTCTGCCGAGATAAACTTGAGACAAAGGACAATCTGCAAATGCATTCTCGATTGACAATGCCTCTTCACCATCTGCTATCGTTAACGATGTTAGGTTTTTACATCCCCTAAATGCATCGTTGCAAATCTTTGTCACCGAGTTGCCGATTGTTGCCGAAGTCAACCCGTTACAATTTTGGAACGCGTAGGTGTCAATCAATGTCACCGAATTAGAAATTGCGATAGAGGTTAAGCCTTTACACCCTGAGAATGCTTTGTAGCCAATCTTTGTCACCGAGTTGCCGATTGTTACAGTCTGAATAGATTTTTTATCTTCAAAAGGAGAATTATTGCGATAACTTAGATTCCTGCCGAGATAAACTTGAGACAACGGACAATCTTTAAATTCATTGTCAATTGAGAGTGTTTCTTCACCATCTGCTAACGTCACTGAAGCTAACTTCGAACAATTGCTGAACACATCATGACCAATCGTTGTCACCGAGCCTGGAATAGTTACCGAGGTCAATCTTGAACAATCTCTGAACGCGTCGTTGTCAATTTTCGTTACAGAGAAAGTTATACCATTAAAATCTACATTTTCAGGAATGACCAAATCACCGGAAACATAATAACCATTATAGTCTTTTTGAGAATCCGTCACTCTGGCTGTTCCGGTTGATATATCAAGAATGTAGTAAAGGTCTCCACTTTTTATTAATGCATCTGCCGAGATGGTTGGAATACAGCATATCAAGGCAAATATGGTTAAAAAATAAAATTTCAGATAAAGATGTTTCATAATTGACAAATTAGAGTACTACCATATCTTCTTATTGGCGTTTGGATAAAAATGTTGGTGCGGCCACTATGTTAGCTTCCCTCATGCCAAAGTTACGGCATTTTGGTTCTGAATAATCCTAATTTCAGTAATAGTTGAAACGCAACCACGATACAAAAGTAGCAAATTTCATTAATATTGTCAAATATCTCAGTAAAATTATTTTGACACACTCTTTTTGCAAAAAAAATAAAAAGAGCTTATTGTTTCCAATAAACTCTTTTTCAACTGCGGTGAGGACGAGATTCGAACTCGTGGTAGGATTGCTCCTACGTCAGTTTAGCAAACTGGTGGTTTCAGCCACTCACCCACCTCACCTTGCCGAGGTTCCCCTCAATTGCAGTGCAAAGTTAATAAGTTTTTTTTGATTCACCAAATATTTAGTGCTGATTTTTTATAAATAATCAAAAATTTCATAACTTTGCACCTTGTTCAATCTATATACAACTTCAGAATGAAGAATAAACTACTTATTGGCGTGGCGTGTCTCGCCTCTGCTTCAGCATTTGCCGAAGCTCCATTGTGGCTACGTGATGTGGCTATCTCTCCCGATGGGAAATCTATAGCTTTTACCTATAAGGGCGATATTTATTCGGTAGCACCAACCGGAGGTGAAGCCCGACAACTTACTTCAGATAAGGCTTTCGATTCAAAGCCTGTGTGGACTCCAGACAGTAAAAGAATAGTGTTTCGCAGCGATCGCGAAGGGAGTGATGATATCTTTATAATGAATTCTAATGGAGGAGGGGTTGTCAGACTCACAACTTCAAGCGTCGCCGAGCAACCGCTTGCCTTTCTCAATGATTCAACTCTTCTCTTTTCCGCTAATGTAATGCCGGCAATGACCTCGGCTCAGGCTCCAATTCTTGCTCAGACATATGAATTGAATGTGAATAAGCCGGGATTGCGTCCGAAAATGTTCCTGTCGATGCCGATGCTTTTTTCTTCTGTAGGTCGGGAGGGAAAGATTATATTTACTGACAAAAAAGGTTATGAGGATCCGTTTAGAAAGCATGAGCGTAGTAGCGGCACCAACGATATCTGGTTGTATGACAATGGTAACTTCCGTCAACTTACCGCTTTTGATGGGCATGACCGCAATGCAGTTTGGGCTCCTGGTAAAGACAGATTCTATTATCTTTCCGAAGAAGATGGTACGCTCAATGTATATGCAGCGAATCTTAACGGTACGAAAAAGAAACTAACTTCATTTGAAAAACATCCTGTTAGAAACCTCTCTGTCTCCGACAGTGGACTTATGGCGTTCAGCTGGGATGGTGAGGTCTATACTCTTTCAGAAGGTGGTCTGCCTGCAAAATTGAATGTGGAGATTATTGCGGATGATTATGATAGTGACCTCGTAAAACGTTACGACAGGGGCGGCGCGTCTCGTTTCTCCGTAGCCCCTAAGGGCAACGAACTCGCAATCGTGATTCGAGGTGATGTCTATGTTACAGATGCCAAATATAAGACTACTAAGAGAATTACCGATACACCCTATCAGGAACGTTCGGTAAGCATTTCTCCTGATGGTCGTACTATGGTTTATGATTGCGATCGAGATGGCTATTGGCAACTCATTACTGCAAAGATCAAGAATGAAAAAGAGCAACAGTTTGCATATGCCACTGAGATAGTTGAGGAATCACTCTATAAATGCGAGACAAGCGCAATGCAACCGCTTATCAGTCCTGATGGCAAGAAGGTTGCGTTTCTTGAAAATCGTTCTGCACTTCGGGTCATTGACTTGGAAACCAAAGAGGTGATAACCGCACTCGATGGAAAATATAATTATTCATATTCCGATGGTGATCAGTTGTTTACATGGAGCCCTGATAGCCAATGGTTGCTTATGAATTATATCGGAATCGGTGGCTGGAACAATCCCGATATTGCGCTTATTAAGGCAGATGGCAGCGAGGTGGTGAATCTTACTGAAAGTGGTTTTAGCAATGGAAATCCACAATGGGTTTTAGGTGGAAAGGCAATTGCATATGAAACGGCGAAATACGGTATGAAAAACACCGGTAGTTGGGGCAATCAGAGCGATATTGTACTTATGGCTCTCGATGGTGAAGCATGGGACGACTTCAATATGAGTGAAGAGGATGCCGCAATCAAGGAGAAAGAGAAGAAAGAAAGCTCTGAAGACTCGGATACCGATAAAAAAGAAAAGAAAAAGAATAAGAAGAAAAAAGTCAAAAAAGCAGATAGTATAAAGGCGGATAAGTTTGTGCCGGACATTGCTAATAGCCGATACCGCACAAAGAGGCTTACCGAAAACTCTGCAATGATTGGCAATTTCTTCCTTGCTCCAAAAGGCGATAAACTTTATTATACTGCATCAAGCACTGAAGGTAAGAGAAACCTTTATTGCAGAAATCTTAAGAAAGACGAAGTTAAAGTAGTGACTTCTGGCGTTTATGGTTTCGAACCGGATGAAAAAGGTGAGAATTTATTCTTGTGGGGCAACGGAGGTGTCAGCATGATGTCGCTGGCTTCCGAGAAAGTGGAGCAAGTGGAATATGAGGCTCTTTGCGACCGTAAGCCATCGAAAGAACGTGAATATATCTACGACCATATGTTGCGGCAGGTCAACGATAAGTTCTACGATGAGAACCTACATGGTGTTGATTGGGCATATTATGGCGACCATTACCGTAGGTTCCTTCCTCATATTTCCAACAACCGCGACTTTGCAGAGTTGCTTAGCGAGATTCTTGGCGAACTTAATGCCTCGCATACCGGTGGAAGATATTATGGTAATGGTGCAAGTCTTTCTACTGCATCGCTTGGTGCATACTTCGATGACACATATGATGGCGAGGGCCTGAAAATTGAAGAGGTCATTGCTCGAGGCCCTCTTTCCACAAAGCAGGCTGCGATTAGCGTTGGCGATGTGATTCTTGCAATCGATGGAGTTTCCATTGCTCCTGGTCAGGATATAAATCCTATGCTTGACGGGAAATCAGGCAAGAAAGTAAGACTTAAAGTTAAAGGATCCGATAGCTCGATACGCGAAGTTACAGTGAATCCAATATCATTGGGGACTCTCTCCTCTCTCAGTTATGATCGCTGGGTGGAACGTAACGAAGCTATTGTTGATAGTCTGTCGGGTGGCAGAATAGGATATATCCATGTCAAAGGCATGAATACTGAGAGTTATCAGAATGCCTACGACCGTTTGCTTGGCAAATACCGCAACTGCGATGCTGTGGTGGTCGATACTCGCTATAATGGCGGAGGCTGGCTACATAATGACCTTGCGATCCTTCTTGCTGGAAAGGAATATGCTCGCTATGCACCGCGTGGGCAATACATAGGTAGTGAACCTTTTGCTCAGTGGAACAAACCTTCGGTTATGCTCGTTAATGAATGTAACTATAGTGATGCATCAGGTACACCCTATGTGTATCAGACTCTGGGACTCGGAGAAGTGGTGGGGGCTCCAATTCCAGGCACAATGACCGCTGTGTGGTGGGAGACTCAAATCGATCCATCGCTTGTGTTTGGTATTCCACAGGTGACGAACCTTGACGTAAACGGGAAACCTCTTGAGAACCAGCAACTGAATCCAGATATCGTTGTCTACAACGCACCGGAAGAAGTGATTAATGGTAAAGATAGTCAGCTTGAGGAATCTGTCAATCACTTGATGCGCAAACTCAATTTAAAATGATAAATCAAATTCTCATAAAGTCTGTGGCGTTTCTGCTGACTTTATGAGAGAAGTTGTTCAATAGTAAAAATAATGCGGGCCTCCGATAATTCGGAAGCCCGTAATTATATTACTATTAAAGTATTATTAGCGCAATTTAGCGATTATGTCAAGAGCCTCGCGGCATTTATCGGTGACATACTTCCAGTCTTGTGCTGCAACTTTGTCTTTAGGGAAGAGTTTGGATCCCATTCCCACGCAATATACGCCAGCTGCAAACCAGCCTTTGAGGTTTTCCTCTGTAGGCTCAACACCACCGGTTACCATAAGTTTAGACCAAGGCATCGGAGCAAGAAGGCCCTTCACGAATTTCGGACCAAGCACATCGCCGGGGAATACCTTGCATAACTCGCATCCCACTTCCTGTGCATTACCAACCTCTGAGATGCTACCGCATCCGGGAGTGTAGGGCACTTGACGACGGTTGCAAACCTTTGCAATTTCAGGATTGAAGAGTGGTCCAACTACGAAGCATGCACCGAGCTGCATATATAGTGATGCTGTTCCCGGATCAACTACTGAGCCTACGCCTACTGCCATGTCGGGACACTCTTTTGCTGCGAATTTTACTACTTCTTCGAATATCTCATGGGCATAATCACCGCGATTGGTGAATTCGAAAGCGCGCACTCCGCCATCGTAGCATGCTTTTACTACGGACTTGGCAACTTCGGCATCCTTATGATAGAATACCGGCACCATTGGAGCCTCGGCTATTTTCGCCATTACCTGTTGCTTATCAAATCTTGCCATTTCAGTTAGATCTTATAAGAGTTTGAAACATTAGCGCTGCACTCTGCCGTTGGCACTACCACCGGCAAGAGCTTCTACTTCTGCCACGCTTACGAGATTGAAGTCGCCATTTATTGTGTGTTTCAATGCAGATGCTGCAACGGCAAATTCAAGAGCTTCTCCTTGTGTCGGCTTGTGGAGGAGTCCATAGATTAGACCACCTGAGAAAGAGTCGCCACCGCCTACGCGATCCACAATGGGATTGATGTCGTAGCGTTTTGACTCGTAGAATTCCTTGCCATCATAGATCATAGCTTTCCATCCGTTGTGGGTCGCTGAGAATGATTCGCGCAGTGTGGATACAACATACTTGAATCCGAATTCCTTGGCCATTGCTTGGAAAATACCCTTGTAGCCTTCAGCTGAGGTCTCGCCGGCCTCAACGTCTGCATCGGGCTTGAAACCAAGGCAGAGTTCTGCATCTTCCTCGTTGCCTATGCAGACATCTACATACTGCATGAGTGGACGCATGATAGACTGAGCTTTTTCTTTAGTCCAAAGTTTCTTGCGGAAGTTGAGGTCTACTGACACTGTAACTCCGTGACGTTTCGCTGCTTCACATGCAAGCTTGGTGAGTTCGGCTGCTTTGTCGCTGATGGCGGGTGTGATTCCGCTCCAGTGGAACCAATCTGCTCCTTCCATGATTGCATCGAAGTCGAAGTCTGATGGATCTGCTTCAGCAATAGATGAGCCTGCTCTGTCGTAGATCACTTTCGACGGACGCATTGATGCACCTGTCTCGCAATAATAGATACCTACGCGGTCACCACCTCTGGCGATATACTGCGTGTCGACACCGTAGCGGCGCAGTGCGTTGACTGCAGATTGTCCAATCTCATGTGTTGGCAGTTTGGTTACAAACTTTGCGTCCATTCCATAGTTGGCGCAACTTACTGCGACATTCGCTTCGCCGCCTCCAAAAATGACTTCGAAGTCGTCGCACTGTACAAATCGTCGGTTCCCTGCCGGCGAAAGACGGAGCATTATCTCTCCTAAGGTTACTATTCGTTTCATATCGCAAATTTAAGCAAATATTTGCAAACATCAAATTATTACATAAGAAAAAAAAATTTTTTACGTTTCTTTTATAGTGTCCGGTTCTTTCCCATATTGGGATGTACGCGTTGACGAGGCTCTTTTCTGCCGAAAGGAGTAGTCTCCTGACACTTTTTGATTATGATTCAATGTATTTATCCACATAAGACTCGAATTCTGACATTCCTGCTGGTGCTAATCAGTGGGTTGGCTCCGGCATATGCCCGATGGGGTGAAAAAGTACCCAACCGCCAATATGCTGACCTCCAACGCTGGCATTGGGGATTCTCGGTGGGTACGCATGTGCAGGATATGAACTTTACTCATTCCGGATATATCTCAGACGATGGCCGTCAATGGCAGGTGGAGATTCCATCGTTTTCCCCAGGATTCAACGCTACGGTACTCGGAGATTTTCGGCTTCATCAATATCTTAACCTTCGTTTGTCGCCTGGCATGTATTTTGGGTCAAAAACAGCTGAAATTTATGACTATTCATCGGGCGAAAAGCAACGGCAAGACATTAAGACTGCATTAGTGGTGATTCCGTTGGATTTGAAAATCTCAGGAGATAGACTTCACAATACGCGCCCCTATTTCACGGTCGGAGCCATGGGTGTGCTTGATATCTCTAAAAAAAGGTCTGATCCTATTGTGACAAAAGGATTTGACACTATGCTTACAGTTGGATTCGGTTGCGACTTCTATCTTCCGTTCTTTAAGTTCTGTCCCGAAATCAAGTTCTGTTTCGGACTTACGGATATTCTGAAGCATAATCGTCCGGATCTTGATGAGAATCCTCAGATTTTTGACATAACCCGCTCTTTGTCGAAGGTGAAAAGCAATATGGTGGTGGTTTCATTCTATTTTGAATAGCTTAAAACGGAACGTATTTGAATATAAAGCTATGGCAAACGTAAAATGTTGGATTATGAGACTTCACTCCTTTCTTAGATTTCCGCTGGTGCAGGTAGTCTTGTTTGCCGTGTGTCTGTGTGATTCTCCGGCTTTTGCTCAGACAGATCCGCTTTATTCTCAGGCGTGGGCACTGCCTACACTATATAATCCAGCTGCTTCCGGATCTACAGATTGGTTGCGCATACGAGGCACCGGACGATTGCAATGGGTGGGTATTGAGAATGCTCCCAAGAGTTTTTCTGCTGCTGCCGACATCCCTTTTAAATTTCTTAACCGTCGCTGGGGCGGTGGTGTCTACATAAGCCAAGAGGGCCTAGGACTCTTCTCTAACACATATGTCAATGGTCAGATTAGCGGAAGACTGAAGGCCTTTGGAGGTGAAATGTCGATTGGTGTTCAAGTTGGATATTTTGGCTCTTCTTTCAAAGGTTCTGAGGTGTATATACCAGACGATGATGATTATCATGATTCGAATGATCCGGCAATTCCGAAGCAGGATGTGGGAGGTGGTACAATCGACTTTGGTGTTGGAATCCAATACACTCATCCAAAGTTTTTTGTAGGTATATCAGCATTGCATCCTTCATCGCCAAAAGTAAAACTAAACACTGAAGGCACTACATCTTCTTCAGCTACTTCTGATAATCATGAATTCGAAACTTATCTCAGCAGTTCGTTCTATTTGATTGCAGGAAGCAATATTCCGATAAAAAACACGTTGATAGAATTGCAGCCCGACCTTCTTTTGGCATACAGTGCCAAGACTTTTTCAGGTATTCTGTCGGTCAAAGCATGGTATAACAAATTATTCTTTGGAGGGCTCGCATATAGGTGGAATGACGCTGTGTCGGTCAATGTTGGTGCGGAATTCAAGAACTTTATATTGGGTTATTCCTACGACATCCCCACTTCGAAGATTCTTAAGGCTTCAAGCGGAAGCCATGAGATAGTGATTGGTTATAAACTGAAACTTGACTTCAAGGGCAAAAATAGAAACAGACACAGAAGCATTAGGCTGATGTGACGAAGCAATTTATATAAAGTGTTTATTTCAACTTCAATATATGGGAATTTCAGAAGTTAAAAAAATCATTATTCCGAGCCGTATGGCTTACACCGCATGCGTGTTGGCGATACTTGCCACATCCGTATGCCTTTCTGGTTGCTCTTCGTTGAGCAGAGGAGGAGCAGGTGGAGAGGTGACCGGTGTCGGAGGTGTTACTTTCGCAGAGCCCGTGCCATACGGCATGGTGCTTGTTGACAGGGGCGCATATGCTATGGGACCGGCTAAAGATGATTCCATTTGGGGCGTGAAAGCAAATTCTCGTGGAGTTTCAGTTGATGCTTTCTGGATGGATGAAACAGAGGTTACAAATTCCAAGTATAAGCAATTCGTATTTTGGGTAAGAGACTCTATTATTCGAGAACGCCTTGCAGACCCTGCATATGGCGGTAATGAGGCTTTCAAGATTGAGGAAGATAAGGAGGGAAACCCTGTAACTCCATATCTTGATTGGAACCGTCCAATTCCATGGAGAAATCCTAATGAAGACGAACAGCGAGCCATTGAGAGTGTATATCGTACAAATCCGATCACTGGTCATCGCGAACTCGATCCTACACAGCTCAACTATCGTTATGAGATTTTTAATCACACAGAAGCTGCCAAGCGCAAAAACCGTCTTGATGCATCTCGCCGTGATTATAATACAGACAATCCGGTAGACAATACGCTTCCGATAATATCGAAGGATACTGCATATTTCACAGATGAAGGAGAGATTCGTCGAGAAACTATCACTCGCCCTCTTTCCGGAGACTTTGATTTCTTGAATACTTATATCGTCAATGTATATCCCGACACCACAGCTTGGATCAACGATTTTGATAATGCATATAATGAGCAGTACACCCGCTTGTATTTCTCTAATGCCGGCTACAATAATTATCCGGTAGTAGGTGTTAGCTGGGAACAGGCAAATGCTTTTGCCAACTGGCGTACTGATTATCTCAGAAGAAGTCTTGGCCGTGAAGGTGTATATATCGAGCCTTACCGATTGCCTACAGAAGCTGAATGGGAATATGCTGCACGTGCCGGAAATTCAGAAACTCCTTATCCTTGGAGCGAAACTCTCCCTATGGATGAACGAGGATGCTTCTATGCAAATTTCAAGCCGATGGATGGCGACTATGTGCGCGACGGACACCTAATAACATCTCCGGTAGGCACTTATACAGCCAACGATTTCGGACTCTTTGATATGGCAGGAAACGTGAGTGAGTGGACTTCTACGGCTTTCACTGAGAGTATTGACCGCCTCACTAGCGACATAAATCCTGAGTATCGCTATAATGCAGCCCTTGAGGATCCATACAAAATGAAGAGGAAGATAGTTCGTGGTGGTAGTTGGAAAGATGTTATGCACAACCTTCGGAGCGACTTGCGCCAATGGGAATATCAGAATGAACAGAGGTCTTATATAGGATTCCGTTGTGTTCGCTCTCAAATCGGGTTCGCAAAAGGTACTCAAAAGAAAAAATAATCTGACTGAATCATAAATATTAATCAAACTCAATCTTATGGTCAGAATTCGCAAATATGCTAACTTTATAGAACGCTTCCTCCATGGAGAGAAAGGACAGCGGTTCTTCAATTTCGCTTATTCTATTGGTGCCGCAGTCGTAATCTGGGGTGCACTCTTCAAGATCCTTCACCTTCCCGGTGGTAGCACTCTGCTATGTATTGGCATGGGCACAGAGATTGCTATGTTCCTTCTGACGGCTTTCGATCGCCCTCCGAAAGATTATCATTGGGAAGATGTATTTCCGGTGCTTGATTCCCACAATCCGGAAGATCGTCCGAATCTTTCGGCTGCAACTGCCGGGACTCCGATAGAAAAATCTGTGGAACAGTCTGCCGTCAGTAACGATGGCGAACCTTGCGTTGTGAGAGGTGGCGCTGTGGTTGCTTCCAACGTGCAGGTCTCTGATATGGATGTTAAGAAGATTGATTCCGAAGATCTCGCAGAATCAATGAAAAATATGGCGGAACAGATGCGTATGGTCACCGAACAGATTTCGCAACTCAGAGAAACTACTGATGCTCTAAATCGGGTGAGCAACGTGCTTCTTGACTCTTATCGCTCTATTACGGATAATTCTGAGTCCGTGTCTGCCTCTTCGGCTGGATATGTGGAGCGTCTTGAAGATCTCAACAGAAATATTGGTGGTCTCAATACTATCTATGAAATCCAACTCAAGAGTATAAGTTCGCAACTTGAAAGCATCGATAGAGTAAATAGAGGTCTTAAAGATATCCGCGATATGTATGAGAAGTCAGCGGGAGAGTCAAGCCGATATTGCGAGGAAACAGAACGCATGAGCCGATATATGAGGCAACTCAATAAGATTTATGAAAATATGATTACGGCAATGACCGTGAATATGGCTAACCCTTTGGCTGGCGTTCGTCAGAACCCTTTTGATGGTGATGGCAACGAAAAGTAACAACTGATAACTGACTGATTAAATGGCAGGAGGAGGAAACAATGTAGCGAGAATGTCGCCTCGCCAGAGAATGATAAACCTTATGTATATCGTTCTTACAGCGATGCTGGCTCTCAACGTGTCGAGCGACGTGCTCAATGGTTTCAGCCAGGTTCAGGACTCTCTGGATCGGACAAACGGCACTCTCTCTACTAAAAATGACATACAATTCCAGTATTTGGCTCAGTTGTATGAGAAGAACCCTGCGAAAGCTGGTCCTTGGTATGACAAGGGCACTGCGCTTCATAAGCGTACAGGTGATCTCTACTCACTAATCGAGCAGATAAAGAATGATATTGCCGTCAAAACTGATGGCAAAGGTGCAGACTATAATAATCTTGACAATCTCGAGAATCTTGATGCTGCTTCAGCGATCTTGCTTGACCCGACAACTAACCGCGGACGCGAACTTCGAAAAGATATTGATGAATACCGCTCTTACGTAATTGCGCTTATCCAAGACACTGTAAGACGTGGAGTAATCAACGAAATGCTCTCTACTAAGGTTGATAACGCTCCCGGCACTGTAGGTCCTATTAAGTGGGAGGAGAAACTTTTCGACAATATGCCCGCTATTGCAGCTGTCACTATGCTGACAAAACTGCAGAATGATATCAGCCAGGCTGAGAGTGAGGCGTTGTCAAATCTTATCACCAATGTGGATATAGGAGATGTTAGAGTAAATGAGTTGAATGCCTATGTGCTTCCAAATTCAAATATGGTGATGAGAGGCGGGAAGTATTCCGCTCGTATTGTGCTTGCTGCTATCGATACTACGATGCGTCCCCAAATTTATGTCAATGGTCAAGAACTAACTAATCCTGATGGACGCTATGAGTTTATCGCTTCGCAGGTCGGTGCTCATGACTATTCTGGCTATCTTGAAGTGAAGAAGGGCGATGGCACAATCGATCGTCATGAATTCCGCTCGGAGTATAATGTGATAGAGCCAATGGCCACAATATCGCCTACATTGATGAATGTGCTATATGCCGGCATTGACAACCCTATATCTATATCAGTTCCGGGAGTACCGATGAATGCGCTTAACGCAACTATGACAAACGGATCTCTCGTTCGCAATGGCGACCATTGGGTGGCTCGTCCTACTAAAGTAGGAGAAAACGCTCAGATTAGTGTTACTGCAAATGTCGACGGAAATAGTCAGACTGTTGGTAGCATGACGTTCAGAATAAGAAAATTGCCGGATCCAACGGCTTATATAGCAATGAAGGACGCATCAGGAAATCCGGTGAGCTATAAGGGCTCTCCTAAGCGAATCAGCAAGGCTGCACTTATGGCAGCAGAAGGACTTGAAGCGTCTGTAGACGATGGTATACTTGATGTTGCATACACCGTAGTGTCGTTCTCTACTATTTTCTTCGACTCTATGGGTAATGCAATTCCTGAAGTGAGCGACGGTTCAAAATTCTCTAATAGACAGAAAGAGCAATTCCGGCGTCTTAAAAACGGAAAAAGTTTCTTTATTTCCAACGTAAAGGCTAAAGGCCCTGATGGTATCACTCGCGACATATCTCCTATGGAGGTTGCGCTTAATTAAGATTTTAAACCACAGATATGAGTATTATCAGAAAAATATTGCCACTCGTCGCTATGGCGGCTGTCGGAATTTCGGTGGTAGCGCAGGATAACACGGGGGTAGTTCGGCGCAATTCGGCTGGTAGAAAGGGGCAGAAAAAAGAGGAAAATTCCGGTGTGAAGATAACTGATAGAATGCAGGATTTTTTCGAAAGTAATGATCCTCACGATGCTGATCTAGCATATATGCGTGAGATATATCGTTCGCTCGATCTAAAGAATGTGCCGGAAAACACTCCTCTGTATTTCCCCGAGGATGTGGTAGATGGACAGCAGAATCTTTTTAGAATTATTCTCGGTCTGGTTGTTGATGGAAAGATTCCTGCATATGAGTATCTTGACGGAAGAGAAGTCTTTACTGATCAATATAAGGTTAAGATTGGTGATATGCTCGACCGCTTCGATGTCTACTATCAGGCACAAGGAGAAGGCGATAAAGCAAAATATACCATAGAGGAGGCCGATGTTCCCACGTCGCAGGTGTTGAAATATTACATTATTGAAAAGTGGCGCTTCGACCGACGCTCCAATAGAATGAAGACTACGGTCGAGGCGATATGTCCGGTGCTCAGCCGTAGTGGGGATTTCGGGGGAGAGGCGAATTACCCTATGTTTTGGGTGAAATTCGACCAATTGCGTCCATATATCTCACAGCAGTATGTATTTCTTACAGACGACAATAATCTTCCTCAGTATAGTCTTGATGATTATTTCAATCTCGGGATGTACAAAGGTAAAATATACAAAACCAAGAACCTCCGAAATCTTTCCATGGCTCAAATGTATCCAGATGAGGATCAGTTGAAACGAGCACAAGATAGTATTGATCAGCGGCTTCGTGAGTTCGGCAAGAATCTTTGGGTGCCAAGTAGAGAGGAGTATTTAGCCGCAAGAGAAGCGGAAGCGGAGGCAGAAGAAGCTCGAAAATTGGCTCTTGCCGCAGGTGACTCCATTCCGGAGCGCACTGTTGTAGTGGCAGACAATGGAGATGAAGTGAAGAAAACTACTAAACGTTCAGGACGGAAAAAGTCTTCATCTACGAATAAAAAGAAGTCTAAACCGAAGGTGCAACAGCCGAAGTCTTCAAGCTCCAGTGCAAGCTCAAATGCACAGAAATCTGTAAAACGACGTAAAAGATAATTGAAAGAGGTGACCTGCGTGAGGGTCGCCTCTTTAATTGTTTCCTTTAAATTTAGTCCATAGCTTTTTCCCACTTATCAAAGATGTAACTGCAAGTGTTGAAGACGCAGCACATATCATTGCCGTACCATCAAGCAAGAAACATATTGTAGACATAAGAGTTGCTGAGGAAAGAGCAGCGATGCTTATGTGCATAGCTGATGTGCTTAATTTATATCCATAGAGGTTATGGTTGACAGCTATGTAGACCGCAAGGCAAATAAGGCAGTCGGTTATTGCGGCATAGCCGAGTCCTTGAAGTCCGAAGTAGTAGTAGCCTAAGCATGTAAGGAGTAGTGTCAGAATATTAGCACCGACTGATTCCATCCAGAAAAACAATCGTCGATTATCTTTAGCAAAAACAATGTAGCCGAGAGGATACATTAGAGCTCGTATCACCACTGAGAGGGCGAGCCATCTAAGCAGAGGTGTAGCCACAAGAAACTCTGTTGTCTGAAGCAGTTCAATGACCCATGGAGCAAGGAATATCACTGCACACGCCACAGGCGCGATGAGTAACCCCACGACCTCCATCTGTCGGTTGACAACTTCACACATTTTATGGTTGTCTTTTGCAATCCCTGCCAGTCGCGGGAGGTAGTCCATAGCCATAGCAGTAAAGACGATGGCTGAATATTGCGAGGTCATGGTGTTGCACGACTGATAGAATCCGACTTCCGCCTCTCCTCCATGAGTTCTTACAAAAATGCTTATCACATAGTTTGATAGGCTACGGAATAAGTCGTTGCTCATAAGTACAACCCCAGACAGAAGTACGCTCTTTAGTATTGGAAGATGTATTTGCTTTTTCCAAACAGCCGGTTCAATGGCCAGAGACTTCCTTAGTGATAGATAATACCAAAGGAATGTGGTGAATGCGAGTATCACCATTGAGGGTACTATGCCGGATGTGCCAAGAAGCCAGTAAAGCGGAGTGCCAATAAAAAGTCCTGTTAACGATCCAACAATACTTGCTTTCGACAGACGCTTAACTTCGTGAAGTCCTTGAAGTATCGACATTATGCCGGCACCGGAAATGGAAAAGAAAACTGCAGCAGATAAGAGCTGGAATGCTCCGGTGTATTTGTCCGAGCCAAATGTAAGGAAAGACAGAGTGCCTGACAAAGCTATACACACAAACAAGCCTGCAAGAGCTGTCAATACTATAAGTGGTCGGATTGCAGCAAGCACATTTCGCATGTGAGAGGCGTCTTCTTTCGCCGCACCGATTTCTTTTACCACCGATATATTAAGCCCTAACGATGCAAATTGCTGTATGGCAAGTGATGCACTATTGAAAAGAGCCGCCATGCCCATTCCGGCAGGCCCAAGAATGACTGCCACCAACTTTAGCCTTACTGCAGATATGAGTATGTTAAACACTTGAACACTGCCGAAGATGGAGGTCCCTTTAAGTATGTTGCGGAAACTGTTTTCTTCCCTCTTCGTGTCTTTATCCATGGCTGAGATACTTTTTTGAATAGTCAGGAGTGGGAAAAACATTGAGCCGTCTGGCTTTAGTCGTTCCGATTAGCCAGTTTCGGATATATTCAAAGGGTGATAACCCTTTGCCATTTATCCATAGTCGAGTTTCTCGTATGGAATGAACCACCATCCGTGGCATCCAGTCTGCCGGATGCGTATGTAGAAACACAGCTCCTTTTGTTTGAGGTAGTATCGGGAGCTTGGCTATTCGCTGAGTTGTAGTGTCCCCATCGTGTCTTGCAATAGTTTGAGGAATAAACCTGCCGGTTAGCCCCTTTGCCATACAATCTTTTATGAAAACTTCCTCTTCTCCGGAAGGGAAAACCGCACCTATACCGAAATTTTCATTAAACCAGATATTCCCTTGTATGGAGTCTCGTCTAAACGCTATTTCTATAGATGATATGAAATAGCCTTTGGGTGGGGTAGTAAGCGAGATGCTACGCTCAGGATATGTCTTGTGACAATTTTTTGTGTCATACTTGAATGTTAGTATGTCAGCATCGGGATTCCTTTCAAAAGCTTTGATAATTGTAAGAAGATTGTCTTTAGTATATTCCACATCATCGTCGCTTATCAGAAGTAAAGGCGCTGTCGCTTTTCCAAGAGCATGGTTGCGGTTGGCAGAAAGACCTTTGCTCGTTGATGTGAATACTTTAAAATCACTGCGTTCAAGAGAATGTGGAAGTGGAGTATTGCCGTCTGTTTGCCAACTGACAAGATACTCAATGCCGGGTATGGTTGGATGCATTGATTCTGCCACTCGAGCTATGCCATCGGCTCCATATGTGCATATCATGACCTGCAACACGGTTTTGTTGCATTCAGGGTTATTGTTTGTTGAGGTTTCTTTTTGAGGGACTTGAATAGTGGTCATGGCTTCATCATATTTTGCCAGTGGCTTTCAAATAGAGATGCTATTTTCTTTACATCATTGTGGCGTTCCACAAGTTGTCGCCCCTCTTCCGACATTCTTATAAGGCGTTCTTTGTCTGTAATAAGCAGGCGGAGCCGTTCTTTGATTGTGTTATCATCATCAAGAGGAGATAGGCAGAATATAGGGTGCGTATTCTCACCGATATAATTGTAATACTCAGGCTGAGCTCCGGATGCTGTGATTCGTCCCATTGCCATTGTTTGCAATGCATTTGTTGCCGGAGAGTAGGAGTATAGCTGGTCTATCACGATATGGCTTTTCTTGAGCTCTTCAAGATAGTCGGTGAGCGTAAGATCTTTCACTGCTTTTACTTCGCAGCCTCCGGGCATATCTTGCTCAAGACTCTTGCATATGTCGAGAAGTTTTGCTGTCCCTTTCTGTATTTCCATATTACCCCTCATGCCCACAAGAATTCTTATTGCTCCGTTTGTTTCTATAGGATTATATTCGAGATTGTCGAGTTCAATCGGAAGATTTGTGAAAACAAGTTTGGATGAATCCATATGTCGCCTAGCAGACATGTCATATTCTGGAAGAACAGACATAGCGCCATCGATGTTTTCATACAAATGCTTGTGGTAGGAGGCATGTTCTGCCAATAACCACCCATTCTCTCTTATTGGGTTTGCTATGACCATAGGGGATTTCTCCTTGCCTACTCTGAACTCGGAAAATCTGAAAAGATCACTATTAACGCAGTCGTCCACAAAATAATGATCGTTGCCACATAGGGTTAGGTGCACGCTCCTGTTGTTCTTCTTGAGAATGTCAAATATTATTCGCAGTTTGCTAGGTTTCAACTTGAAGAAGACAGGGTTGATTAGCTGAACAACGTCATATCCTGCCCAAGAGGGGAGAAGTGCCATTATCTTGTAGAGATATCGAATGCTTCCGAAGAGACAGGAGTCCCGTATAAGTGCGATGTCTGCCTCTGTATGCATGTGTCCCCCTTTGTCTGAAATAAGGGTTATTTCATGCCCCCTTTTTCTAAGCTCCACAGCAAGACAGGCATGAAGGTTGGAATAGTCTCCGAGCATCAGTATTTTCATTGCGCCTCGTCTTTTTTATCAGAATGGGGTGAAACCATATAGTTACATTTGCTTTCTTCAGTTACAATGTAGGGCGGTCGCTGTTTAGTTTCATTATAGATTTTACCGATATATTCTCCTATTATGCCAAGAGCAATAAGCTGGCACCCTCCGAGAAAAAGAATTGTGCATATGAGCGTCGGAAATCCTTGGATTGGCTCTCCGAATATTAGTGTCTTGCACACAATATATATCATGTAAACTATAGATATAAAGGAGATTATAAATCCGGCTACTGAGGCAAATCGTAGCGGGGCTGTAGTGTAGCTCGTGATTCCCTCAAGTGCGAGGTTTAGAAGTCTCCCCGGTTTCATCTTAGTTTCACCGGCAGTTCTTTCGGCCGTGACGAAGTTTACACCTTTCTTGCGAAATCCGACCCAGCAGTACAACCCTTTAGTGTACCGTTGAGACTCTCTCATTGATCGGATTGCATCCACTGCTTTCCTGTCAAGAAGCCTGAAATCACCCACGTTCGGCAACACGTCAACTCGAGTTGAACGATTGAGAAGGGCATAGTATGCTTTTGTAAACCCTTTTCTCACGATTGACTCTTTTCCTCGGCTGAGTCTCCTGCCATATACATCCTCCCATCCATCTTCCCATTCGGAAATCATTTCTGGAATGGTGTCGACAGGATGTTGCAAATCTGCATCCATAATCACCATGCAGTCGCCTGTCATACGGTCGAAGCCGGCAAGCATTGCGTTTTCTTTGCCGAAATTGCGCGATAACTTGACATACCTGATTCGAGGATCACGGTTATGTAGATGGCGCAACAAGGAAGGTGTGTTGTCGCTACTGCCATCATCTACCATAATCACTTCCCATTCATAGGTGTTTCTGAGTTTTGGGTGAGAGTTGTCAAGCAGAGGAAGAAGTGCGGAGTAAAGATTCTCGATTGATTCTTCTTCATTATATATCGGTATGAGCAGCGAAATTTTTTTCATGAACGAAGATTCCTGTTAAACCCTACAAAATTAGCAAAATTAAGGTTTTCTTCCAAATGTTTTCAATTTTTAGAATGCTTTTTACGTTAATGGGGTAATGAATGAATTTTACCCCAATAAAGAATGCGTGACGATTGTGGTTCCGGTGTATAACCGGTCAGATCTTATCGTGAGATGTCTTGACAGTATTTTAAGGCAGACATATCGGCCTTTGCGGATTCTTGTCGTTGACAATGCTTCTTCAGATTCTACTCCGGAGGCTGTGAAGAAATGGGCTGCAGATAACTGTTCGGAATATTTTTCCTTAGATTTGCTACATGAACCCAGAAAAGGGGCTGCCTATGCTCGCCAGACAGGTCTGAGTAATACCACTACAGATAGAGTGATGTTTTTCGACTCCGATGATTATATGCGTCCCGAGTGCGTTGCAACTGCGATGGCTGCATGGAGGCGGCGCCCATTGGCCGATATGGTAGTTTGGCCAGCGGCTGTTCATAAGGGTAATTGTGTGGATCTTACTCATTCTGTGACTGGCAATCTTATAGAACGTCATCTTGTTCATGCTATATTGCGCACAGTTGGATATGTTGTTAAAACTGATTTTATCAGAAGTGCAGGTGGCTGGAAAGGTGAGTATCCTGTATGGAATGATTTCGAGACTGGAACAAGATTGCTGTTGCGAAATCCAGATGTCATAGCGATTAATAGCCCTCTTGTAGATGTTTATCCTCAGGTGGAAAGCATTACGGGTACGTCATATTCAGAAAAGGCTGGAAAATGGGAATTATCTCTTGATGCGATAGAGGCTGTGATAAAAGAAAGCAGACGCTCCGATAAGGAGCGCCTGCTCAATATAGTTAATTATAGAAGAGTAATTCTTGCGGCAACCTATGCCAAAGAGGAAAGACTTGACCTTGCTTTGCCCCTTTATCGAAAAACGCTGGGTTCTGTTTCATTGCGATGCCGATTGATATGTCAGTTTTCATATCTTTGGACCAAGGCAGGCTTGAGGGGAGCATTCTCTATTGTCGGAAGATGGCTTTAAGAAATGATTCTTCAGAATAGGTGATCCCAAGACGGTAGTATTATCGGTTGCTGGTTTAGTGCCTTCATAATCTTTGGTGACACATATTCCTTTTCAACTACAAGCCGGAATAGATATTCGTCCATCCATTGGTCTGTGGCAATGAGGTATCCGTTGTGGCCGGTTTTTCCCCAACTGTTTTCTATCAGCCATTTCTTTGCATTCCCTTTCTCGTCAAGGTCTACTCCAGATAGAGTCATCGCATGTGATGACGCGCTTGCCCATGTGCTGATTCGTTCACCTTTGTCCATGCCGAACTCGATGCCGAAAAGTGATTCATAGTCATAGTTGTCAACGTCAAGCGTGCCTCTTTCACGGTCGATGAATTTTCCTACGTCGCATGAAAAATACATCGCTGTACTGTCTTTTATCGACTTTATTGCTGCATCCTTCAGGTCTTTCATTGGCACGTTGAGGTAGGTCCAGTCGTTGCCATCATATGTATGACGATCATAGTCGATTCGATACATTTTCCAGTATTCGCGAGAAGGATCATTCATTAGGAGAACATAATCGTTTTTGAGATCATTGCCGAGTAGCTCCTCATAGAATGACTGAGGAGTGTATTTCTTGGTCTCTACTGGATTCCCTTTTTTGTCTTTTCTTGTCCAGCTGAATTCCGATGGCGGTTCTCCAAGTGCGAGGGCAAGCAACTTGTAAATTTCTGCAAGCTGTTCAGTTTTTATTTTTTCCAAATCGGCTACATTGCTGCCGGCAGCCTTTGCTTGGCGAATTCGCAGACCATCTTCTCGAAGTTTCATCGCGAGAATTTTGCTTCGAAATACTCCTGTATTGTTAGCAATCTCAGTCTCAGCCATCGCCTCTGATGGTACTATACCATATTTCGATACCAGATCCACCACTCCGCAGAAGGTGCCTCCATCGGAAATGGGATTCTGGAAAAGCCACTCCACCTGGCGATCCTCCATGGGCTTGTCGGAGGTGTCAATGACTGCCTGCAAGAAGAGGTTGGCCTTTTCAAGCTGGTCGAAGAAGAAGTTGTAGTTTTGCGAGAATGTTAGTTCCGGCAGGGAGTGTTTTGCCATAGCCTGCGAACGGAGCACGTTGAGTCCGGTAAAGAGCCAGCATCTTCCAGAAGACTTCTGGTCGGTAATTCCCTTGGTTTCTACTTTGTGGGAGAAATGGTCGTCAAAACCGTTGCGTATTTTCTCGTTGAATGCAAGTTTGTCGATGCCGGCTGCATTGAGCGCGTTATGGCGAGCTCGGTTAGCGGCATCGTCTTGATACGAGGTCTTGAATTTTTCCAACATTTCTGCTGATATGCCACCAGGGGTGTCGGCATAAGCCGCAACCCCTGCAATTAAGGCAAGTGTCAGTATATATTTTCGTGCCATCTATTAGTTGTTTATAGTCTATTCTTTCAATTTGAACGCAGCTATCGACATTGGGGGAAGAGTAACTTTCAAACCGTCCTTTGTTACTTTAAAGTCTTTGAATGGAACAACTTTAACTTTATTAGGATTGTCGAAGTCGTTGTGATCGTTTGGTGTTGCAGAAGTCAGAATCTCTCCGGTGATGGCGTTTTTGCCGATCTTTTCAAATGGAATTGTGATCTCAGCCTTTTCCTTAAGGTCTACATTAGTTAGTGTTAGGTTGAGATATCCATCTTTCTTAGATGCAGTTGCGCTGACAGTGGGGAGTGGGCGATTGCCTAATTTTTGACCTGGCAGTTCTCTCACTGTTGTCTCTACTTCAAGTGGCACGAATGTTGCGTTCTGATGAGGTGCATACATCTTAAATACGTAGTAAGTAGGGGTGAGTACCATCTTGTCACCCTTTGTCAACACCATAGACTGGAGTACGTTGGCTATCTGAGCGATGTTGGCCATTTTTACTCTGTCTGTGTGGCGATTGAATACGTTGAGGCTGAGGGCTGCAACCATCGCGTCGCGCATCGTGTTCTGCTGATAGAGGTGTCCGGGAATGGTTCCGGGCTCTTCATCCCACCATGTTCCCCATTCATCCACAAGTAGGGCTACTTTCTTTTTCGGGTCATAAACCGACATGATGGAGTCGTGTTTCATGATGACCGGCTCAATCTCCAGACATTTAGCAAGTGTCCAATAATAGTCGTTATTGTCGAAGTTTAGAGCAGAACCTTTGCTGCCGCTCCATCCCTTCACGGTATAGTAGTGTAATGACAAACCGTTCATCAGTCTGCCTGCTTTTTTCATCAATACGTTTGTCCAGTTATAGTCGTAGTCGCTTGCTCCTGATGCTATCTTGTAGAGTTTGTTTTTGCCGATGTTGCGGCAGTAGGTTTGATAGCGGCGATATTCCGAGGCATAGTCTTCCGGAGTGAAATTGCCACCGCAACCCCAGCTTTCGTTGCCGACTCCGAGATACTTAAGTTTCCATGGTTCCTCACGTCCGTTGGCTTTGCGTTTTTCTGCCATCGGTCCGTTTTCTGCTGTGATGTATTCCACCCATTTGGCAAGTTCTTCTACAGTACCGCTTCCGACGTTGCCACTTAGATATGGTTCGCATCCGATAAGTTCGCAGAGGTTGAAAAATTCGTGAGTGCCGAAAGAGTTGTCTTCCACTGTACCTCCCCAGTTGTTGTTGATCATTACCGGGCGGTTTTCTTTGGGCCCTATTCCGTCTGTCCAATGATATTCATCTGCAAAGCATCCACCTGGCCAGCGCATTACGGGTACTTTCAGGTCTTTGAGTGCTTGCAACACATCGTTGCGGTATCCGTTGGTGTTGGGGATGGAGGAATCTTCTCCCACCCAAAGGCCTCCGTAGATGCATGTGCCGAGGTGTTCGGCAAACTGTCCGTAAATTTCTGCGGGAATAGTAACTTCCGGATTAATTTCATTGAGATTAATCTTCACTGTGGCTTTTTCCGTAGAAAATGCAGTAAATGTGCCGACTGTAATTGCGGTGCCTACTGCGAGCGTGGTAAATAGGTTCATGTGTATATTATGAATTTGTTTGTTTTTTGATAAGAGGGAATACTTCAAATCTCTTTGTTGAAGTTTCTAATGCTCCTTTGGCAAAGTTAATAAAAAATTTGCTATCTCGGGAATATTTAGTTAATTTTGTGCATCATGAAATCTGATTGGACAATAAAAGTATATTCTCCTGATGATTCTGTGGCGTGGGATAGTTTTGTTGCTAAGTCTCGTCAGGGAACCTTGCTTCATTTGCGTGGCTATATGGACTATCATTCCGACAGATTTCTCGATTCTTCGTTGCTGGCATTTCGCAAGGGTGTTCTCTCTGCTCTCCTTCCTGCAAATATGGATGTAAATGGCATTTTGCATTCGCATCAAGGCCTTACTTATGGCGGGTGGATTACCCCTCGATGCCATTTCGATGGAAATGATATGCTTGAGCTTTTCGATGCATTTCATGATTGGTGTAAGGAAAATTCTGTTCATGGTATTGTCTATAAGCCAGTTCCCCATATCTATCATCGTATTCCGGCTGAAGAAGATATATATGCACTCTTCCGTAATGGATATGATATTAGCACAGTCAATCTGTCGTCGGTAATAGATATGCGTTGCAATCCTGCCTTCAATACTCAGCATAAAAGACATTTAAAGAAGTCTCTGTCTATGAACCCTTGGTTTAGAGAAACAGATGATGTGTCTGCATTTATGGATGTGTTGGTGAATTGTTTGAGTGTAAGACATGATGCCACACCTGTTCATACTGTGGATGAATTGCGTATGCTGAAAAACAAATTTCCAGATGCGATACGCCTGTTTGTCGCTGGAAGTGCTACAGATATCGAGGCGGAGGTCTGCATATACGATTGTGCCGGTGTGGCTCACTGCCAGTATATAGCAACCTCGGAAGTTGGACGTAGCAATGGCATGCTGACTTTCCTTATGCAACGCCTGATTACCGATACTTTCGCCAGACACCGCTATTTCGATTTTGGCACAAGCAATGAGGATGCCGGTCGTGTCCTTAATTCCGGACTAATTCACCAGAAATTCGGCCTCGGTGGTCGAGGTGTAGTATATCAGCATTTCAGTCTTTCATTATGAATAGACATAAATCATGCTTTGGCTTTGTTGTGCTGGTTATCTCCATTTTTGCATTGTTCTTATATCTGGAGATTGAAACATTTGAACCTCATCCTTCCATATTATTTAGAATTGCCGGAGCTCTCGCTGATGCATCTATTGTTGCATTCATACTACTCTTCTTGCGTGGTAGGTGGCGGTATGTAGCTGGTGTTATGTCTGTTGTTGTTGGTGTGCTGATTTTTGCAAATGTCCTATATTTCCGGAATTTCAACGATTTGATTCCTGCAAGTCTGTATTGGCATAATCAAGTTCAGGACTCTCTTGTGGTCAACAGCGCTATGCAGTCGTTGCAATTTAGCGACATGATAGTGGCTGTGTTCAGTCTATTGCCGTTGATATGGGTGTCTTTCGACAATGAATGGTTTGCCAATAAGAATGATAGAAAAAGATTCCTATGTATTCTTCTGTGTGTCATGGTAGTGGGTTGGAGTGTCACTATATTCGGAAGCATTAGGAGAGGACTGATTGGCGATTCTTCAAGGCAAAATGATATTTGTGAGATGCTTTTTCCGGATGCTGATACCGATTGGATTAGTTATTACAATAGTATGAACTTCACTGGGTATGTCTCACGTGTGATATCTCTCAGTAACGTGGAGCGTAAGACTATTTCGGATGAGGAAATGGATCAGATTAGGTGTTATTTTAAGCAAAAATCAGCGACACATTTTGCAAGACGAGATTCGGCAATAAGCAGAAATCTGGTATTTATAGTGGTTGAGTCATTTCCGTCTGTTGTGCTTGAAAGTGATTTTGTAGATGCTGTGGCTCCGGTAATGTCAGAGTTGACAAAAGATACTGCAACAATATATGTGAGACGATGCAAGGTGCTTGCAGGACTTGGACGTTCGTCTGACGCGCAGTTTATTTATAATACAGGTCTACTTCCGTTGAAAGATGATATTCTTGTCACAAACTATGCTTCAAACGATTATCCTTCGATTGCCAAGGCTTTGAAACTTCAATCCATGGAGATAATAGGAGAAGATAAGAGAATGTGGTCGCATGTCCAAACCTCAAGAAGTTTTGGATTCTCTCGATTGGTTGACAATGCGGGAGTAAAAGTTAAAACGCGGCAATTCGATCTTGATAGCTTGATCTTTGACACTGCTGCAAAAGAAATTGCAAAACATGAGAATCCTTTTTTTATGTTTATTTCTACGATTTCGATGCATGATCCGTATACAAGTGCTGCTGTTACCCATAGGTTGCTTTCTGAAAATATTGATTGCTATGATGCTCGCGATAGGGAATATCTGCAGCGACTGCATCATTTCGATGAGGCGTTAGGCCGATTTATTAAGGCTTTGAAACGTCAAGGAGTCTATGATAAGACTATGATAGTGATAACGGGTGATCATGAGATTCGAAGCTCTACGGTGTCGGAAGCATTGCATGATGATGCAGTCCCATTGATTATACTCAATAGCCAAGTGAAAAGTGAATATGCCACCGATGCGACGCAGGTAGATGTGTTCCCAAGTATTCTTGATATTATGGGTGTCCGCTATCGTTATTTAGATGTTGACTATACCGGATTAGGCAAGAGTATATTCTTACAATATCGGAATTCAGGCTCGTTGTCTCGTGATTATGAAATCTCTGAAATGCTCATCAAAAGCAATAGATAATCGGATGTTTATATTGCAATCAGTTATGACCAATATAATTCCAGTAACCTTGCCAACAGAAGCATTATCGAAAGTGAGGATTTCACTTACTTTTGCTTAACTGCATGTAATTTTTCATAACAGAAAAACCTGGTTAATTTATAGGGGGTGCATCAAATTTTGATGCACCCCCTTATATAAGTTATTTTGGAATAATTACGCGTTTTTATTCTTGCGGTTTTTCCAAAGAGCGGTCATGTCTTCAAGAGTTTTGTTCTTGGTTTCAGGTACTAACTTGGCTACAAACCATGCTGCGAGTACGCATATCACGCCATACATTGCGTAGGCGAAGAAGTGCCCGAATTTCTGCCCCATGTCGCCCATGCTCATATTGTAGATAGGTACGAATGTGCTTGATACAATAAAATTAAATACCCACTGGAAGGCTACCGCAATAGCAACGGCCTGCGAGCGAATTGTGTTAGGGAAAATTTCTGAGATAAGAACCCAACAGATAGGACCCCACGAGAACATGAATGATGCGGAATAAACCATGATGCTTACCACTGGGAATAGAGCCGGAAGTTCAGTTACATTGGATAGCGCTACACCGAATGCTCCCAATGCCATGCCAATCGATCCCCAGATGAGAAGTGGTTTCCTTCCAAGTTTTTCTACGGTGAAAACTGCCACAAGAGTGAATGAGATGTTTACGATACCCATTATCACTGTTTGCACCATTGGATTGCCCATGTTCATCGATTCAAAGATGCGGGGTGCATAATAGAGCACAGCATTGATGCCGACTGCCTGCTGGAAAACAGATAGCATAACTCCCACAAACACTACTAATATGCCGAAAGAGAAGAGCTTTTCACTCTTAACTGATACTGTAGACTTGATGCTCTGAAGAATTTCTTCTGCTTTTTTCGATCCGTTGATTCTTGTTAAGACTGTGAGCGCGTTGCTGTCTTTGCCCATAAGTGCAAGATAACGCGGTGATTCCGGTACAAAACAAATTAGGATGGTGAAGAGACCTGCCACGATTGCTTCAGATCCGAACATATAGCGCCAGCCGGTCTCGATAGTCCATGGGTCCGAACTTGCGCTGACTTCATACACTGCTTCGCTTATCTTGTTGATGATGGGCTGTGTATGCTCGCCGAGAATCATGAAGTTGATGAAATATACTAAAAGCTGACCGAAGATGATGGCAAACTGGTTCCACGACACGAGTGTCCCTCTCATGTTGGCAGGTGATACCTCTGCGATATACATAGGGCATATGGCGGATGCGAGTCCTACTCCAACTCCGCCAATGATGCGGTAAATGTTGAATGTGATGAGAAGGGCTAAACTGGGCTCTCCATATTCAAGCACCATGAACTCTGGATAATAAGAGCCTAGTGCTGATATGAAGAATAGTATTCCCGCCACAAAAAGTGAGATCTTTCTTCCGAGACGAGATGCCATGATTCCGGAAATCGCGGAACCAATGATGCATCCTATGAGTGCACTTGAAGATGTGATACCATGAATGGTGTCGGAATAAACGAAGTCTTTCGCTCCGAGAAAAAAAGCTTGTAAGCCTTTCTCTGCTCCGGAGATAACTGCGGTGTCGTAGCCGAACAGAAGTCCTCCGAGCACAGCTACAAGCACAATGCCGAAAAGATAGGCTTTGCTGCCTTTGTCTGTTTGATTGATTGAAGTCATATTATTCATGATTATAGATTTGTCTTGGTTTTTATGTCTCTATGTTTTAAACGTGAAGATTGCGCAAAGTTATAAAAAATATTTGAATATACGTATTTTAAGACAGAAAAAAGGCGAGGGCGCATCAAAACGAATGTTTGATACACCCTCGTAGGTCGAATATTATACTCAAATGTTTATCTTACGACTTCCTTTGCTACTTTTACAGTGCCATCAGAGAAAGTCTTGCTTACCACATAAATACCCTTGGCAGGATTTGTTACTTTTCTGCCGGATAGGTCATAATATGTAATGCTTGCTTCGCTAGTTGCATTACTGATTATAGACTCTACTCCTGTGGTCATTTCTCCTGTTGTGATGTTAAGCGTTGCGAGAGGACTGTAATACTTTTCTCCGTTCCATACATTGACAGATTGCACACTTATGGTTTCAAAGCCGACTGCAGGTATGATCAGCTCGTGCCAGCTGGCATATTTTACGCGAACAATAGATGTCTTATTCATGGTGTAGGGAATATCGGATGTGTCTTCCGTAAAGTCGGAATTTTCGTCAGCGTAGAATGTCAACAACTCATCGTCGAGATATATGTTGTAGTACATATTTTCGGGATAGAGTAGGACTCCATCCTCTGTTATATTGGGAAGGTTGATGTCAAATCTTCCGGATGATTTACCCTCTTTGTACATGAGTCCCCACGGAGCCAAAGGCGCCCCGGAAGCTTCTGGTTGGTAAATATATACCGGGTCTTCAACAAACTGTAAAGCATAGACTTCTTCTTCACTCGCATTCATAAGCATGATTACGTCTTTGTCTGTGGCTTTTATTGTCTCGGTTGCCTCATCGTATTCAAATACAATTTCTGTGCCTTCAGGCAATAGTTCCAAATCTTCATGCTCTTCCGAAGTCCATTTTCCAAACATCAAGTAGAAGTCAAGAACACCACTCATGGTGCCAATATACTGTTTCTCGGGGAATATCAGCTTATTACCTTCCTTTCTTCCCTTTATCCAGGAATTAGGAGCATCAACAAAAACTCCTCCCATATAGACATCGTCTCCGTCAAATCCTACATTGATTCGATATCCAAAATCTGGCTTCCCGTCAAGCGGCTGAAATCCAAACAATGATGAATCGTAGATGTACGAGAAGGGTTTCGTTTCCACCCCATCCGGAAGAACAACTCCATCTTTATCTGCACCGCCTATTTTGAGGCTGATTGCCGTTTCTGAAAATCCACACCACATCATGCCGTTCACAAACGCTGAAACAAAAGTTCCTTCTGGAAGCGGATTCATCTCCATCGAATAGTCCTCATAGTTGACAGAAAAAACTATAGAGTTATTTTCAGTCACGGGCTCCGGTACCTGCTCATCAAGATTTGAGGAATAAGCCAGAGTTAAGTCATACCATGAAACACCATAATCTGGATCAGACTCGGCATACATTGTTTGGGGAAATTTGAATTCGATACTTCCGTCTTCCATATATTCTCCTCTGAAGTATGACTCTGCTGTTACCATTGAAAAGAGATCTTTGATGTATACATATCCGTCATAGGCGAATATTACTTCGGATGACGCTGAATAATTTTCTACATACTCGATGTGATCCCGATTAATGAAGAATCCACTATATGTGATTTCATAACTCATTGCCATGCCTTCAGGTGCCTCTGTGATTACCTCTCCAGGTGCATCTGTGGCGCGTGTGGCACTGCTTTTGCATGCTTCCTTAAATTCAACTATTTTTGACTTCCAGTCAGGAATGTCACTTCTCTTGATGATGCCGGGTGTAGCGGCATAGGCTTCTCCAGATGCAAGAAGGCTACCAAGAACGATTGCAGCTGATGTAAAGAATTGTTTCATAAGCATTTGTTTATTAATTTGGTTTAAAATTCATTTGAATTCCATCCAGTTGAATATTGGGATTGCTTTTGAATTATTCTGTTAATTTTAGAAGACTTTGAGGAGTATTGTTTGATTTTATTTGCAAAAGTAGCAAATTTTTGCAATAACCACAAAATTTTTGGTGTGATTTGTTAATTGAAATTTAATTTTGACTTTCAATTTTTAAGTTTAACGTTTTTTTTATGGTTTTGCCGTTCGGAAGTGTAGCCGTGACTGTTACTGTTCCGTTGCCGGAACCTTTCTTGCTTCTGATCACTGCGAGCGCGCGCCCTTTCCATACTTTGTGGCGGTTGTCAAAATATGGGTCTTCATCTTTTATGTCGCCATTGCCCAATCCTATCAACTCGATTGGCCCTTTGGTATCAACTGTCAGAAGATTGTCTGCAGTCGGATTCACAATGCTGTTACTATCGATACATTCGATAGTGATGAACGTAAGATCTTGTCCGTTGCCGGATATTCGATTCTGGTCTGCCGTAATCTTGATGTCGGTTACTTCTCCTGCGCTTTTAAGTTCAATTCGTTCTATTGTCTTGTCTCCGTTAACTCCTTCTGCTGTCAAAGTGCCGGGTGTATAATCCACTTTGAATACAGCCTTCATCTCTTCGGTGCCTTTTTCTCCAACAAGAATACCATCTTTGTATAATCTGACAATAGGATAGCGAGAGTAAATCTCTACATCTATTGGCTTCCCTTCGTGTCCTGGCCAGTTCCAGCTTTCAAATGTAGGCCATGTGCCCCATAGAGTAGTCTTAATCTTGCCGTTATATCCGTCAGGTTCCTTAACGGCAATATACAGTTGCTCTGCATCATCATTCCAAAGCATCGAACGGTAATGACTGATGGGCTTGCGTAGTCCGGTTAGGTCGATGTCTCCGCAATATGCCGCATGCCATGGGTAAAGGGGGCGGTGATAGTGTTCGCCTTCCACATCTCTTTCATAATACCATCTTCCGATTCCGGACTCTCCGAGATAGTCTATCGCTGTCCATACAAAGTCTCCAATTACGTATGGATGATACTTTGTCATGGTATAGTTCTTCCATGCGTCTGCCGGATATGATTCAGTTTGCATTATAACTCTTTCGGGCACTCGTTCGTGGTCGCTTTCTGCTTTGTGTATCATGTAATTATAGCCGACGATGTCATGTTCCGCAGCGAGAGGATCGTAGATGACCCAGTCGGAATCCCATGATGCGAGCGCCTGCGTCACGGGACGCGTTGGATCGTTTTGCTTGCATACTGTTGCAAGCATATGTGCATCTTTCACTGCTTGAGGCTTTTTCCGTTCAATAATTTCATTGCCAATGCTCCAGCATATCACGGATGGATGGTTGCGGTCGCGAGTCACCATTGCGGCTACGTCTATGGCTGCCCATTTGTCAAACAGTAGGTGATAATCCTTTTTGTTTTTTTCGTCTCTCCATCCGTCAAATGCCTCGTCGATTACAAGTAGCCCAAGTTCGTCGCATGCCTCAAGAAACGCTTCTGATGGAGGGTTATGAGATGTGCGCACTGCATTAAAACCGGCTTCTTTCATCAACTTGGCCTTCCGATATTCCGCCTTGTTGAAGGCTGCCGCTCCGAGTATGCCGTTGTCGTGATGAACGCATCCGCCATTAAGTAGTGTGGGCTCTCCGTTGAGACTGAATCCTTCTTTGGAATTCCAATAGATGGTGCGAAAACCAAAACGTTCTTTAACGCGGTCTAATTCGTTGCCATTTTCTGATAGCTTGATATTTGCTGTGTATAGCTGCGGATTTGAGGTAGACCATGGTTTCGCGTCGGGAATTTGGAGTGTAATGTTTGTAGTGCTTTTCGAACCTGCTTCAAGTGTAAATTCTTCCGATTTGGCAATACCTTCTATTTCCGCGGTTATTGTTAATTTTTTTATCTCGTTTGAGAAGTTTTCTGCAGTTACGGATATTTCTGCAGTGTTGAGATTCGGAGTCTTTATGAATGTTCCGTGGTCTGCGAGTCTTACGTCTGGCGTGTTGATAAGACGGACATTCCGGTATATGCCGGAACCTGAATACCAGCGGCAGTTCTTTTGTTCGGAATTATCTACCTTAACAGCGATATCATTATTCCCTTTTTTTAGATATGGCGTGATGTCAACGAAAAATGACGTGTATCCGTATGGATGACCACCTGCATGCTGTCCGTTGACAAATACTTCGGAATTCTGATATATACCTTCAAAGTATAGTTTCAGTTTGCGCCCTTTCGGAAGATTTTTCAAAAATAGAGATTTCTTATACCATCCAATGCCTCCGGGTAGATAGCCACCGTCATTGCCGGGCGTGGCATTGCGGTCGAAGCTTTGCATCACGCTCCAATCGTGAGGTAGAGTGACATCCTCCCACAATTCGGACGGAATTTTATTTACCTGCATTGACGATGTCTCGTCGTTGACAAGATGAAATCTCCATCCGTCATTAAGTAGCGTTTCCCTTTCGGTCGCTCTACACGATAGAATTGCTATGGCTGTCCAAATCAATATTATTGTAAATGCTCTTTTCATCTTTTTATGTTTTATTTGAATACTTCTTCTGTGTAACCATATGGACAATAGGAAATATATCCTACCTGCAAATATAATCAAAAAATCTTATTTTTTTTGTTAAATTTGCATGATGAAGTTTATAGAATCTGACTCCGTGGTAAATGACTCGACGAATCATCTATTCATGATTACTGTGCTGATGTGCCAGCCAGTTCTAATAATAGATGCGTCCCTGTAGGTGAAAATAGTTGCGTGATTAAGTATAAGCTTCGAATAGACAGGAGATTAATAATTATAATAAAATATGGAAAATAATATGAAATGCGGTTCTCCATGGGCGGAAGACTTGAACTGCGCTGTTACGGTATGTGACAAAGAGGGAATAATCATCTTCATGAATAGTAAGTCGCGCGCAACTTTCTGTAAAGATGGCATGTCTCTTATCGGATCTAACCTTTTCGAATGCCATCCTGAGCATGCACGGCAGAAAATTCGCCATTTGCTCGCAACCGGTGAAAGTAACTCATACACAATTGCTAAAAATGGTGTGAAGAAAATGATATATCAGACTCCGTGGCGCGATGCTGATGGTTGCGTAGCCGGCCTTGTGGAGATATCAATGGTGATTCCCGAAGACCTCCCTCATTACGTGCGTAAATAGTGAGGACGTATCATAATTTGATACGCCCTCTCAAAACTAATTAGCTTAAACTGAGTATTTATCAAGTTTATTATTCTGCCCAATACTTTTCCAGATTTTCAGCTTCCTCGGCTGTGATCTGTACTATTGCTCCATGTTTGGGCGATTCAAAGTTGAGCGTACGCATCTCGCCTTTGTTGAAGATGCCGAGAGACTTGTAACTATTGAAGTCTGTTGTCTCCACAAAGCCGAAGGTCATGGGGTTGAGTCGATAGATGTCGTACATTAGTATCCATCTGTCTTCTCCAATCAGTTTATATACGTGAGGTGCTTCGCATCCCACTGGAGAATCATCTACCCATCGTGACTCATAGTGCCAGCCTCCGGTCGGACGATCAGATGTGGCGTGCTTGATGCCTGCAGTGCCATCGTGGCTTACATACATCAGATGATAAGTGTCACCGACCTTAGTGATGTCTCCATCAATTGCAGCTATGTGTTCATCAGGATACTGAAACAAGACCTGAGGCTCTGTCTCAATGCTGTCGTATGCCTCATTTACATAGGAATAGTATAGTTTGTTCGGTTCGTTTTTATGCCGCATGGTGAGATAAATCATGTATTTTCCGGTTTGCTCATCGAAGATTGTCTCCGGAGCCCAAGCACAACCAATTTCTTTCCAGCCTGTAAATAGACGGTCGAAGTTTACTATGTTGTGAGTCCAATGTATTAAATCCCACGATTTCATCAACACTATTCCCTTATTATTGCCCCATCCGTAGGTCTTGCCGGGGCGTTCCCATTCGGTGTCGCGTTTGCCATCGCGCTTTCCAAACACATGCAAATCTGTCATCGCCATGTAGAATGCACCATCCGGACCACGATAGATATGCGGATCACGTATACCTCTTTGTGTAGCTATTGTGTCGCCGTCAATCACCGGTTTGTCATTGTTTAGAGCTTTGAACTGTTTGCCATCGTAGCTTATGGCAAAGTGAAGACCGTGATCCTCGTCTTTGTGATACACCATGAGGTATGCTTTCATCTTCGATTCGTCTGGGCGATGGCTTTCATACTTAAAATTGCTGAAGGTGCTTGTTCCTTTGCCTGCACTCACAAGTCCCGGACGTAGCGCTACAAAACCTCTCAGCCTGTTGTGGTTCATTTCGCTCATGTCAAGACCTTCTGCAAGCGTTTCCCACATCTTGCCGTCGCTACTAACCTGAGCAGTCATCTTGTTGCCAAGATTGCGGAGTCGGAACGTCATTCCCTTCCGGAATCCGTTTTTAATAGTTTTTAGCAGTTCCCCGTCATGATAGATCTTAAGGTCTTTGCCGTGTGCAGTTACACCGCTGAAACTCTTTTTATTGTAGAAAAATAGGAGCCCGCTTTCGGTAGAGGTTCTGTCTATAGTTACTCGCACATCATACGCTTTGTCTTCGGCTGTAACTAGCAGTTTTCTACCATCTGCTACGTCTTTCCCTTTTGCAGTCAGCTTTAGAATTCCGTTGCCAACTTTTGCTGCATCGGGAGTATATTCCTTGTAGAAGGTCCATTGAAGCCCGAGTGTGTCCGATTTAAAATTGTCACTGAGTTCAATGCCTCCCTTTATTTCTTTTTCAGGATAGGGGAGAGGCTGATCCTTTATTGTCCTGAACCATCCGTCTGATGTCCATTCCACTGGTTCTATCAGAGTTTGGCGTCCGAGAGTGTGATATCCGTTGGCGTATGCGTGATATACAATCCACCAGTTGCCGTTTGCATCGTCAATAAGTGTACCATGCCCTTTAGACCACCATGCGTCGGTAGCAGACCAAGTGTGTACTACTGGGTTATAAGGGGATTCCTCCCATGGGCCGAAAAGTGATTTGGAGCGGGCACTCACCACCATGTGGCTTGTGGCGGGACCTGCCGTTCCCCCTTCTGCCGATGTAAGATAGTAATACCCGTTGTGACGTATAATCTTGGGAGACTCCAGATATTTCTGTGGCCACTTTCCCTGAGTTTTCCAATGCTTGGGAATATCCCATCCCTTGTGTACTGTGCGTACTGTGTCGGTAAGTGCAGTGCCTTCTGCATTGAGGGGAGCCATTCTGCCGAAGTTCACAAAGAGAAATCGTTGTCCGTTTTCGTCAACTACGTGACCAGGGTCTATGCCCACGCTCCCTTTGACTTCGATGGGATCAGACCAAGGACCTTCTATTTGGTCGGCAATACACACAAACACTTTCTTTTCCGATGGGAAATATAGGTAATACTTGCCTTCATGTTTCAGCAACTCGGGAGCCCATGCATCTTCTATATGTTTAGTTGCCACTCTGCATATCGGTTCCCAGTTCACAAGGTCTTGTGAATGCCATATAAGGAATCCTGGATTGTAGTTAAACATTGAGTGCGTCATATAGAAGTCTTTCCCGTCTCTCATGATTGATGGATCGGCATAATCACCGGCCATAATGCATTTCGGATAATTCTCGGCTCTCATGCTGAGAAGAGAGATAGTAGCGAAAATAAATAAGATTATTCGTCTCATATTGTTAGGTGGCGTAGTGTTTATAATATTTGAAATTACAAAGTCCCACAAAAATAGTGGTTTTATTTCAATTAGCAAAATCTACATCTTAATCATACTATGATTGGAAAAGACCGAAAGCCCCCATTTTTTTTATCATAATATGTAAAAAAAACAAAAATGTATGAAAAAATTTGGTGAGTTGCAAAAATAATGCTAACTTTGCAATCGCAAAAGCGAGGTCCTATAGCTCAGTTGGTCAGAGCACCTGACTCATAATCAGGGAGTCCTTGGTTCAAGCCCAAGTGGGACCACACTCTAATAATCAAGCACTTACATTCATTTGTAGGTGCTTTTCTTTTTGCTTTGAACACAAATCTGAACACAACTCCGTGCCAACTCATTTCTGCCGCCAATGGCAGCCCTCTGTGTTCAAATTTTGTGTTCAAACCATAGCTGACGAAAAGATAATAATAAGGGAGAATGCTTTTTCTTTTGCCCAGCCTTATATACTTATATATAGGTTTAGGTTTATCCGGGCATATATAAAGCCCGGACCAAACCAAGATCAAATGACAACGCTTGGCTTTTATCGTTTAAGAGTTTTCTTATCAGAACTGGTTATTATATACAGATTTCTTGTAGCACGAGAAATTGCTACATAAAAATTGCGCCTATCCGTTATCATATCAGCTTGAAACACTACTACTGTGTCAAACTCTAACCCTTTTGTTAGTAATGTAGTTCCAATGGCTTTCCCTTTAACCTTTCGACCTTGTTTACGCAGTATGTTCCTCCTTTCAATCATGCAGTCTAATACACTTTGCGTTTGATTAGACGCATCTATAGCTGAAAGAATGTCAAAAAATAGTTCAGGTCGCTTTATTGAAGTCCTAAGGTTATAATGAAAATATCTGGCGATGGTGGTAAAATCCTGTCGTTTACAATTAGAAAAGGCTCTATTAAAGAGCGTTATAAGATTATTAGTAATTTTATTTTTTCTCCTCATCTTTCTTTTTGATAAATTTTCCATTTTCTATATTAATATACTCTTTGATATTTGAAATTCCTATCGTCATCGTTGTAAGCATCTTACATGCCCCAATGATGTTGCTTTCAATATGTAGATTCAACCTCTAAAATTTTGCACTTCGTTTTGGAATCAACACTTGGATATGAGATAGCACACATTGATTTTTTGCTTAGGCTTTATCCTCAGAGGCTCATGCTTACAATGAAGGTTCAACGATGAATGGAACTGAGTTTCGGTCGATTCCTCAAATATCATTTCACATACCTCATACAGTTCCGAAACTAAAATCATCGGGAATAATGGTTCTTTCCATTGGCGGTATGATTCCGTATTGGTCAGTGCCTTCTTTACAGGTTGTTCCGGTGTCAGATAACTACCATTGCGAATCTGTATCTTTTGTATAAAAGCGTCTCTGCATTTAGGATGTAGTGGAATTTTACATGGAGGGAAGTAGCGCTCCACCATAATAAATACTTTGCGACAGACATTTCGCAACTCATGGTACACATCAAAAGACGGCTTCAGCAGAAATTCATCATATTCGACGCTTTCCTGTAATTTCTTAAGAAACTCACGTTTCTTTTCAAGCCATCCTTCACGGGTCTCAGCCATATGGAATTGCTCGATTCCCTGTTTGTATTTATCTATTGTTCAGTCGTCAGGCTCAGGGATTTTGTGGCAAGCCTTTAACGCATACTCATAATGAGCGGCAAACATATAAAACAGCTCCACATCTTTAAGGAGGTGGTTACTCTCATATTGATCAATCATGTCTGCCTTGGATTTATTTTTACGATCTTTATCCAATTTAAAGAATACGCTCAGGAATGTCTTTATCCTTGTTGGAATCTCAACACAGAAGATTCGGGTTTGGTCAGCTTGCACCTTTCCGATTTCTCCGGAAGCATGGGATTCGATGATGGCGTTTTCTATGTCGATAGAGCAAAGTTTACTGGTTGCTTCGGCAATTCGTTTATACAGAATTGTATCCTGCTTGGCTACCAGCGGAATTTTCGTAAGCTGCCTCAGGTCTTCCAATATTGGGACAACATCTCGTAATGTCGTAGGTGGGTGCATTTGCGGGGTGGTGTTTAACGGGTTGATGAATGTGAATATCAGTAGCTATGCCGATTTCTGAAATTTGCGACATAACGACACACAGCATATCAAACCGCCAGTTGCCAAGTGTTCACTACCACATATTTAAAGAGCTTAGTTGACAATTAAACCGAAAGAGAAGCTATGACCTGGTCAATACCGAATTCAACTGCTTTTTCAGTTATAATTCCTCCTAATGATTTTATTGCACGTAAAGCTTTGCGAATAATTTTAGGTGACGTAATCTTTTTGTCCAGTTCTTGTTTAATCTCATCAAGATAATCAGTAAATTCAATTTCATCCACTTCAATCTGAGATTTTAAGGCGCTCAACTTATTGACTAACTCTGTAATCTCAGCTTTTGAGTTTTCTGACATCACGATTTGTGAGTTATCGCCAACAATAGAATTACAGTTATCAGCGTTAAGGTTCCCATTGCCAGTATGAACCATATTGGCGTTTATTGTTGTATTCATAATATGAGCTACTTTTGATTTATCTTCGAGTGTAAAATCAATGTTGAGATTTAAGGATTTATCCAACTGGAGTATGAAGTTGAGAAGTTCGGATTTTATCTTTTCAACAATCCCTTTCGCGGCTTGTCTTGGAAATGTTTGCCATGCTTTTATCACGTTATGATATGGACCGTCAAACACACTGTTTATATATGGAAATACATAGGCCGGAAGTTAAACGACTAATGAATCGCTTCCATCAGAATTTACTGAAAAGGCTTCTAATGATGACACCGACTCTCCTAATGCAACAGTAAAGATCCTTTTGTTTACTTGTTCATCATCGATTGAATCTGGTGGCACACTCATATTTTTCCACATACCTCCATACGATGATATATGAGCTTTCACTGAGCAGCCGATACGTCTGTATTCTGGCACTATCACACCATCAGGGTACCCGTTTTGCTCATAACGAACCCAATTAGAAAATTCTTCATTTTCTAATAACGATGCCAGCATTTGAGCCTTTAGCATTATTGATGCTATACTTTCGCCTGTTATCAGACTTTTGGCTAACGTATCAGCCACCTCTTTCTTATTCAACATATTGTTAATTATAATATTTCTTTGACGAGGTTATGACAGAAGCCATTTATAAGCAGCACAGACGTTAATGACTTGTCCATTAACATCCAACACACGCTCCTCAAAGGCGGTCACCAGAGTTAATTTGTCACATTTGAGTGATGTTCCGGCTTTCGCTAAAGCAGAAGTTTCTCGATTAAGAGTTTTTTCAGAGGATATGTCATAGGAGACCTGCACAAGTTCAACTACCGTTGCCCGATGACAAACTACGAAATCCACTTCATAAGAGTCTGTTTTGTGGTAATAGACATCGTAACCGGTTCCATATTTCCTGCATAACTCCAGATAAACCAAAGCCTCAAGCCGCCATCCAAAATTGTCTTTTGCAAAGGCGTCCTTTCTGGCGTTCATAAGAGATACGTCTATGGGGTAGCATTTAGCGTTACGAATCCTCTCGCTACTTTTAGTGGAATATTTGCGTAGCTGTTTTAGGAGATATGCCTGATAGAGGTATCCGACATAATTCTCAACGGTTTTGTCATTTTTGAAATTAAAAGTCTTCTGCAAAGCCGTATAGACAATTTCGCATGGGGCATTATTCAAAAGATGATTGGACAGTGACTTAAAGGCATCTTTGTATCTCACCTTAAATCGTTGCACTATGTCTCTTTCCAGTATATTTGAAACCAATGTATCTATATATTCCTCGGCAGTTTCTTCACCACTGATTATTTCCGGGAAACCGCCTGTCTCCATATACTTGTCAAATGCTCTGCGGAGTAAAGCGTCAGTTTTTGTAGAAAGATTCGTTGTTTCCACTTCCTCCATTTCGCAAAATTCACGGAACGAGAAAGGATACAATTCGATTTCATTATAGCGTCCGGTGAGATATGTGGAAAGTTCGCTACTGAGTAGTTTTGCGTTACTACCGGTTATAAACACTTTCATTCCATGCCTGAGCAGTCTATTGACGAAAAGATGCCATCCTTCTATATTCTGTGCCTCGTCAAGAAATAAGTGAGTGAAATCACCATAAATCTGGTAAAGGCATTTTAATACATCGTTCAGATCATCAGCTGTCAAACGGACTAAACGTTCATCGTCAAAATTAACATAAGCGAATTTTACATGAGCCTTATCCAGAACATTGAAGCACAATGTTGATTTTCCACTGCGGCGGACGCCTATTACCACTTGAGCCTTTTTGCTCTCAAGTTTAACCATATCTTCTTCCTTCCGTTTGCAAAAGCGTTGGGATCGAAGTGTATCGAGCTCTTCTCGTTGGTCACGTAATATTTCAAGCAGTATTGAAGTATCCATTAATGTCTTATTTATGGCGTAAAGATAATAAAACTTCGATAAACCTGCAAAAATTCGCACTGCAAACTACGATAATTGGGCGTATTCAAGGTGTATGTACTACGATAATACGTGTCTTGTCCAGCTAAACCTCGTTATAATCCTCCAAAAGTGGGTCAAACAACACAGTTTTGGAGGATTATAAGTGATTTTCGGCAGCAAAAATCACTGAATCGGTGGAACGACAAATATTTTCTCATTGAAAGCCTGCATCATAGCAGGAGCAACTATTGAAGAGTGACACAGACCATTGATGACATCTGAGTATGGCAAGACTTGCACCAATGTTGATGTACGAATGATTTTGCAGACCGCATTAGTCAACAACGCTACATCAATCATTCTTACACACAATCACCCGTCAGGCAATCCTCGCCCAAGCATACGCGATGACAGCCTTACGAAGAAAATCAAGTCAGCGTGTGAGCTGATGGATATTCGATTGCTCGACCATATCATAGTTTCGCTACATGACAGCTTCTATTCCTACTGTAAAGAGGCTAGGCTATAATCTTATGTTTTAGAGCATATTTCCCTATATTTCGCCACCTTTTATGCCAAAAGACCAACGCTTTTTAGTAATTTTGCACATGATTTCCATAAGGACGTCAGACATATTATTCAAGAGCGTTATTGAAACTTTCTTGTTCAGTCAAATTCTCGCAAAGTTTGAAATGGGACAAAGAGGGCAGCAGCAACGCTAGCGCTTCGGCTATATACGTTCCGCAAGTCGGTCACTATATAACCTCCAAGCGTGGGCGACTGTTGCTTATCTGTCCCATAGGCATTGCGAGAAGCCAGACTGAAAGATAAGCAGAAATACAGTCCTCACGCTTTTGTCGTTTATAAACAAGCCGTTTCAATGAAGGATGAGTGGCAATAGTGTTTAACTGAAATTTCCTAAGTAGACGAATAGTCGTAAATACAGCATCTACTACTAAATTACTAATAAACTTACCAAGCTATAAAAATTGACAACTATTTTATTTAGAATTGACAATTTTTTTGTTCAACCGATGAGTAATGTTTTCATAAATTTGTATCTCTAACCGAGAATCTATCAAAAGCGATGAATGAACAAACAATTTCGCACTTATATCAGCGAAAAAAAGATGGTAAATGGATAATACAATCCAATGAAGAACATCAAAGGGGAGTTGCTGAAATGGCAGCTTCCTATGCAGAACAATTCGGTCTTCCATCTTGGGGATATTTATTGGGATTAATCCATGATAAAGGGAAGGAACGAGTAGCTTTTCAACAATACATACGTAAGGTAAATAATTTGTCGACAGACGATAATAATCAATATTCGAATCATAACCATGCTTTTGTTGGCGGACTATTAGCCAAAGAATTCATGGGCCCTACTACTATAAACCTTCTTTCCAATCAAATAATTTCTCACCATACCGGACTACATGACTACAATGATTTGGAAGACATTTTAAATAATGAATCAATTCCCAAAGAAATTAATAAAGACAATATAAAGATTGAACAATCTTTGTTGATTAATGAATTGATGGTATTGGATGTTCTCAAGTCAAAAGAAGGGAAAAAATTATTCCATCATTTGTCACGTATGCTTTTTTCATGTCTTGTAGATGCAGATCGACTTGATACGGAACGATTCATGGATGAGCAATCGTGGCAACAGAGAAGACATTCAACACCTATCGCTACATTGCTACCTAAGTTGGAGACATATATTCGTATGCTTCAATCTTCTTCAGCAGATACCGAAGTGAATAGAATTCGACAAAAAATACAAGAACAATGTCGCATGATGTCTTCCAAGGAGAAGGGTTTTTACAGCCTTACAGTTCCTACGGGAGGTGGAAAGACGCTTTCTTCGTTGTTATGGGCAATGACACATGCAGTAAGACATTCCATGAATCGTATCGTCATCGCCATCCCATACACTAGCATTATTGTGCAAACTGCGAGACTTCTGAAGAAAATCTTTGGTGAAGAGAATGTATTGGAACATCATAGCAATTTTAATCCGGATGATGTAAAAAATAAAGAAATGCGAGAGAAGTTAAAATTGGCTACCGAGAATTGGGATTATCCCATCATTGTTACCACTAATGTACAGTTATTTGAATCCTTGTTTGGAAATAAACCGTCCGTTTGCCGTAAGTTACACAATATAGTAAATTCGGTCATCATTCTGGATGAGGTACAAACATTGCCGACCGATTTTCTGCAACCGATTGTTGACGCTTTAAAAGCCTACCGAAAATTATTCGGAGTATCGGTATTGTTCACGACGGCAAGTCAGCCGGTTTTATGCGGAAAAATAAAAGGTGCTCAATCCGAATTGAATGGAATAGAATGTATTACAGAAATTATTCCGAATGAATTTGCATTGCATGACCAACTTCGCCGAGTAACTATAGAATTTGACGATAAAGGAAATACGTATAACGAAATAGCAGCAAAAGTCTCTCAATATAATAAGGTTTTATGTATAGTAAACACTCGTAAGGATGCTAAAGAACTATACGATCGATTACCGAATGAAGGAGTAAAAATTCATTTATCAAGAATGATGTGTCCGGCTCATGTTGGTGATGCGATAGAAAGAATTAAAGAGTTATTGCAAGATGCATCGCAACCGATTGTCAGAGTGATAGCCACTCAGCTTGTAGAAGCCGGAGTGGACATCGATTTTCCGGTTGTATTTCGTCAGGAAGCAGGACTTGATTCGATATTACAAGCTGCCGGACGATGTAATCGCGAGGGGAAACTTGAGAGGGGACACACTTTTGTATTCAGTCTTTCAGCCGAAGGTCGTATTCCATTCGGTTCAATAGCAAGTGCCAACAATGCTCGAAAGAATTTATCCAAAGACAGTGACTGGTTTTCGCCGGTTACGATGGATAGATATTTCCGACAATTATATGTCAGGGTGAATACATTTGACAAAAAAGATATAAAATATTATCTTGGGAAACCTACTGAACTATGTTTTGAAACCGCAGCAAATGAATTTAAACTGATAGACGATGATGGCGTGAATATCATCGTAAATTGGGGAAACAGCATGGAACTTGTTGAAGAATTGAAAGAATCAGGATGTACTTATTCTTTAATGAAACAATTGTCTAAGTTTACGGTGAATGTTCATCGTTCGGATTTCCGCCAATTAGTAAACAATAGCTTTATCGAAGAAAGACTGGAAGGCATATATGTATTGTCTGACAAAGCACAATATGATAAAGCTACAGGACTCAGCCTTGACAACCATTGGATGGAAGAAGTTTTAATGATATAAATAACAAAGAATGATATGGAATATACAGATAAAGAATATTGTTTGGAAGTATGGGGTGATTTGGCTTGCTTTACTCGTCCGGAGTTAAAAGTGGAACGCGTAAGTTATGATGTCATAACGCCATCAGCAGCGCGTGCCATTTTTGAAGCTATACTTTTCAAACGCTATGCCATGCGATGGCAAATTACCAAAATAGAAGTTCTTAATCCTATTAAATGGGATACAGTCAGACGAAATGAAGTGGGAGCCACAGCCGGTAAATCACCTATTTTTATAGAAGACAAGCGTCAGCAAAAGAACTCATTGATTTTGCGTGACGTCCGCTATCGCATTTATGCTAAATTGGTGTTCATTCCGGTTAAGAATCGTCCTAAAGAAGCTTTTGTAAAGCATCAGCCCGGTGGAGATGAAAATCCCATGAAGTATTATCAGATGTTTGAACGAAGAGCTTTGCAAGGACAGTGTTTTACTCAGCCATATTTGGGGTGCCGTGAGTTTGCCGCTAATTGGAAATATCTCGATGAAAAAGACCACTTGGAACAACCTTTAGCCGAGAACAAAGATTTTGGTATCATGCTTTATGATATGGATTTTGAAAACAATGCACAGAAACCGAATGCCATGTTTTATCGTGCAACAATGGAACAAGGAGTGATTATCGTACCTGATAAAGATAGTAAGGAGGTATTAAAATGATATTGAAAGCATTACATGATTATTATCATAGAAGCGAGGATTTGCCGACCTTTGGTATGGAGCTAAAAGAAATCGGATTTATCATTGTTATTGATAAAGACGGAAAATTCCTACGATTTGAAGACAGGAGAATTGATAAAAAGTCTGCACAACAGTTCCTTGTCAAGAAAAGTGTAGGCAGGTCAAGTGCTCCTGTCGCAAATTATCTGTATGACAACAGCCAATATGTATTTGGATATTCCGACAAGGGAGATATGGAAGGAATGCGTAAATACTTCAATACATTTCAAGCGAAAGTCAGAGAAATATATAACCGATTTGCAAACAATGAAGTGATGAAGGCATTGTATGCTTTTTATTTACAAGAGCCTTCGGATATGCTTGAAATTATGCAAAAAGACCCTCTTTGGACAGATATATCTAAAAACCTCAACAGGAAATACTCTATATTTTCTTTCCTTCTAGAAGAAGATATGGAAATAGTGGCATCTAAAAGAGAAATAATCGAACAGGAATGTGAAGATGGTCAAACAGAAGAAAATCTATGCTTAATTACAGGGAGTCATGGCAAGACTGCAGAAACAACAACAGCTACTATGATACCGGGAAGTCAGGCAACCGCCAAATTGGTTGCGTTTCAAGTAAATTCCGGATACGATTCGTATGGAAAAACGAAAGGATA
>CAYZPH010000020.1:0-40307 GCA_964480495.1 uncultured Sangeribacter sp.
AGACGTGAAAGGGTTGAGAACTTTCTCGCGTTTGTTTCACAATAAGGATTGAAAAATTCAGACAGCAAATGATAAAGCAGTTCCAAAACGGAACTGCTTTTTTATTTTTTAATATTGAACCAAAGTCTGAGAAAAACGGGAAGATGCCGAAGTGTAAGATAATCCATCAAAAATGTAATGAAAAACATTTGGCATTTTGGATTTTGGTTGTAAATTTGCAACCAAACAAATTATGGCAGGTTATCCCATTTCTATACCTGCCAATTTATTAACTATATTTTCAGGTTCTTGACTGATTTCTTGTGTAAATCTGTTTATACAAGGAATCATATAAAGTCAATTTGAAGAACCGACCTTTAATGTCATGAAAATGAAATTGATTCCTTTTATGGCTGTGGCAGCGGCCTTGATGTGTGGCAGTTATGCCTTTGCCGGTGACACTAATTCATCGGTGATTCCTGACGTAAAGTGGGATTCTCAAAGTCTTATCATCGATGGCGAAAGAGTGATGCCGGTGATGGGCGAAATTCACTATAGCCGTCTGCCGGAGAACGAGTGGCGCAACTCAGTAAAGAAAATGAAGAATGGCGGAGTGACCATCATCGCTACCTATGTGTTTTGGAACCATGTAGAACAGAATGAAGGGGTTTTCAATTGGAGCGGCAACCGGAATTTGCGGAAGTTTATTGAGATCTGCAAGGAGGAGAATATCCCGGTTGTGCTTCGCGTAGGACCGTTCTGCCACGGAGAAGTGCGCAACGGTGGCATCCCGGACTGGGTATTCGAGAAAAAGATAAAGACTCGTTCTGAAAATCCGGAATTCCTTGATGCTACAGAAAAATTGTTTCGCCAGATATTCACACAACTGCAAGGGCTTCAGTGGAAAGACGGAGGTCCGGTGATGGCTTGCCAATTTGACAACGAATATCGTGGGCATGGCTCCTACCTAATGAAGCTAAAGGAGATAGCCCATGAAATCGGTTTCGATCTACCTTTCTACACCCGCACCGGATGGCCGGAACTGAAGACTCCGGTGCCCTACGGCGAGATGATCCCGCTTTACGGTGACTATGCCGATGGATTCTGGGAACGCTCCACAAAGCCTACCGCCGGCAACTACTACAAAGCTTTCAACTTCAAAAGTTTCAGAAGCAGCACAGCCATTGCCAGCGAACAGATAAAAAACCAGAAAGAAAAGATCACAAGCGGCGATGAACTATATCCCTACTTCACCTGCGAACTCGGAGGAGGAATGATGGGCGCATACCATCGTAGACCCTGGATATATCCGGAAGATGCCTATTCTCTGGCTGTGGTAAAACTCGGTAGCGGAAGTAATCTGCTTGGCTACTACATGTATCATGGTGGTACAAATCCGGAAAGCGACATATACCTGAATGAGGTGCAACGGAGTCCGGCAACCAACTATAACGACATGCCGGTGAAAAACTACGACTTCCAGGCTCCGCTTGGTGAATTCGGACAAACCTATCCGCACTACTACACTCTCCGCAAGTTGCACCTCTTCATGCATGACTATGGAAAGACACTCGCAACTATGGAAGCCTCTTTCCCGGCTCCTCAAGACATATCAAAAGGAGACGACTCTCATCTGAGGTATTCATATAGATCTGCAGGAAACAGCGGATTTGTGTTTATCAACAACTACGAAAGGCTCCAGAATCTCACAGACAAGAAGGGAATACGTTTCGACCTCTGCGGGGTGAAATTTCCTTCAAAAGCCACCACAATTCCGGCGGGCACTGTATGTATCTTCCCGGTGAACATCGATGGCATAAGATATGCTACCGCACAGCTGGTTGCTAACCGCGATGGCAAGATATATTTGGAACAAATTCCTGGCATACCGACAGAAATAGCCATTGGCAAAAAGATACTGAAAAACGTGAAACCTCGCGGAGTGAACAAACCGGTTTTCGAAAACATCTACCTCCTCACATCGGAAGAAGCATCACACTTGTTCCTTCCTGAAACGGATACCACTCCCCTGCCATCAGTCGAGCCTACCATTAGGAAGACCGCAGAGGCCGGCACCCCAAGAACAATCACAATCGGTGTAAACAAGGCTGCAGAATCTCCTGAAGACAAGGATTTCGACAATGCGGCCGTATACAAAATCAGCAACCTGCCTCCAGCCAATGAATGGACAAACTTACTTCTGAGAATCAACTATCGCGGAGATGTGGCGCGTCTATACTGCAACGGCAAGTTGATAGCCGACAACTTCTACAACGGACGACCGATGCTGATGGGACTCTGGCGACTACCGGCAGAGACCAAAGAACTTGAACTGAGGATTCTTCCGCTGCAAGAGAACATGCCTATATATTTCCCGGAAGAAGCCAACACCACCCCCGGCGAAGAAGTATATGATGTGGATGTGATTAGAAATGAATAATGAAGATTGAATATTTGAAGGGATGATAAAAAGAACACTTGCCATGATTGCAATGACCGGAGTTTTTATAGCTTCGGCTGCTGCAAATAATAAAATTGACCTTTCCGGCTCATGGATGTTCGGATATGGTGATAAAAAGATATATAACGACAGGATTAATCTGCCCGGATCCATGCTGACCAACGGCAAAGGCAATGACGTGGACACGGAAACGAAGTGGACGGGATCGCTCTACGATATGTCTTACTACTACAGCGACCTATACTCTCCATATCGGGAGACTGGGAACATAAAGTTTCCCTTCTTTCTGACACCCGACAAGGAGTATGTAGGGAACGCGTATTACAAAAAAAACATTGTGGTTCCTGCCGACTGGAAAGGAAAGAGAGTGATACTCCATATGGAGCGACCTCACATAGAGACATTCGTCAGCGTAAACGGCAAGGATGCCGGACACCAAATGTCGCTATCCACACCCCATGAATATGACATCACCAACCTCGTGACACCCGGCACTGAAAACGAGATTGAAGTGAGAATCTACAATGGCATCGAAAATGTATGCGTAGGTCAAGACTCACACAGCGTCACAGACCAGACTCAAGGAAACTGGAACGGAATAGCCGGAGAAATATATCTGCAAGCCACCCCAAAAGACTCATATATCAGCAATGTGCGTGTCTATCCTAATGTAAAAGGGAAGAAAGCTGATATCAAAGTGATAAAAGGTGGTAAAAAAGGGAAGGTAAAAAAAGCTTACGTAACGGTAACGAGCTGCGATGGGAAAGACGTTTTCGCCAGTTCAAAACCCAAAATGAGCGGTGATACACTCTCCTTCACCATCAACATGGGAGACAAGATGCAGACCTGGGATGAGTTTAACACTCCTCTCTACACTGTGACCGCCATAGTTGGCAACGACACCACCACAACAACATTCGGAATGCGAGACATAACCACAGAAGGACGCGACATAATAATAAACGGACGACCGATGTATGTGCGCGGGACTGTGGAGAATTGTTGTTTTCCGCTCACAGGATACGCCCCGACAGACGAAGAATCGTGGGCTAAGGTCTTTGCCAAATGTAAAGAATATGGCATCAACATGATGAGATTTCACAGCTATTGTCCGCCGGAGGCTGCCTTTGCCGCTGCCGACAAGGCAGGCATCTACCTTCAGCCGGAAGGACCATCCTGGCCCAACCATGGAGTCAAGCTTAACAGCGGAATGACAATAGACCAATATCTAATTGACGAGGGGAAAGCCATCATCGACAGATATGGTAACCACCCATCGTTTGTAATGATGGCTGCAGGAAACGAGCCAGCAGGCAACTGGGTGCCTTATACCGACCAATGGGTAGCCACGATGAAAGACTACGATCCCACCAAGATATATTGTGGAGCCTCCGTAGGCGGAGGATGGGCATGGGATGGTGGCAGCGACTACCACGTGAAGGGAGGCGGCCGCGGTCTTGACTGGAAAAACCGTATGCCTGGAAGTAATGATGACTTCACACAAGACATAAAGATGCCTCGCAATTTCAAACCAACTCCTGAGCATCCGGAAAACACAGCCCCGATTCTCGCTCATGAGCAAGGACAATGGTGCGCCTTTCCGGACCTTGAAGAGACAAGTCTCTACACCGGACCATACAAGGCACGCAACTTCGAAATCTTCAAAGACCTGCTTGAGAAAAACGGAATGAAAGGAATGGGGAAGAAATTCCTCATGGCAAGCGGAAAGTTGCAGACACTCTGCTACAAATACGAAATTGAGCGTAACCTACGCACCCCCGGATACACAGGATTCCAACTCCTTGCTCTCAACGACTACAGTGGGCAGGGAACAGCTCTCGAGGGAGTGCTCAACGTGTTCTGGAAAGAAAAAGGATATACCAATGGTGAACAATGGCGGGAATTCTGCAGTGAGATAGTGCCACTGGCACGTTTCCCGAGGTTTGTGTTTACCAACAAAGAAACAGTGACCATACCGGTAGAAATCATCAATGCCACAGCACAAACACTTGCACCGGCACACATCACATACACCATCACCGACAACGAGGGAAATACAGTAGCATCCGGCACACTCCCGTCAACAGAAATTCCGATAGGCAAAAACAACCCGGCAGGAATGATTAGCCTCATAACAAAAGAAACCTCAGTGCCTTCATGCTTCACACTAACGGTAGAGATCGAAGGTAAGGGACGCAACCACTGGCAATACTGGGTGTATCCGGAAGAAACAGCCATGCCGATACCGGCAAATATCTATGCCACCGACACCCTTGACAACAAAGCCATCGAAACGCTCAAGAAGGGAGGCAACGTATTGCTGACGGCAGCCGGAAAGGTAACATTAGGGAACGACATTGTGCAAAACTATATGCCGGTGTTCTGGAACACAAGCTGGTTTAAGATGCGTCCGCCTCACACCACCGGGGCAGTTATCGACACTACTCACCCACTTTTCTCCAATGGTTTTCCGACAGACGACTGGAGCAATCTGAACTGGTGGGAACTGCTCAACAAGGCACAGGTGATGAATCTACTAGAACTTCCGGAAAACTACCAGTCACCGATACAGCCCATCGACACATGGCATCTCAGCCGTAAGCTCGGAATGGTGGTTGAAGCCAATGTGCTCAACGGAAAACTGTTTATGACCACAATGGACATTAACACAAACCTTGACAAAAGAATTGTGGCAAAAAGGATGAGAAACGCCATTCTTAACTATATGGAAAGTGAAAGTTTCAAGCCGACTCTCACCCTTGAGCCAACAGTAATCACTGACTTCTTCACAAAAGAAACGGCTCCCGTAGAGATGTATACCAACGAGAATCCGGATGAACTCAAGCCGAAGTTAAAATAGGCTGAGATAATGTTTTCTCTCCTCTATCTCAAGTTTTTCTATCGCATAACGGAGCATGGTGCGAGGCATCTTCGGAGCATTCTTATCGAGAAAAGCCAGCAGTTCGGTTTTTCCTCCACGTTTGCCCACCTCACGCAGCATCCAGCCGGAAGCCTTATGAATGAGATCATGCTTATGATCAAGAAAAAGTAACGCAATTCGAAAGGTATCGTCAAAATCTCCGCTACGAATAATTGTCCAGTTTGCCACCATTGCCACGCGCTGATGCCATAAGCAGCCGTGCATGGTGGCAAACTTATATAGTATATGGCGACAAGCCGGATTATCCACCAGCCAGTCTCCAAGAATCTTCGGGGCAACCAGATCAACAAGATCCCAGTTGTTACCTTTCGGAATAAGCGAGATATATAAATCCACTGCCATGCGGCATCCATCTGCATCCTTACGTTTCTTAAACGCATTGTAGATTTCGATAAGAAGCAGAAAACCTGCAAGCCTAATTTCGTGCCACACAGAAGCCGTAAGCATCTCTACATCTTTCAAGTCTGCCCTCTGCCTATATTCCCTAACAATAGAACGGGTCACCGGAACCTTTATGCCAAGAAATGCATCGCCCTCGCCGTACTCGCCCCTCCCGGTCTTAAAAAAACGCATAAGGTTTCTTGCGTCTGCTTCATCGGCCATAGCACACAACCGACCCTCAATCTCTTTATATACAGACATAATCAGATTCCATCAACATTCAAAGATACACATTTCGGATGCAAATTTAATTAAATCCGCTATACTTTACAAAGCGTCTGTTTGTTTTACATATAGATATGAAGTATCTCTACACCGAAAGCTCATATTATACACTTTCCGAGCTATACATTCTATTCGGACCGGCACAATAAGAAAACAATCGAACTAAACACCTTCTCAATGAAAAGACAATCTATTCTGCTTCTGCTAATAAGTATGGCAACATCTGCAATAGCGCAGATTATAATAAACGGCATTCCCTGGTATGACCAAAACCGACAACCGGTCAGCGCTCATGGAGCGAACATAATCAAGGATAACGGACGATACTATCTGTTTGGCGAGTTGAAAACAGACTCTACCAACGTATTTACCGGCTTCAGTTGCTACTCAAGCAGCAACCTTGCAGACTGGAGATATGAGGGTATCGCCTTAGGCAGACAAGATGATGGACGCATGGGTCCGGGACGAGTAGGCGAACGTCCGAAAGTGCTTCGCTGCCCGAAGACAGGAGAATATGTAATGCTTATGCACTCCGATAATCTTCGATATAAAGATCCCTGCACCTGTTATGCCACCAGCAAAAACATCACAGGGCCATATACATTTAAAGGGCCTTTGCTCTACAAGGGGAATCCCATCAAAAAATGGGACATCGGTAGTTTTACAGATGACGACGGAAGAAGCTATCTTCTGGTGCATCACGGACAGATCTACAGGCTCGCAGAAGACTATCACAGTCTCGACTCATGCATGGTAAGCGGAGTAAAAGGGTGTGGCGAGAGTCCTGCCATGATGAAAAAAGATGGCGTCTACTACTGGATATCATCGCACACCACTTCGTGGGAACGGAACGACAATATGTATTTGACATCTACTTCACTCGGAGGGCCATGGACCTATCGGGGAAACTTCTGTCCGGAAGGATCGCTGACATGGAACTCTCAATGCAGTTTTCTACTTCAGCTTGACAACGAGCGCTGGATGTATATGGGCGACAGATGGTCATTTCCCCGACAAAGACAAGCAGCCACTTATGTGTGGCTACCGGTAGAAGCCTCCGACAGCACTTTGAGAATACCGGAATACATGGAATCATGGGATTATGCCACCGGCAAGGCAGCTCCGCTACAATTAAGGGAGATAGCCGATGGACGCACACTTGAAACACCCGGAGACAGTCTGCGCATTAATTTTACCGGAAGCAGAATCGGCATCAAGGGAAAGACTGACGACAAAAGCTCATATGCAGAAGTGTTCATTTCAGACAAAGACGGAAATGTGGTATTCTCTACATATATTGACTTTTACAGTCATGAGATTAATATGCCCGAAAGCAATCCAAGCAAACAAATGCTCACGGATGGGATAAGATGGATGTCACCGATACTGCCGTATGGCAACTACACATTGACTGTGAAATGCTCGGAAATGAAGCCCAACTGGACCGACAAGAAAAGGATAATCTACGGCAGCAAGGGGCACAAAACGGAGATAACCGAAATAGTGATGCCTGAAACGCAATATCGGCAAGAGTGCGAGCAACTTCGAAAAGCATTTCTGAATCCGCCAGACAGCATAAAGGTGGGATGCTATTACTACTGGGTAAACGAACAAGTAGACCCCGAAGGCGTTAAAGCCGACCTGCAATACATGAAAGAGAATGGCATCACACTTGCATATCTCGCCACAGACATTCGTAACCGCACCAGATGGGACAACCCGTGGGAAGGGCAGAAATTCGGCAAAAACAAATTTCAAAGCCGCCGATGGTGGAAAAATCTGCGCACAGCATTAAAGACTGCCGGAGAACTGGGAATAGAGATGGGAATCTTCAATTGTCCGGGATGGAGCCAGTCTGGAGGTCCGTGGATAAAAGCAGAAGAAGCTATGCGCAACTGGACTCCGGATGGCATTGAATTATGCAAAACCAAACAGGGTTCACAGGTGACATGTGGACCCTGCTCGGAAGAGGCCGAAGGACTGGAAGTAGACAAACTGTCGAAAAAACATGTGCAAAAACATTTCGAATCATTTATCGGAGAGATTATACGACGCATACCGGCAAAAGACCGTATGACCCTCACCACGGTAGTAATCGACAGTTGGGAACGCGGAAAGCAGAATTACACCGATTCCATATTCTCACTGTTCAAGCAAAGGTTTGGCTACCCTCTCAATTATGAAGATGCCGCATGCAAAAAAGATCTCGACACACTCATCTCTGAACTTGTAGCCTCAGAATACATAGGCGGGATGGCTGAAAAAGCACATGAATACGGATTGAAACTATGGTGCGAGCCATATGCGCATAGTCCATTCCCCGGCAACAGCATTTCGTATGGAAGTGCTGCAGACGAAGTAGCTGCAGAATTCTGGGTCAACGACAAGAAATTCCGCAAGAAAGAGATAGATGCGGCTGTAGGCGCGGCACTCAACAGCGGAAAGAACAGAGTATGGGCTGAGAGTTTTACCGATGGTAGCTGGGACATTCCGGCACAAGATGATTGGAGTTTTGAAAAGCTAAAACCAATAGCCGACCGCTACTTCCATGCAGGCGTAAACGCAAGCATTCTTCACGTGCTGATATCACAGCCTGGGAACGACAGCGAACCGGCCGTAAGACCATGGTTCGGAACATACTTCGACCGAAGAAGTAAAAATAGTTCCGAACTCAAACCACTTGTGGAGTATCTGCGACGATGCAATTTCATGCTCCAACTTGGGAAGCTGAAGGGCGGGACTTCTGACTGCAGAATGCTTGAAGACGGAACGTTGATTCAATTTACACATGATTCCAATTTTCTTATAACCTTCGCAGACGGATATCAGGAGTTATGGAATCCTCAGAATCCTTATAACGAAAAACAATGACCCCAAAAATTATATTCACAATTTCGACTCTTATTCTTTCAATATGGAATGCACCGGCAATAGAACCGGACACTCTATGGGAGTCTTTCATATCACCTCAAAAAGAAGCGCGAACCAAAGTGTGGTGGTTTCACGGTGAGACAGAGACCACAAAAGAAGGTATCGATGCAGACCTACAGGCATTCAAAGACGCAGGCATAGGAGGAGTGGTGTATTACGACCAAACACATGGGAGCCAAGAAGGAGCATTCGCCTCACTTTCTAAAGAATGGTGGGAAATGCTTAAATATGCCGCATTGAAAGCTAAAAAATTGGGACTCACATTTGACGTAGCCTCGACCAACGGATATGTGGCAGGAGGACCATGGATAATCCCCGACATGGGCATGAAAAAGATAGTTGTAGTGATGCCCGGAGAAGAAATTCCGGCAAGATTCAAGGAACTGATGACCATATCCGCAAAGACGATACCAGACAAACATAACTATATCGACACTGTAATCCAAAAAGAGAGGATCAATCTTACTGACAACGAGCCATTGCAAATTACCGTAGACTTCCACATCCCCAAAGCCATCCGCACGATAAGCTATCAGGCAAAGCCTCGCGGCAAGGGAGCTTACGGATCGATGAACATACCCGGCAAACCGAGCAAAGAGTATTTCGGAGCAAAATATATATCATTGCCTCCAATAGGAGAATTTCAGTGTAGCGATGACGGAATAAACTGGGAAATGGTCACACCTCTGAGAGGGATAGAAGACATAATCGGGCACAAAAGCAATCAGCGAACCATCAACTTCAAGGCCGTAAAGGCGAGATATTTCCGACTGAATATCCACGACTGGCAAGGAGCCGACAGCATACACCGTAGCCTATATATCGAAAACGTGAGGCTGATGAGTTATGACAAGACCGATAATTGGGAAAGCAAAAGCGGACTTCGCAGCGAATTGCCGTCTGACACACTTGTGGACAAAGAAGACGGATTCGTGTCATTTTATGGTGAGGCAAAGATCGGATATGTGCCGACCGGAGGACACGCAAAGCACGGAAGAAACCGAATTATCTGGAACGGGAAAGAGCTCACAGCCAAGACTTGGCCAGAAGCGGACGTGCTCGACAAGCGAGCGGCAGAGCTACACTACAACAGCTACTTCAAGGCAATACATGACACACTTGCCAGCATCGGTTGCAAACCAGCCGGCATGCAGATAGATAGTCATGAAGCCGGAATAGCGAACTGGACCGAGAAGATGCCCGAGCACTTCAAAAGAATCAATGGTTACAGCATCGACCACTGGTTACCGGCTCTCGGCGGTTTTATTGTAGACAGCAGACAATCAACCGAAAAATTCCTTAGAGACTTCAAGGGAACTATAAGCCAGCTTGTCAGAGAAGAGTTTTACAGCACCCTTGACTCTCTATGCAGACGAGACGGAGTGGTCTTGACATCTCAGGCCATGCTTGGATGTGCAAACGACAACATAGCTTCGCGAGGAATGATAGCTAAGCCTCAAGGTGAATTCTGGGGATATCAGAAAAACGGCAACTACGACTGCCTCGATGCAGCATCAGCCGCCCACCTATATGGAAAACGAATAGCCTCTGGCGAAGCATTCACAGACTCTCAGTATTTCTATCCCGAAAACGCTACCGACACCCTTTGGAAAGAGCGAGGCTGGCATGAACTTCTCCGGCTTGCAAATCTCGCATTCTGCAGGGGCATAAACGAACTTGTGGTCTGCGCCTCAACATATCAGCCTTGGCTAAACCGAAAATATGACGACAGCCAAAGTGCTCATCCCTACATATTCCACCGATTGAATGCTGCATGGGACAAGAGTCGAGAGCATTTTTGGGAATATCAGGCAAGGTGTGCGCAACTGCTACAGACCGGACGTCCGGCCGTTGACATCCTCGTGTATACAGGAGAGGATCTTCCGGGGAAGACCATGGCTTTCAAACTACCGGAAGTGCCGGAGGGATATCAATTTGACAACGCAACCTATGCGGCACTGAAACATTGGATGAAGAATAAGACAGGACTCACTCCGGAGTATAAGATTCTGGCAGTTCAGGGGCGAAGCCAAATTTCTGAAAAATCTGAAAGACTTATTAAGGAACTTGCAAAGCAGGGCATGATTATAGTGAGGTGCGACAAGGGTGAAAGCATTCATGATGCCATCATACGTTACGAGATAAAGCCTGATATAAAAATAAAGAGCGAAAATGAGCCCGACAACAAGGTATACTTCTGCCATAGAGTGCACGACGGGATTGATGTATACTTCATATATAACCACAGCAAAACGCCATATACATCAGAGATTGAACTGCGGAATAAAAAAAGTATTATAGAATTGTGGAATCCCCTTTCCGGAGAAAGAAAAGTTCCGAAACACAACACCCTCAGTATTGAGCCATATCAAGCATTATTTCTGATAGCACGCAATGGTAATCTATGAATAGCAAAATCTACACTCAGCATGACGAGAAAAAAAATAAAAGTTGCTGAAAACTTGGATGTTTGAAAAAAAAATATTAATTTTGCGACACCTTAGGGAGAGGTATGTCCGGAGGTGAAGTGACAGGTCAAAAACAGAAACCGTCAAGACACGCTTGGAGATGCGCCTTAAGGCAGAGATTTATTAACCCAATTAATTAACTTTTTTAATGAGCGAACTTAATGTTCAGAGCCCGATCGAAGATTTCGATTGGGAAGCCTATGAAAAAGGCAGCGCCGCTGGCGCAAAGAGCCGCGAAGAAGTCGAGAAGACCTACGATGAGACTCTTAAAACAGCAAAAGACAACGAAGTAGTGACCGGCACCGTAAAAGCCATTTCTAAGCGTGAAGTACGCGTAGACATAGGCATGAAGAGTGATGCCATCATCCCGGTGAGCGAATTCCGCTACAACCCCGACCTTAAAGAAGGAGACGAGGTTGAAGTATACATCGAGACACTTGAGGACAAAAATGGTCAGCTTCGTCTCTCCCACAAGAAAGCCTGCCAGACCCGTAGCTGGGATCGCGTTAACCAGGCTCTCGAGAACGACGAAATCATCAAGGGTTATGTCAAGAGCCGCACTAAGGGTGGTATGATTGTGGATGTTTTCGGCATCGAAGCATTCCTTCCCGGCAGCCAGATCGACGTACGCCCGATCCGCGACTACGATGTATTCGTTGACAAGACAATGGAATTCAAGGTTGTCAAGATCAATCAGGAATACAAGAATGTCGTTGTAAGCCACAAGGCACTCATCGAGGCAGAACTCGAAGCACAGAAGAAAGAGATTATCTCTAAACTCGAAAAGGGTCAGGTGCTCGAAGGTAAAGTCAAGAACATCACCAACTATGGCGTATTCATCGACCTCGGTGGTGTTGACGGTCTCGTACACATCACAGACCTCAGCTGGGGCCGCGTAAGCGATCCTCATGAGGTAGTTAAGCTCGACCAGGACATCAAGGTGGTTATCCTTGACTTCGACGACGAGAAGAAGCGTATTGCTCTTGGTCTGAAGCAGCTCATGCCTCATCCATGGGATAACCTCGATGCAAACCTGAAGGTAGGCGACCACATCACAGGCAAGGTAGTGGTTATGGCAGACTACGGTGCATTCGTAGAAGTACAGCCCGGAGTAGAAGGTCTTATCCACGTAAGCGAAATGAGCTGGAGCCAGCACCTCCGCAGCGCACAGGACTTCCTGAAGGTTGGCGACGAGGTAGAGGCAGTGATCCTGACACTCGACCGCGAAGATCGCAAGATGAGCCTTGGCATCAAGCAGCTTAAGAACGATCCTTGGGAAAACATCGAAACTAAATATGCTATTGGCAGCCGCCACACTGCAAAAGTTCGCAACTTCACTAACTTCGGCGTATTCGTTGAGATAGAAGAAGGAGTAGACGGCCTTATCCACATTTCAGACCTCAGCTGGACTAAGAAGGTTAAACACCCAAGCGAGTTTACTTCTGTAGGCAGCGAAATCGAAGTACAGGTGCTCGAGATCGACAAGGACAACCGCAGACTGAGCCTTGGCCACAAGCAGCTCGAAAGCAATCCATGGGAAGAATTTGAAGGTCGCTTCACCGTAGGTAGCATCCACGAAGGCACAGTATCTGAGGTTATGGATAAGGGTGCAGTTATCACTCTTGATGGCAACGTAGAAGGTTTCGCAACACCCAAGCACCTTGTGAAGGAAGACGGCAGCCAGGCTAAACTTGGTGAGAAGCTAAACTTCAAGGTGATTGAGTTCAACAAAGACAGCAAGCGCATCATCTTGAGCCACAGCCGCATCGCAGAAGATGCAGCACGTGCTGCACAGCGTGCAGAGCGCAACGCTAACCGCGCTGAACGCGCAGAGCGCACCGCACGTCGCCAGGAAGAGGAACGCACAGAGGCACCCGCAATCGAGAAGACAACTCTCGGCGACCTCGGAGCACTCCAGGCCCTGAAAGAACAGCTTTCTAAGGCTGAAAACAAATAAAGACATCCTTTATTCAAAATAAAAGAGGAGCCAAACAGTTTGGCTCCTCTTTTTCTATGTAAATATTTCATTTTTTGTGAAATATTTTGCCATGTCGAAAAAAATTATTAATTTTGCAAGCCGATTTTATCCAATTCTCATTGCAGACTTCGCGAAGGGTTAGGAATTTGGCCGTTCCTTCTTCGAAAGGAGTCGAGACAAGACATAGCGAAACAGAGACTTAGACTGCGTAGCGTGTCAGGCAATTAGGAAATAACAAAATCAAAAAACAAACAAAAGTGGATTCTTTAAGTTATAAGACCATTTCCGCAACACCGGAAACAATCAACAAGAAGTGGGTCGTAATCGACGCCACTGATCAGGTGCTGGGACGCCTTTGCTCAAAAGTAGCAAAAATTCTTCGTGGCAAATACAAGCCCGACTTTACGCCCAACATGGACTGCGGCGACAACGTAATCATCATCAACGCTGACAAGGCCATCCTCACAGGCAACAAGATGGATGGACACGAGTATCTGCGTTACACAGGCTATCCCGGTGGACAGCGCGCTTTCACTCCGCGCGACCTGATGAACAAGTCGTTTAAGAAGACAATCAAGGCAGGCAAGCATCCTCTCTACATCAAAATAGTAAAAGGTATGCTTCCTAAGACCAAGCTTGGCGCAGCTCAGCTCAACAACCTTTACGTCTACAACGGAAGTGAACATCCTCACGAGGCAGTTAATCCTGAAGTAATCGACATCAACAAACTGAAATAAAGAAGATGGAAAAAATCAATGCAATCGGTCGCCGCAAAGCAGCAGTGGCTCGTGTTTACCTCAGCGAAGGAACAGGCAAAATCACAATCGACGGGCGTACGCTCGACGTATATTTCCCCTCTTCCATCCTTCAGTATGTAGTAAAGCAACCCCTGAAGACTCTCGACTGCGAAGAGAAGTATGACATTTATGCACACCTTGATGGAGGTGGTTTCAAAGGCCAGGCAGAGGCTCTTCGTCTTGCTATCGCACGTGCACTCGTAAAAGTTAATCCTGAAGACAAAGCAGCACTCCGCGCAGAAGGCTTCATGACTCGCGACCCACGTACTGTAGAGCGTAAGAAACCAGGTCAGCCCAAGGCTCGCAAGCGTTTCCAGTTCTCCAAGCGTTAATATTTATCTGCTTAGAGACACAGCATAGAGTTTAGTATCTAAACCTGCCGGACGCTGGCAATCTCTAACGGAGTATGTCGCCTACCGGAAGGTTGGGAAAAATCCAAACAAGAAAGTAAACAAAAAAACAAAAAAAATGGCAACACCAACATTTGAACAACTCCTGGAAGCAGGATGTCACTTTGGTCACCTCAAGCGCAAATGGAATCCGGCAATGGAGCCGTATATCTTCATGGAGCGCAATGGAATCCACATTATTGACCTATATAAGACAGCAGCAAAGATTGAAGAAGCAGCTGCAGCCCTCAAGCAAATTGCAAAGAGCGGCAAGAAAGTGCTCTTCGTGGCCACTAAGAAGCAGGCAAAGGAAGTAATCGCGGCAAAAGCATCTTCAATCGGCATGCCATACGTTATCGAACGCTGGCCGGGCGGTATGCTCACTAACTTCCCCACAATCCGCAAGGCAGTGAAGAAGATGACCACCATCGACAAGATGGAGAAAGACGGCACATTCGACAACCTGAGCAAGCGCGAAAAACTTCAGATCACACGCCAGCGTGCGAAATTGGAAAAGAACCTTGGTTCTATTGCAGACCTTGGTCGCCTTCCGAGCGCACTCTTCGTGGTAGACGTAATGAAAGAGCACATTGCAGTTGCAGAGGCTAACCGCCTTGGAATACCTGTGTTTGCAATGGTCGACACCAACTCTGATCCGGCAAATGTAGACTACGTAATTCCTGCAAACGATGACGCATCTCGCTCAATCGAGGTTGTACTTGATGCTCTTTGCTCAGCAATGGCAGAAGGTCTTCAGGAACGCAGCGTAGAGAAAGCAGACGCTGCAGAAGAGAAAGAGGAAGGTGCAGTAGAGGCTACACCGGGAAAGCGTCGTCGCGTACGTCGCAACACCCAGGCTGAAGCAGAAGCAGCTCCCGCAGCAGAGGCTCCTGCAGCAGAAGCACCTGCCGCTGAATAATCAAGGAAGTTGCAATCGACTTCATTAAAACAAAGAAAAAAAATGGCAGTATCTATAGAAGATATCAAAAAGCTGCGCAACATGACAGGCGCAGGCATGATGGACTGCAAAAATGCACTTGCCGAAACTGGTGGCGACATTGAAGCATCTATCGAAATCATCCGCAAGAAGGGTCAGGCCGTAGCCGCTAAGCGTGAAGACCGCGAGGCAGCTGAAGGCTGTGTGCTCGCAGGCACAAAAGAAGGCTTCGCAGCAATCGTAGCTCTCAAGTGCGAGACTGACTTCGTGGCAAAGAACGAATCATTCCGAGCTCTGACCAAAAAGATTCTTGACGCAGCTGTAGCAGCTGGAGCTAAGAGCCTTGATGAAGTGAAGAATCTTCCCATCGAAGGTCGCACAGTAGCCGAACTCATCACAGACGAGATTGGCAAGACAGGCGAAAAGATGGAACTCGGTGCTTATGAATGCCTTGAAGCTCCGTCAGTATCAGCATACGAACACCTCGGCAACAAGCTCGCTACAATCGTTGGTTTGAGCGCAGCAGGTGTTGACACTGCAATTGGCCGTGAGATTTGTATGCAGGTAGCAGCAATGAATCCTATTGCTGTAGACCGCGATCATGTTCCGGCAAACCTTGTAGAGTCTGAGCTTACTGTAGCAATCGAAAAGACCAAAGAGGAGCAGGTTAAGAAAGCCGTAGAGGCAGCTATCCGCAAGGCAGGCATCAATCCTAACCTCGTAGACAGCGCAGACCACGTAGAGAGCAACATCGCTAAGGGTTGGTTGACACGTGAAGAGGCTGACAAAGCAGCAGAAATAGCAGCTAAGGTAGGTGCTGAAAAAGCAGCAAATCTCCCTGAGGCTATGATTCAGAACATCGCCAATGGTCGTCTCAACAAGTTCTTCAAGGAGACTTGTCTCGTAGAGCAGGAGTATCACCGCGATGCAAAAATGACTGTAGGCCAGTATCTCGAAAGCGAAGTTAAGGGTTGCACAGTTGCTGATTTCAAGCGTGTGAATTTGAATCAAGACTAATTCATAGCAAAATCAATAAAAAAACTCGGCAAAAGCCGAGTTTTTTTTATATTCTATAGACTATCTCGGCTTTAGATTGTTATATGTTATAGGTGGGGTATGGGAATGTCTAAAATTCTCAGAAAGAAAATGGGATGGAGAGAATAATTATCTTATCGTCATGAACCAAGAAACGAAACCAACATTTGAAGTAAATGTAACTGACACTCGTCAAGAGTTCAGAAACATTCCTACATCGCTAAACGAGATATTGGAATCATCAGTGCGCCGCAACTGGCAAAACATAGCATTCTCAGACTATAAAGGAGAAAGCTACACTTATGCACAAGTGGCAGAGTATGTAGAGAAACTCCATATACTCTTCAAAGCAGCAGGGCTACAACCTGGAGACAAAGTTGCAATTTGCGGTAAGAATTCAGCAAAATGGTCAATTGTATTTATCGCCTGCCTCACCGATGGAATAGTGTCGGTGCCAATTCTCAATGAATTCAAGACTGAGACAATACATCACCTCGTTGACCATTCAGATGCAAAACTATTTTTTACAGACGAGCCAATCTGGAACACTCTTGACCACAATGAGTTACCAAAGCTCAATGCTGTAGTCTACATAGATGAGTTCGGAATTCCATTCTCGAGAACAAAAGAGATAGAGTCAGTACACGACAATATCGACAAGCATTTCAAAGAAAAGTATCCACAAGGATTCAGCAGTAGTGATATCCATTGGTATCATGACAAACAGGAAGACATAGCATTAATCAACTATACCTCCGGATCTACCGGCATGAGCAAAGGAGTTACACTCCCCTATCGTGCGATATGGAGCAACATACGATTCACGCTTGAACAACTCACATTCCTTCGTCCAGGAGACGGAATGGTCAACATGTTGCCACTCGCACATCTCTATGGACTTGTGATTGAGATGCTTCATCCGTTTGCCAAAGGTTGCCACTGCTGTTTCCTTGGTCGGTTACCGTCTCCAGCCATACTTATGGGAGCACTTGCACAAATGAAGCCGAAGCTTATCATCACAGTGCCTCTTGTAATCGAGAAAATAATCAAGAAAAAGGTATTCCCAGTGATTCGCACTCCCAAGATGCGACTATTAATGAACCTTCCAATAGTGAAGGACATCATACGCCGCAAAATTAAAGAGAATCTCATCAATGCACTTGGAGGCGAATTAAAAGAGTTAATTATAGGTGGCGCCTCGCTCAACGATGAAGTTGACGATTTGCTTCATAAGATAAAATTCCCTTTCACCGTAGGGTATGGAATGACAGAATGCGGTCCGCTCATCACGTATGAAGTGCCTGAAAAGCAGCCTAATGGCACAGTAGGCAAGACTGTAGATCGCATGGAATCGAAAATCGACTCACCAGATCCTGAAAATATTCCAGGAAATCTTTGGGTGAAGGGATACAATGTAATGGTCGGTTACTACAAGAATCCGGAAGCTACGGAAGAAGTGTTCAGCAAAGACGGATGGATGAATACCGGAGACCTCGTGACTCGCGACAAGCATGGTAACATTCGCATAATGGGACGCTCCAAGACAATGATTCTCGGACCATCAGGACAGAACATATATCCGGAAGAAATAGAACATAAAATCAATAATCTTCCTTATGTGACGGAATCAGTGGTGATTGAAGAGAATGGGAAACTCGTGGCACTGATTTATCCAGACTTCGAAGCTCTGAATGAGGATGGCAAGACTGCGGACACCGAGATGGACAACAATCTAAAAGTCCTTAATCCGCAACTTCCTGCTTACTCCAAAATTGCAGAAATAAGAATCTACAATGAAGAGTTTGAAAAGACACCTAAGAAGAGCATCAAGAGATTCCTTTATCAGCCATGAGCGTAAGAGGTTGATTCTATTGCAATAAAAATTTCACAAAAATTTATAAAAAGTGCGTTTTTTAATTAAAAAACGCACTTTTTTTATGTTAAAAATATGTTTCTCAACATGAAACGAGAATGCCACAAAACGCAACATTTGTGAATTATTGTCATTTTCGACAATTTTACTTTCATTTTGTCAAGATTATAAAATTTCGGTACCAAATTTCTATCATTTTGAATAGCAACAACCATAATAACCCAATCAAAATGATTTGGAAAGCAAGGAAATTAGTATTAACTTTGCATTCGGAATCAAGAGAGATACCATGAAAATTACATTGTTGAATAGAATGGATTTAACATAACGTAATACAATCGAACCTACTTCGTGAAATTATCGGGAAAGTACCTGTGAAGGACAGATGCGGCGGAGGTCATTTACCTGAAACGCCTGAAACAATCTTTTGCTAACCTTTTACGATTTGAGAAAATCGAATACAAGAAAACCAACAAAACAACCTAACGCTCCGCCGCTTTCCCTACAAAAAAAAATGGAAATTAACACATAATAATTTTACTAATCTGGATATCGAGAAAGCCTCCCTCAACGGGGAGGCTTTTATATTTGTAATGATGGGATTTATTTCTTAATTTTGCATATACAACGTCAAAGACCTTAAATATATAGAATATATGAAACAAACTGTTATAGTGTATGCACATCCATATGAAAAAAGTTTCAACCATGCCATACTTGAAACGCTGAAGAAGGCCATTACCGCTCGTGGCGAAGGCTATGATGTGATAGACCTTTACGCTGAAAAATTCGATCCTACGTATCATCCTGAAGAGCTTGCACTCTTCAGAGAAGGAAAGTATCTTGATCCGAAAATAGCGCGCTACCAACAACTATTAAAGGGAGCGACCCGCGTGATATTCATTTTCCCGATATGGTGGAGCGACATGCCTGCCATAATGAAAGGTTTCTTTGACAAGACTATGCTTCCCGGCTATGCCTATAGAATAGAAAACGGCAAATGGATTCCCGGTATTGACAATATAAACCAGACCATAGTAATCACAACCAGCGATGCTCCCACAGAAGCGTTTACATCCTATTTCGGCGACTATTTCCTACACAACAGTCTCGATGCTATCGGACTTACTCCTAACGAATGGCACAACTGTCCGGCCATCACTGCCGAGGATTCTACAGCGAGGGAAGCATTCCTTTCAAACTTGCCATCACTTCTGAACTAACACATGATGAGAAAAACCGCACTAATCATACTACTATCGGCTACGTCACTCGCATTCAGCGCAGTTACGGAACGCCATTACTTGTCGGGCACAGACAGTGGAGACACCAAAACTTGGGACTTCTACTGCACCGATGGGCAGCGCAGCAAGACAAAAAGCAAAATAGAAGTGCCGAGTTGCTGGGAACTTCAAGGATTCGGAGCATACACCTACGGCAGATTCTACACAACACCTGGACTTAAGCCTTCAAATGAATCTGGAATATATGCCACGACATTCAAGATTCCTGCATCTGAAAAGGGAAAGTACTTCAGGCTTACGTTTGAAGGAGCTATGACCGACACAAAAGTTAAAATAGATGGCAAAGAGATAGCTCCAACCCATCAAGGAGGTTTTACAGAATTTTCCTTCGACATCACATCTTTTGTAAAGCCAGGTAAAAAACAGACTCTTGAGGTTCGTGTAGACAAAGAGTCGGCCAACGCCTCGGTCAACTCGGCAGAGCGCAGAGCAGACTGGTGGCTTTTCGGTGGCATATACAGACCAGTCTACATCGAATCAATGCCCATGCGCCACATAAGTAGCACCAGCATTGACGCGCGTGCCGACGGCCACCTCACAGCAAAAGTAAAAACTCGATGTGCCAACAATGATGTTCCGCTCAAAATCAGTATCAAGGGAGAAACAGCACGAAACGTGACTACCACATACAACAGCATAGATGGCACCTACACTGTAGAGGCTGACTTCACAGGCATCAGTACCTGGGACACAGAGACTCCAAACCTTCACGACATAACATTTACGCTCGGAGAGGGAGATGACACTCACAGCGTAACGGAAAGGATAGGATTCCGCACAATAGACTTCGTGGAGCATGATGGTTTCTATCTCAACGGAAAAAAGCTGAAGATAAAGGGAACAAACAGGCATTGCTTCCATCCTGAGACAGGGCGTGCGACAAATAAAGCGCAAGACAACGCTGACATTAAGCTACTGAAATTCATGAATATGAATGCTGTAAGATGCCACTACCCATCAGACAAGTATTTTCTGCATCTATGCGACTCTGCCGGAATTCTTTACCTTGATGAGTTTCCCGGATGGCAAAAACATTATGATGACACCACAGCGATGCGTCTTCTACCGGAATTCATCAACCGAGACCAAAATCATCCATCGGTATTCGTATGGGCAAACGGCAATGAAGACGGCTGGAACACGAGTATCGACACACTTTTTGCTCAATATGATCTCCAGAAGAGAATGGTGGTGCATCCATGGTCGGACTACAACGGCATAGACACACACCACTACCCCGCTTATCAGACAGGGGCATACCGACTTGCAAAGGGGCGCAACGTGTTCATGCCCACAGAGTTTCTCCACGGGCAATATGATAAGGGACAAGGAGCCGCTCTTGAAGACTTCTGGGACAATTGGAGCCAATCGCCCCTTTTCGCCGGAGGTTTCATATGGGCATTTGTAGATGAGGCGGTAAGGCGTACGGATCTTCCCACCGGCAAGTCGAGGGGATTAAAATTTGGCGATAGAAAATTTGACATAAAAGATTGCATTCTCGATAGCGATGGGAGCAATGCTCCCGATGGGTGTGTGGATCCATACAGACAGCCGGAAGGGAGTGTCTACACAATACGCGAAGTATGGAGTCCAATCTATATAAGGAGTCTTGATGTGACACCCGCCTTCGACGGAAAAATATTGGTAGAGAACCGCTGGATTTTCACCTCCATGAAAGACTGCTCCATGCGCTACCGACTTCTGCAATGCGATGCAGACAGCACCTTGTGCACAGGCAACGGAACAGTAACACTTCCCGACATAGCACCCGGAGAACGAGGATTCGCTCATTTCGAATTGCCGAACGGATTCCGCGACAACGACATACTGGAGATTACCGCTTACGCTCCAGACGGATGTGAAGTGTGCACATGGACAGACTATATACGCACCCCGAAAATGGTCAGCGACATTATGCAGATGGGGAATAAAAAGAATGTCAATGTAAAATTTACTGATGATGGAATGATAGAGCGAATCACACGCGACGGAGAGGTGATTCCGCTCTCTGGCGGACCTATTCCAATGGGAATGAAAAGCGAATGCAGATCTCACTCTCAACGAATAGAAACAGACGGCACGGAAGTCCATACATTTCATTATCGGGGTGGCATAGACAGCATAAGATGGGAAATTCATCCTGACGGACAACTGAAAATGGAAGCTGTGATTCTTAACTCTCCAAAAGGTCATGGTTACGGCACCAATTTCATAACCGAAGAGGGTGGATGGCAGATTGGACTCTCGTTCCTATATCCGGAGACGAATGTAGACAGCGTACGCTGGATAGGCAAAGGTCCTTATCGAGTGTGGCGCAACCGCGAAAAAGGCACTCTACACGGAGTGTGGACAAAAGCATACAACAACACCGTAACCGGCCAATATGGAACTGCGACGCCACCGGTGTATCCTGAATTCAAAGGATACCATGCCGACGTGAGACACATGAAAGTCTTCGCCAAAGACGGAAACGGATTCAGTGTAAGTAGCGACACTGAGCGAATGTATGTAAGACTCTTCACTCCTGAAGAACCAGGCAAAGCCAGTCTCGGAGAGATGGGTGGACCTGAAGAAGCGATTATCAGAGCTAAAGCGCAAGCAAAACCGGAAAAGACGATGGTTGCCTTTCCGGAAGGAGACATATCGTTTCTACTCTCCATTCCCCCAATGAGAAGCTACAAGCCTCTACAACAACAGGGACCGCAGTCACAGCCAGATGTAATACGAATCAAGCCTGGAGACGAAGGCTTTCATATCAATCTAACATTTGACCTTGAATAAAGAATAATTTAATAAATGAGAATTATATTTCAATGAGAAAGACTATCATTTTAGCCGGACTTATGATGTCGGTTGCAATAATTGGAGCTTTGGCAGAGACTTTGAAGAATGATGCGACACCTCTGCCACGTCTTCACGTCGCACCTAACACTCCGCTTGGAAAAGCACAAGGAGCAGTGCCGGGTAGAGTAGCATGGGTGCATGCACCTGGAGTTGCCAAATGGGACGGAGAAACCGGCATATGGGTTGAAGAGCGTTGGAACGACCAGCAGAAAGCTAATGCTATGATTCGTGAATGTATCGCCACTGTAGGAGGGGCGAAGAGCGCCAGTGACGGATGGAAGGCAATGTTTGTCGACTTCAATCGCCGACACAACAAAGGAGAACGGTATTATAAAAAAGGTGAAAAAATTGCGATAAAGCTCAACATGAACAATGCAATAACACACCGAGACACAATCGAACTAAACTCTTCGCCATACGTAACATTTGCACTTATCAAGTCTCTTGTAGAAGATGCAGGAGTAAGAGAGGAAGACATCATAGTATGTGAGCCGAGTCGAGCAATTACCGACAGCATTTACAATAAGATTCACCGCACATATGCGAAGGTAAAATTCATTGATAATATAGGAGGCGACGGACGTGATAAATGCGACTATTATCCGGAACAAATCACGTATTCTGAAGACAATGGTAAGATGGCGCGAGGACTTGCCAAGTGCATTGTTGACGCTGATTATCTCATCAATAGTGCCCTACTCAAAACTCATAAGGGGCCAGGAGTGACACTCACCGGCAAGAACTGGTATGGTGCTACCGACATTGCTCTTGAATGGCGAAAGAACGCACATAACAATGTGAGTCAAGACAAGCGAAACGGAACTCATGCCTACAAGACATTTGTAGATTTCATAGCACATCCCGACATGGGAGGTAAATGCCTTCTTTTCCTAATCGATGGCACATATGGTTCTCGAGATGTAAATGGCGCACCGGCTCCTAAATGGAAGGAAGCACCTTTCAACGGAGATTGGGCATGTTCCATCATAGCCTCGCAAGATGCATTGGCAGCAGATGCAGTCGCAATGGATCTTCTGATAAGCGAGTGGCCTGAATTCGGAAGTCTAAATTATTGCGATGAATATCTTCTTGAAGCAGCGACCATTCCAAACACACCGAGTGGAACCATATATAAAGTAAACGGCAAGCCTCTTACCGAACCTCTCGGACTAATGGAGCACTGCAACAATGCGAAAGAGAGAAAATATACAGCCATCGACATGCAGTATAGGAAACTCTGAATACCGATATCTTGCAAGGTTGCAAAAACGAGTATTTTTTGCTAATTTTGCGACTAAAACAACAATAACATCTAAATACAAATAATGGGCAATATCGTAAGCGGAACAGCACTCGCCAAAAAAGTGAAGCAGAGTGTAGCTGAAAGGGTAAAGGAATGTGAAGAAAAATATGGACGGGTTCCTCATTTGGTAGTAATACTCGTAGGCGAGGATCCGGGAAGTGTGTCGTATGTTACCGGCAAGGCACGCGACTGCGGAGAAGTAGGTTTCAAAAACACCACCCTCAAATATCCTGACACTGTAAGCGAGAAAGAACTTCTCGACAAGATAGCGGAACTTAACGCAGATAATAGTGTTGACGGCCTTTTGGTTCAGCTACCACTACCCCGCCACATCAGCGAAGCAAAAGTTATCGAAGCTATATCTAAAGAAAAAGACGTAGATGGATTCCATCCCCTCAATGTGGCATCGCTCTGGCAGAAACAGCCTTGTCTACTTCCATGCACTCCGCAGGGCATCATCATGATGCTGGAAGAAGCAGGAGTAGAAATAGAAGGTAAAAAAGCAGTAGTGATTGGACGTAGCAATATTGTTGGACTTCCAGCATCAAAACTACTTCTTGACCACAACGCGACTGTAACCATGGCTCACAGTCGCACCAAAAATCTTGCCGAGGTGACACGTCAGGCTGATATTTTGGTGGTAGCAATCGGCAAACCGAAATTTGTGACAGCCGACATGGTAAAACCCGGAGCTGCAGTGATGGATGTAGGAGTCAACCGCAATCCTGAGACAGGCAAACTGTGTGGCGACGTAGATTTCGACAACGTGAAAGATGTTGCGTCTGTGATTACTCCTGTACCGGGAGGTCTCGGCCCGATGACACGTGCATGCCTCATGGTGAACACTCTTGAGTGCTTTCTTCGCAAAATGAACAATGCTTAATTCTTAAATTTGAATTTTACGAATTGTTATTTAGTTTTGTTTGGCGACAGCAAAATAACCGAAAAGGACTGACTCCTGCAATATGGATTCAGTCCTAATTTTTTCTAGCCTCAAAAGTTTTATCAGACAGCAATAATATCAAGTGAATTCCTCACACTCGGTTACATAGCAAAGAAAATACCTGGCTAAATAATAAGAGAGCGCATCAAACATTGATTTGATACGCCCTCTTATTATTTTAGATAATCAATATTTATTCTAAGACTTAAACTTTATTAAGTTCACGAGTTTCAACATCCACAACAGAAGCATAATCGTCTGTAATGTTCATAGCAGCAAGTTCATCCTTATTTGCAACTACGATGCGGTTGTATTCTCGCAGACCGGTACCGGCAGGAATCAAGTGACCGCAGATCACATTTTCCTTCATGCCCTCGAGATAGTCAGTCTTGCCATTGATTGCAGCCTCATTGAGGACCTTAGTAGTCTCTTGGAATGATGCAGCACTCATGAAGCTTGATGTCTGCAGAGCAGCACGGGTAATACCCTGAAGTACCTGCTCGGAAGTAGCGGGCATAGCATCACGCACTTCCATTGTCTTGAGGTCCTTACGCTTCAAAGCGGAATTCTCATCGCGGAGCTTACGCTGAGTGATAATCTCACCTTTGATATATTTGGTTGAGTCACCGGCATCGATAATCACTTTCTTGCCCCATATAGTGTCGTTCTCCTCCATGAAGTCGCGCTTGTCAACTACCTGCTGTTCGAGGAAACGAGTATCACCCGGATCAAGAATATTGACCTTGCGCATCATCTGACGCACAATCACCTCGAAGTGCTTATCGTTGATCTTCACACCCTGCATGCGATATACGTCTTGCACCTCGTTTACGATATATTCCTGCACAGCCGTTGGACCCTTGATGTTAAGGATATCACTCGGAGTGATAGCTCCATCGGAAAGAGGAGTACCGGCACGTACATAGTCGTTTTCCTGCACGAGGATTTGCTTCGAAAGTGGCACGAGATACTCTTTGGTTTCGCCAAGTTTTGAAGTAACAGTGATTTCACGGTTACCACGTTTGATTTTTCCAAACTTAACCTCACCATCGATTTCGCTTACCACTGCCGGGTTGCTCGGGTTGCGAGCCTCAAAGAGTTCGGTGACACGTGGAAGACCACCGGTGATGTCACCTGCAGAGCCAGAAGCACGCGGAATCTTCACAAACACCTGACCGGGTTCGATTTCAGCCCCATCTTCAATCAGGAGGTGAGCACCCACAGGAAGTGAATAAGAACGAATAGTTTCACCAGAAGCGTCTACGAGACGAGCAGCTGGCACCATATTTCTATCTTTCGACTCGATCATGATCTTGTCGCGCATACCAGAAGCATCGTCAGACTCGACACGGAAAGTTACGCCTTCAATCACATTGTCGAATTGCATCTTTCCACCTTCTTCTGCTACGATAACGGCGTTGAACGGGTCCCATTCACAAATGATGTCGCCCTTCTTCACCATGTCACCACTCTTGATGTAGAGACGTGAACCATATGGGATATTGGCATTTGTAAGAACGATTCCGCTATTAGGTTCGAGGATACGCATTTCACCCATACGACCAATTACGATATCAACACCATCTTTATCCTTAATGGTACGGAGTTCCTCTATTTCAAGGCGACCATCGTGACGAGCCACAACATCTTTCACCGCAGAAACGTTACCAGCCACACCACCGACGTGGAAAGTACGAAGAGTAAGCTGAGTACCCGGCTCACCGATAGACTGCGCTGCAATCACGCCGACAGCCTCGCCTTTCTGCACCATTCTGTGGTTTGATAGGTTACGGCCATAACATTTTGCACATACACCTTTCTTCGACTCACAAGTGAGCACAGAACGAATCTCAACAGCTTCAATTGCTGAATTTTCGATCTTCTCAGCGATAGCCTCTGTTATCTCCTCTCCAGCATGAACGAAGATGATAGAATCGTCGTGCGGATCATGCACATCGTGGAGCGACACTCTACCAAGAATACGTTCAGAGAGTGTAGCCACTACTTCTTCATTGTTCTTAATTTCTGTGCAGACAAGGCCACGGAGTGTACCGCAATCCTCCTCATTGATGATCACGTCGTGAGCCACATCGACAAGACGACGAGTAAGGTAACCAGCATCGGCAGTCTTAAGCGCAGTATCGGCGAGACCCTTACGAGCACCGTGAGTTGAAATAAAGTATTCAAGCACACTCAAGCCCTCCTTAAAGTTGGCAAGAATCGGGTTCTCGATAATCTGACCACCTTCTGCACCGGCCTTCTGAGGTTTAGCCATAAGACCACGCATACCAGAAAGCTGACGAATCTGGTCTTTAGAACCACGGGCACCGGAGTCAAGCATCATGTAGACAGAATTGAAGCCCTGTTGGTCTTCCTCCATCTGCTTCATCAGGGTATCGGCAAGGCGCTTATTGACATTTGTCCACACATCGATCACCTGATTGTAACGGTCGTTAGCGGTAATCATACCCATCAGATAATTCTGAAGGATTTCTTCCACCTGAGCATTACCTTCAGCCACATATTCAGCCTTCTCCTTAGGAATGATCACGTCTCCAAGGTTGAACGACAGACCTCCTCGGAATGCCATCTTGTAACCAAGGTTCTTGATATCATCAAGGAACTGAGCAGAACGAGTCACACCGCAAGTCTTAATAACCTTAGTAATAATGTTACGTAGCGACTTCTTAGAAATGATCTCATTCACATATCCAATTTCCTTCGGCACATATTGGTTGAAGAGTACGCGACCTACAGAAGTATTTTCTTTGAGCACCTTCACCTGATTGCCGTTTTCATCGATATCATCAACGAGCACAGAAACCGGAGCATGGAGATCAAGTTTCCCTTCGTTAAAAGCAATCTCAGCTTCTTCGGGGCCATAGAACTTAGTTCCCTCACCCATAGTGCCGGGACGAAGTTTTGTGATATAGTACAGACCAAGCACCATGTCCTGAGAGGGGACGGTGATAGGCGCGCCATTGGCAGGATTAAGAATATTATGAGCACCGAGCATAAGCATCTGAGCCTCAAGAATAGCCTCGTTGCCGAGTGGTAGATGCACAGCCATCTGGTCACCGTCGAAGTCGGCATTGAACGCCGTACAAGCGAGAGGATGAAGCTGAATTGCTTTTCCTTCAATCATCTTGGGCTGGAAAGCTTGGATACCAAGACGGTGTAGTGTCGGAGCACGGTTAAGCAACACCGGATGACCCTTCATCACATGTTCAAGAATATCCCATACCACAGGTTCTTTGCGGTCTACAATCTTCTTTGCACTCTTCACAGTCTTAACGATACCACGCTCGATGAGTTTGCGAATCACAAACGGTTTGTAGAGTTCGGCAGCCATAAGCTTTGGAAGACCGCACTCATGCATCTTAAGTTCCGGACCTACTACAATCACAGAACGTGCTGAATAGTCTACACGCTTACCGAGCAGATTCTGACGGAATCGACCCTGCTTACCTTTCAGTGAATCAGAGAGAGACTTGAGCGGACGATTCACATCGCTCTTCACCGCCGAAGCTTTACGTGAATTGTCGAGCAAAGAATCTACAGCCTCCTGAAGGAGACGTTTTTCATTGCGAAGAATCACTTCCGGAGCATGAATCTCAATGAGTCGTTTGAGACGATTATTACGGATAATCACTCTACGGTATAGGTCGTTGAGGTCAGAAGTAGCAAAGCGACCACCATCAAGCGGCACGAGAGGACGAAGTTCCGGTGGGATCACTGGGATAGCCTTCAGCACCATCCATTCAGGTCTGTTCACATCCTTAGAAGCAAGGAAAGAGTTTACCACCTGAAGACGCTTCAGTGCCTCTGTTTTTCTCTGCTGAGAACCTTCCTTGTAAGCACGGTCACGCAGTTCAGCTGCGAGAGACGGGAGATCGAGATTCTGCAGTAGTTCATAGATTGCCTCTGCACCCATCTTAGCGATAAACTTATTAGGGTCATCGTTAGGGAGCAATTGATTATCTTCGGGAAGTTTGTCTAGAATATCGAGATATTCTTCTTCCGAGAGGAGGTCGAGGCGAGCCAATTCCTTACCGGCGTCTTTAGAAGACAGTTTTTCACCGTCACGAGTCTCGGTCTGAATTCCTGCTGCGGCACCCGGCTGGAGCACTACATAGCGCTCATAGTATATAACCGAGTCTAGTTTCTTAGAAGGGAGTCCGAGGAGGTATCCTATCTTGTTAGGTAGAGAGCGGAAATACCAGATATGAGCCACCGGCACAACTAGTTCAATATGACCCATGCGCTCACGTCTCACCTTCTTTTCGGTTACTTCCACGCCACAACGATCGCAGACTATTCCCTTATAGCGGATACGTTTATACTTTCCGCAGTGGCATTCATAGTCCTTAGTCGGGCCGAAAATCTTCTCACAGAAGAGGCCGTCACGTTCGGGCTTGTAAGTACGGTAGTTGATGGTCTCGGGCTTTAGCACCTCACCGCTCGACATTTCCTTAATCTTCTCGGGCGAAGCCAGTCCGATAGTGATTTTAGAAAAGTTTGTCTTAATTTTATTATCTTTCTTGAAAGCCATTGGTTTTCCTTCTATATTGTTCAGCGTTAGACGCCCAATAGGCATCTTGCCTTTTATTTAACTGATAATATCGGAGATCGCAGATCTTAGTCAAGAGTAACACTAAGTCCGAGACCACGAAGTTCATGGAGAAGAACGTTGAGCGACTCTGGAATGCCAGGATTAGGCATCGGATCACCTTTCACAATAGCCTCGTAAGCTTTGCTGCGACCATTAACATCATCACTCTTTATAGTCAAGATCTCCTGAAGCACATGGCTTGCGCCGAAAGCCTCGAGAGCCCAAACCTCCATCTCACCGAAACGCTGGCCACCGAATTGAGCTTTACCACCGAGAGGCTGCTGTGTGATGAGCGAGTACGGGCCGATTGAGCGGGCATGCATTTTATCTTCAACCATGTGGCCGAGTTTCAACATATAGATCACGCCAACTGTAGCCGGCTGGTCGAATCTGTCGCCAGTTCCACCATCATACAGATAAGTCTTACCGTAACGTGGGAGACCGGCCTTATCGGTCCATTCGTTGAGGTCATCAAGGCTTGCACCATCAAAAATCGGGGTAGCGAATTTCTCACCCAATTCACGACCAGCCCAACCAAGAACTGTCTCAAAAATCTGACCAAGGTTCATACGAGAAGGCACACCCAGAGGGTTAAGCACGATATCTACAGGAGTACCATCCTCAAGGAACGGCATATCTTCCTGACGCACAACTCTCGACACGATACCTTTATTACCGTGGCGACCAGCCATCTTATCGCCGACACCAATCTTACGCTTCTTAGCGATGTAAACTTTTGCCATCTGCATAATACCAGAAGGAAGTTCATCACCGATAGTGATATCAAACTTCTTGCGGCGGAGCTCGCTGTCAATTTCCTTCGACTTGCGAAGATAGTTAGTGACAAGCTTCACAATCATGCCGTTGATACGCTGATCATCGGTCCAGTTGCTGAGGTTTACAGACTCATATTTAAAGTCGCCCCAGTTCACACCGTTGAACTTCACGCCCTTTGCCACGACTTCGTCGCCGAGATAATCTTTAACGCCAGCCGAAACCACACCGGAAAGCAATGATTCCATCTTACTTACCATGATATCGCGAAGTTCGTCTTGCTTCTCTTTATATTCCTTCTCGAGAGATTCAGTCTGTTCATTGGCAGTCTTACGAGAAGTTTTGGTCTTCACAGCCTTAGAGAAGAGATTAGTACCGATAACAACACCCTTCAACGAAGGACTTGCCTTAAGAGAAGCATCCTTAACCTCACCGGCCTTATCACCAAAGATAGCACGGAGCAATTTTTCTTCAGGTGTAGGATCGCTTTCACCCTTAGGAGTGATCTTACCTATCATAATATCGCCAGGCACCACGTAAGCGCCCACACGAATAATACCGCGTTCGTCAAGATCCTTAGTAGCATCCTCGCTTACGTTAGGAATGTCGGAAGTCAGTTCCTCCATGCCACGTTTGGTTTCACGCACCTCAAGAGTAAAGTCCTCAACATGCACGGAAGTGAGGATATCCTCTCTCACCATTCTTTCATTGAGCACGATTGCGTCCTCATAGTTATAACCCTTCCAAGGCATGAACGCCACTTTCAGGTTACGTCCGAGAGCGAGTTCACCATTTTCTGTAGAATAACCTTCAGTCAGGATATCGCCATAGTGAACTTTTTGACCAACTTCGCAGATAGGACGGAGGTCAATAGTAGTATTTTGGTTAGTGCGACGGAACTTCGGAATTCTGTATTCTTTCAACGCAGGTTCAAATTCAACAAACTCCTCGTCTTCAGTTCTGTCGTAAGCAATCTTAATAGTCGTTGCGTCAACATATTCGATTACACCATCTCCTTCAGCCATAATCTGAGTGCGAGAGTCACGGATTAGCTGACCTTCGATACCGGTGCCAACAATAGGAGCCTCGCTACGCATAAGAGGCACAGCCTGGCGCATCATGTTAGATCCCATGAGTGCACGGTTAGCATCGTCATGCTCGAGGAATGGGATAAGCGATGCGGCAATAGATGCAATCTGAATAGGAGCCACATCCATAAGTTTCACATCCTCTGGTGGCACAATCGGGAAGTCTGCATCCTGACGCGCTTTAACCTTATCGCGCACGAAAGATCCGTCATCGTTAAGCGGAGCGTTGCCCTGAGCTATATTCAAGCCTTCCTCCATCTCAGCAGTAAGATATACCACATTATCGTTGTTCAGATCAACTACGCTGTTGTTGACCTTACGATAAGGAGTCTCTATAAAGCCAAGATTATTAATCTTAGCGTAGACACAAAGAGAAGAGATAAGACCGATGTTAGGACCTTCAGGGGTTTCAATCGGACAGAGACGACCATAGTGAGTATAGTGAACGTCACGCACCTCGAAGCCTGCTCTTTCACGGCTAAGACCGCCAGGACCAAGTGCAGATAGACGGCGCTTGTGAGTAATCTCGGCCAATGGGTTTGTCTGGTCCATGAACTGAGACAGAGCGTCAGTACCGAAGAACGTATTAATAACGCCGGAGATTGTCTTTGCATTGATCAGATCAGTAGGAGTAAACACCTCATTATCGCGAACATTCATACGCTCACGGATAGTGCGGCTCATACGAGCAAGACCAATATTAAACTGGTTATACAGCTGTTCGCCGACGGTGCGCACTCTACGATTAGACAAGTGGTCGATATCATCTACATCACTCTTATTATTGATAAGCTGAATAAGATACTTGATAATCTCCACTATATCCTCTCTTGTGAGGACTTTCACATCAGCAGGAGTAGTCAGGCTGAGTTTCTTATTGATTCTATACCTACCAACATCTCCAAGGTCATAACGTTTCTCGCTGAAGAAGAGGTTTTGAATCACCTCGCGAGCAGAAGCATCATCTGGTGGCTCAGCGTTACGGAGTTGTCTATAAATAAACTGGATTGCCTCAGTCTCTGAGTTAGAACTATCTTTAGAAAGAGTATTGAAAATGATGCTAAAATCTATTGCATTGACATCTTCCTTTTCAAGAACGATAGTCTTCACACCTGATTCAAGAATAGCATCAATATTATCTTCAGTAACAGGAGTACCGCGGTCTACGACGACTTCATTTCTTTCGATAGTCATCACCTCACCGATATCGTCACTGCTTATATCCTCTATCCAAGATTTAAGCACACGAGCGGCGAGTTTTCTTCCAACCACCTGTTTAAGATTTGTCTTAGTAACAGTAATTTCTTCTGCCAGGTCGAAAACTTCAAGAATATCCTTATCACTTTCAAGACCAATAGCACGGAGCAAAGTAGTAACAGGAAGTTTCTTCTTACGATCAATGTATGCATACATCACATTATTAATGTCTGTAGCAAACTCGATCCAACTACCGCGGAACGGAATGATACGCGCAGAATAAAGCTTAGTACCATTAGCGTGCATGCTCTGACCGAAGAACACACCCGGAGAACGGTGCAGCTGAGAAACAACAACACGTTCAGCGCCATTAATGATAAAAGTTCCCTGATCCGTCATATATGGAATAGGACCAAGGTAAACGTCCTGAATACTTGTTGCAAAATCCTCGTGATCGGGATCTGTGCAGTAAAGCTTCAGTTTAGCCTTGAGAGGTACACTGTAAGTAAGGCCTCTTTCAAAGCACTCATCGATAGTATATCTCGGGGGATCGATGTAATAGTCGAGAAACTCGAGAACGAAATTATTTCTGGTGTCTGCGATAGGGAAATTCTCGGAAAACACCTTGTAAAGCCCCTCATTCTTTCTGTTTTCCGGAGGTGTGTCAAGTTGAAGGAAATCTCTAAACGACTTCAACTGCACCTCAAGAAAATCCGGGAAAGGATACGGATTCTTCACTGACGCGAAGTTAACGCGAGGTTTTGCATTTGTATTCTGTGACATTTTCTTAATATAGAAATTCTATTGTGCTTTAGGAAATACCGCAGGAATCACCCTGTGATATTAAAAAGTGTTAATGTGGGATAAAAATAATTAAATCAACTAAAATACTCCACATTATAAGACACAAATAATTTTCAGATTAACCATAAGGATGGAATCTGAAAATCTGCGGAGTGACAATAGGTGCAATACGCATGACAAGCGGGCACCTAAAATAACCACGCACTATTGCGAAAAAGTCTGATTCCCCCGCAGAATTGCGGAGGAATCAGCCAATGCTGTATATAAATTACTTAAGCTCAACCTCAGCGCCTGCTTCTTCAAGCTGCTTCTTGAGACCTTCTGCGTCAGCCTTAGCGAGCTGCTCTTTAACAACGCTAGGAGCGCCGTCAACGAGTTCTTTAGCCTCTTTAAGACCAAGACCAGTAAGTTCCTTAACGAGCTTAACAACAGCGAGCTTGCTTGCGCCAGCTGATTTAAGAACTACGTCGAAGTTAGATTTTTCCTCAGCTGCAGCTGCACCTGCTGCGGGGCCGGCTGCTACTGCTACTGCTGCAGCGGCGGGTTCAATACCGTATTCGTCCTTGAGGATCTGAGCGAGTTCGTTTACTTCCTTTACAGTAAGGTTTACGAGCTGTTCTGCAAATGCTTTCAAATCTGCCATTTTTGTATAGTTTTTTATTTATTTTACAATATTGATTATTACTTATTGGAGAGGGTTTCCAGGATACCGTGAAGTTTTCCGGCACCGCTGTTGAGTGCAGAGATAACGTTCTTAGCAGGCGACTGCAGCAATGCCACAACGTCGGCGATAAGTTCGTTCTTGCTCTTGATGGAAGCGAGGGTGTCTAGCATTTCCTCACCGACATATACACTTTCTTCTACGAAAGCACCCTTAAGTGCAGGAAGAGTTTCCTTCTTATCGCGGAACTTCTTGATCATCTTAGCAGGAGCATTACCTACATTAGAGAGCAAAAGAGTAGTTTCGCCATGAAGCAAATCGTAGAGTCCAGAATAATCGATTTCGCTTGCCTCAAATGCTTTGTGGAGAAGAGTATTCTTCACACACATCATCTTAATGTCATCTTGGAAACAAGCGCGACGCAAAGCACTGGTCTTTTCAGCGTCAAGTCCAGCGGACTGAACGAGATAGACGCAGCTGTATTGTTTTAGAGTCTCGCCGATTTTTTCAATCAGCAGGGTCTTATCTTCTTTCTTCATCTTGAGTGTCGTTTTGAGGGTTATTCATCTATGCTCTTAACGTCAACCTTCACACCGGGGCTCATGGTGCTTGAAAGATAGATGCTCTTGATATAAGTACCTTTTGCAGTCGCAGGTTTCATCTTAACCAGAGTATTGATAAACTCGCGTGCGTTTTCAAGCATAGCTTTTGCCTCAAACGAAACTTTACCAATTGAAGCGTGCACAATACCAGTTTTGTCAACCTTAAAGTCGATCTTACCCTGCTTAACCTCTTTCACGGCTTTAGCGACATCCATAGTCACTGTGCCACTTTTTGGGTTAGGCATAAGGCCTCGAGGACCGAGGATACGACCGAGAGGGCCGAGTTTACCCATTACGGAAGGCTGAGTGATGATTACATCAACATCAGTCCAACCACCTTTGATTTTCTGGAGATACTCATCGAGACCAACATAGTCAGCGCCTGCTTCTTTAGCAGCAGCCTCAGCATCGGGATTGCAAAGTACAAGTACACGTACTTCTTTACCGGTACCGTTAGGGAGCGAAACCACGCCGCGTACCATCTGGTCAGCCTTGCGAGGATCGACACCAAGACGAACGTCGATATCAAGAGAAGCATCGAACTTGGTAAATGTAATTTCCTTTACCTTTTCAGTAGCTTCTGCCAAAGTATATGCTTTCCCAGCTTCAATCTTCGACAGAGCCAACTTTTGATTTTTTGTCAGTTTTCCCATTTCGTATTGAAGTATTAATTGAGTTCAGGGAATGCTCCTTTGACGGTGATACCCATGCTTCTCGCTGTGCCGGCAACCATACGCATTGCCGAGTCTAAAGTAAAACAGTTCAAATCAGGCATCTTATCTTCAGCAATAGTCTTAACCTGATCCCAAGTAATCTCGGCAACCTTTTTACGGTTAGGCTGAGCGGAACCGCTTTTAACCTTAGTAATTTCCTTAAGTTGAACTGCTACCGGAGGAGTCTTCACAACGAAGTCGAAGCTCTTGTCCGTATAGTAAGTAATAACTACAGGAAGCACTTTGCCTGCCTTATCCTGGGTACGGGCATTGAACTGCTTGCAGAACTCCATGATATTGATACCCTTAGAACCGAGGGCCGGTCCTACCGGAGGGGACGGATTAGCCGCACCACCTTTGATCTGCAATTTGATCTGTCCAGCAATTTCTTTAGCCATTTTTGTTTACATTAAATAATTGATTTTCTCTGAGAAATCATCAAAAAGTCGGCTGCGTAACATCAGACGACTCAAAGAATTATTCTCTTTCCACTTGGGAATTTTCCAACTCAAGATCGGTAGCTCTGCCAAAAATCTTGACCTCTACCTTCAACTTACGTCTGTCACCGATAACTTCTTTCACCACACCGGAGAAACCAGTAAACGGACCTGCAGTTACTTTAACAGCCTCACCAACGAGGTAAGATTCTTCTGAAGATTCCGGAGATTCATTCAGAGCATCTGCAGCGCCAAGCATCCTCATAACCTCACTCTCACGTAATGATTCAGGTTCAGAGTTCTTTGCACGACCACGCAAGAAATCGATAACATTGCTCGTGTTACGAAGCTCATACTGAACCTCACCAGTAAGTATTGCTTTCACAAAAACATAACCGCTAAAGAGTGTACGATCTTTAGTAACTTTCTTGCCTCCGCGAGTAACAGATACCTTCTCGGTAGGAATCAAAACTTCAGATACGTATTTACCAAGGTCAGTATTCTTAACAGCAGCGTCAAGCACTTCCTTCACCTTAGCCTCCTTGCCAGAAATAGCGCGGAGCACATACCATTCATATTTCTTATCAGCCATTGAAACCTACTTTAAAGAATTAGAAACTAATGCTATATATAGTCTCCATCAGAAAATTGAATACCTGATCAATTGCCCAAATCAACAATGCCATAATGATGGAAGCAATCAGCACAAGAACTGAGGAATTGATTAGATTTTTCTGAGTTGGCCAGGAAACCTTATGAACGAGTTCGCTATAAGACTCCTTTATATCTTTTACTAAATTCATTTCTTAAAAATTTAGCACGGGAAGAGAGGCTCGAACTCCCGACACCTGGTTTTGGAGACCAGTGCTCTACCGACTGAGCTATTCCCGTGTATTGTCAGCCGCCGCGTGGGCGGCTGACATGGTGTTTTTATATCAACAGATTACTCGATGATATCGGTGATCTGACCCGAACCTACGGTGCGGCCACCTTCGCGGATTGCGAAGCGCAGACCCTTGTCGCATGCAACGGGGTTGATGAGCTTAACGATGATTTCTACGTGGTCACCAGGCATTACCATTTCAACGCCTTCGGGAAGGGTGATTTCACCGGTTACGTCGAGGGTACGGATGTAGAACTGGGGACGGTAGTGGTTGTGGAACGGAGTGTGACGGCCGCCTTCTTCTTTCTTCAGGATGTAGACAGAAGCCTTGAATTCGTCGTGGGGCTTAACAACACCGGGGTGGCAGATTACCATACCGCGACGGATGTCCTTCTTGTCGATACCACGGAGGAGCAGACCTACGTTGTCACCAGCTTCGCCCTGATCGAGGAGCTTGCGGAACATTTCCACACCGGTTACAACCGACTTCATGTCAGCGCCGAGACCCATGATTTGTACTTCGTCACCTACCTTAACGATACCGGTTTCGATACGGCCAGTTGCTACAGTACCACGACCAGTGATCGAGAATACGTCTTCAACAGGCATCAGGAAGGGCTTGTCAACTGCACGGGGAGGCAGGGGAATCCAGTTATCAACGGCTTCCATGAGATCCATAACCTTAGCTTCCCATTCGGGTTCGCCGTTGAGGGCGCCGAGAGCAGAGCCGCGGATGATGGGGGTGTTGTCGCCGTCATATTCGTAGGCGTCGAGAAGTTCGCGCATTTCCATTTCAACGAGTTCGAGCATTTCTTCGTCGTCTACCATGTCGCACTTGTTCAGGAACACAACGATACGGGGAACGTTCACCTGGCGAGCCAGAAGGATGTGTTCGCGAGTCTGGGGCATGGGACCGTCAGTTGCAGCAACTACGATGATAGCGCCGTCCATCTGAGCAGCACCGGTAACCATGTTCTTAACGTAGTCAGCGTGACCCGGGCAGTCAACGTGAGCGTAGTGGCGGTTAGCGGTTTCGTATTCAACGTGCGAGGTGTTGATAGTAATACCACGTTCCTTTTCTTCGGGAGCGTTGTCGATCTGATCGAACGACTTGAGCTCAGAAAGACCTGCCTTAGCAAGAACGGTGGTGATAGCCGCGGTCAGGGTAGTTTTACCGTGGTCAACGTGGCCGATAGTACCGATGTTAACATGCGGTTTGGTTCTTTCGAATTTCTCTTTAGCCATAGCTGTATTTTTAATTTTTAGATGATTGATTTCTCAACAATGAGCCACGGTAGCGAAAAGACGCTATCGGGGCTACCTTCTTTCGTTTTCTTTTGAGCCGATGGCGGGATTTGAACCCGCGACCTCTTCCTTACCAAGGAAGTGCTCTACCCCTGAGCTACATGGGCAAAATGTATTTGGGAGCGGAAGACGAGGTTCGAACTCGCGACCCTTAGCTTGGAAGGCTAATGCTCTACCAACTGAGCTACTTCCGCAAATGTGGGCGAAGATGGATTCGAACCACCGAAGGTATTAACCAGCAGATTTACAGTCTGCCCCATTTGGCCACTCTGGTATTCGCCCAAAATTTCATTGTTCTAATTTGAGCCTCTTGTCGGATTCGAACCAACGACCCCGAGATTACAAATCACGTGCTCTGGCCAACTGAGCTAAAGAGGCATACTCAAGTTTCGAATTTTGCTCGTGTGAGACATTCATTCCCGAAACCGAGTGCAAAGTTATAACAATTTTTTTAACGCACCAAATTTTTCAATAAAAAAATTCATACTTGCGTGTATTTTTTTCTAAAATATCATTCCACAGTCACAGACTTGGCAAGATTACGGGGCATATCCACATTTTTACCCTTGTTTATCGCAATGTAATAAGAAAGGAGCTGAAGCGGTATACTTGTAATGATCGGAGTAAGACATTCCGGAACATCCGGCACCTCTATCACATGATCAGCAATATTGCAGATTTCCTTGTCGCCCTCTGTCACGATAGCAATAACGCTTCCATGGCGAGCCTTTACCTGCTGTACATTATTAACGATCTTTTCATAAAGATGGTCGTTTGGAGCGATAATAACTGTTGGCATTTCCTCATCGATAAGAGCGATTGGGCCATGTTTCATCTCAGCAGCCGGATAACCCTCAGCATGAATATAGGATATTTCCTTAAGTTTTAGAGCTCCCTCCATTGCCACCGGATAACTATATCCTCTACCGAGATAAAGGAAATTGCGAGCATACGTATAGATAAGCGACAACCTCTCTATTTGGTCACTTAGCTTCAGAGTTTCCCTTACGTATTCAGGAATTTTCTTCAGAGCAGAGCCTATTTCCGCGATTTGCTCATTATTCATAGTACCTTTCAATTCGGCGATAGCTAAAGCCAGAAGTGTTAGTACCGTAACCTGTCCGGTAAAAGCCTTGGTAGACGCCACACCGATTTCCGGTCCGACATGGATATAAGTTCCTGAATCAGTGTTGCGAGGAATTGAGCTACCCACGACATTGCTAATACCATACACATATGCTCCTGCCTCTCGAGCCATCTGGATAGCAGCCAACGTATCTGCTGTCTCACCACTCTGCGACACAGCCACTACAACATCGCGTTCATCGATTACCGGGTTACTATATCTAAACTCACTGGCATACTCTACTTCCACTGGAATCTTACACATATCTTGAATAAGATACTTTCCGATAAGAGATGCATGCCAAGAAGTGCCGCATGCCACTATAATGATACGCTTGGCATTGAGAAACTTCTCCTTACTATCGAGCACTCCGCTGAGGATAATTTTCTTTCCATCTTCCACCACACGGCCGCGAATACAATCCTGTAGCGTGTTAGGTTGTTCAAAAATCTCCTTCAGCATAAAATGAGGATACCCGCCTTTTTCAAGTTGAGATATTGAGATTTCAAGCGTTTTCACATCAATCTTAGTCTCCTCGTTGTTAAGATTCATAAGTTTGAGTGGTTGATTTTTTGAAATCACAGCTATCTCGTCATCCTTCAAATAGACCACATTTTTCGTATACTCCACAATCGGAGTAGCATCAGAAGCAAGAAACGTCTCACCTTCACCGATACCAATCACCAATGGAGAACTTTTACGCGCAGCTATTATAGTATCTGGATTATTGCTTTCAATTACAGCGATAGCATAAGCGCCAACGACCTGTCGGAGAGCTTCGCACACTGCATCGAGTAGCGTGCAGTCATTATTAGTCCTTATGTATTCTATAAGTTGCACAAGAACTTCCGTATCTGTTTCCGAACGAAAATTGCAACCGTTTTCAATCAAGGCATCCTTCAACACCTTATAATTCTCTATAGTGCCATTGTGCACCAATGCAATCTTACCATCTTCACTAAAATGAGGATGAGCATTGCAATCAGATGGTTCACCATGAGTAGCCCATCTTGTATGAGCGATTCCGGTGCAACCGCTTATATCCTTATCGTTACAGAAACTCTCAAGATTCGACACCTTTCCAAGAGTCTTGTAGACATTTAGTTTTCCGGAATCATTGATCATCGCCACGCCGGCACTATCATATCCTCTGTACTCCAGTCGATGCAAGCCTTTTACAAGAATACCGTAAGCATTTGAATCGCCTACATATCCAACTATTCCACACATATTCGTAAGTATTACAATAAGAGAAC